>AQRL01000025.1:0-11236 GCA_000402515.1 Nanoarchaeota archaeon SCGC AAA011-G17
TAGCTTTGTATGATGCAGACTATAATAAGATAATTGATAATTTAAAAGCAATAGCAGAGGCTTCTAAAGAGGTCATAGAGTTTTTAGAAGAGAAGGGTTAGATTGTTTTCTTTTTTTCATCTTATCTTACTATCCCACTTATTTTTCCCTTTATGGTATACTCTTTTGGTTCTTCAAATAGTTTAAGATTTTCATTATAATCGTATACTATTACATGAAATATTATATCTGAGGTTACAGTATTTTTATTAAAATTACATTCAATAGAAATTAATTTCTGTCCATCATCTCCTTTCTCAAAAGATATATTATCTATAGTTTTTTCACATGGAACATTAGGTATCTCTATTTTAGTTAAATTTAATTTGCTACCACCATTTTTAAAAATAAAACTTATACTTGTTTTATTTATAGAGGGTTTTAAGCATGAGAAATATGCATCTGAAAATTCACATTCTTCCTTAATAAGACCCTGAATAGCTTCTTCTGTTTTAGATTCTTTGTTTTCTCTCACGATTCCTTCTAAAGTTCCTCTTGTAGTAAGAGTAATATATCTAACCTCATTTGAGGCATTAAACTTTTCATCTATATTCTCTCTATCTACATTCTCTTTAATATGATATATAACAACTGTAGAACTTACAGAATCTTTTTCAAATTTACAAGGAATATTTATATTTATAGACTCATCAAATTTTAATAATTTACTAACATTTAAATTCTCACAGTTTTCATTAGGAATTTCTATCTCTTTAATATACACAAAAGGATATTCACTAACCAATTTTAATTGTATCTCATTTCTTGTTATATAAAACCAAGGGCAATCAAATCCTGATACAAAATTACATTTTTCTTCTACTATTGCTCTAACAGCAGAATGTTCTGCATCACTTGTTTCTTTATTGATATTATCCAATTGAGAAGTTTCATCATTATCACAGATAGAATTATTATTAGTATCTACACAGCATTCTCCTACCTTATACTCAATATAAGGAGACTTACAAATGCTGGTTGGAATTCCTATGTTCACATCTTCTTGACCACATCCATTAATTAGTAGAACTATTATTAATATTCCAAATAATATTATTTTCATTCTAATCCACCTTTCTTATTCTTTATTTCTGTATATTTATTTTGAATATATTCTCTAAATCTACCAAATATCTTAAACTGCCATATTGCTCCTAATGCTAAAATAATAGCAACAATACTTACTATCTTACCACCATTATTTTTAATAGCCCCAATAACAGCGCCAGTTACACCACCAATACCTCCTGTTGTTTCTTTCTTAATTTCTTCTTGTGGTGCCATTGTCTTATTTTCTGGGGCATAAGTACACTCTTGTATATCTAATGGCTTGTTTGTTATTGTTCCACAACCACCCTTATCTGTGCATATTCTTGTCTGTGTTCCATCTGGCTTACAAGAAAACCACCCCATACATTCCCAATTTTCTACACATGCAGTTGTTGTTGGAGTACTCCCTCCCCCACCACCTCCGCCTCCTCCTCCGCCACCGCCTCCAGCAGGAGCAGGTCCACCAGTACTACAACTTTGAGATTCGGCAGGTTTAGTACTAATAGTTCCGCATGAATTAGAATCTGTACATGCTCTTGTTTGAGTTCCTCCAGAACATACTGACCAATCATTACATCCCCATGATTCTTGACAAGGATTTTGTTCTATAATTCCAGAGTGTGTTAGTCCAGTTATCTTATATTTAGTTGTTAAATCAGTACAGCTGTAGCCATCTTTATCTGAACCATCACAAGTTACCAATTTTTCATCTACTTCATTACAATTACTACTTATCTCTGTAACTGAAGAAATTTCAGCATCCTTAATACACACACTTCCTATATTGGCTTTATTATCAACATAAACAGTCTTTTTTTCTCCAACCAAATTAATTCCTCTTACAATTAGTGAGCCTTCTGTGGCTTCATTACTTTGTTTTTCAATTTTAATTTCATCTAATTTTAAGGTGTTAGTACTAAAATTAAAATTAAATGTTACAATCTCTTCATCATTTTGTTTAAATTTAATTTCTTTTAGTTCATTAAACACTTGGTTTAGATTAGTTGAATTATCAATTTCAATCTTTAGATTTTCAAGATTTGTGTTAACATTTGTTGTATTTCCTGTTAATTTATCACTTACATCTAAAATGCCATCATTATCATCATCAGGATCTAAATCATCTAAAATACAATCTTGGTCTGCATCTGGTTTTAAATCCAAAACAGTTATTTGTACATCTTTAGAATCTATTAAATCTCCATCCGATGCAATAATTGTTACTGTATAATTTCCAGTATCCCCACACAAGGTTTGCCATTCCCCATTTTCATTTAATGGAGAAGCAAAGGCATAAGTTATTTCATCTCCATCAGGATCTATAGTTATTGGTAGAATTTTGACTAATTCTGTTTCATTAACAGTTACAGTTTCAATTGCATTTAAAACAGGGGCTCTATTAATATTGGTTACAAATAAAGTCCAATCTTTCTTTATACCACCACATCCACCTCCACCAGAACCACCCCCACTAAGTGTAGGAGTTAGGCATTCCCCATCTGAAATAAATACACTAATATTGTGAGTTCCAGCTGAATTGTAATCTGCTGTATAATTATACGAATTTGAATTTTCTCCTACTTTTACATCATCTAAATACCATCTGAATGTTAAGATATCATTATCCAGATCAGAACTTATAACACTAAATGCCTGGCTTTCCTCTTCAGTTATTGTTGAATTTAATTCTGGTGAATATGAATTTATAACTGGAGCCACGTTAACATCATTAAGAGCTATAATTGTTGATTCTCCAATATTTCCAGCTATATCTTTTGGGGTTATATTAAAAATATACTGTCCATTTTTTGGATTTGGTAGTGTAATTGTTATTTGGTTGTTTGCACTATTATCTCTTATGAAATCTGAGAATTCATTATTATTTAGCTTTGCTGTGATTATTGTATTTTCTTCATCTACACCTGAAGTACTATCTTCAGTTGAAAGAATTAAATTGTTTATTATATTCTGGCTAGCCCCATTTTCTGGGACAGATCCAACAAATGTTGGTGGTGTTTTATCTACAATATACTCTTTGGCATCTACCCATGCATCATAATTTCCAGATTTATCATAAATTAAGATTTGACAATAATCTATTTTTGAGCCTTCATCTCTGCCGCTTAGATCAATTGTATGACTCCAAGCCCTGTTTATACCAGATTCTAAATTATTATCATCATAAGAGTAATAATCATCAATATTTGATATATCATACCAGCATAATAATGAAAGTCTATCAGGATTTATCTCAGAATAATCCAAGTTAAATATCAGTTTATCGCCCACATAATTTCCCTTTGTAGATATATTAACATCGTTAATAACTGGTTTTGATGAATCAATACTAAAACTTACAGTTTTGCTGCTAATTTTATCTGAGTAGTCAGAAGCATAAATTGTGAATATATGATTTCCTTCATTTAAATTTGTTAATTCATAAGAAATTACATTACAATTTTCACAAATAAGCATTTCAGGTCCAGAATCTAAAGAATGTTTTATCCATTTTACTGTTTCTCCAGGATCAATATTTATAGATACTGAAGTAGAATTATACCAAAAATTATCTTGTGGTGATAAAATTGTGATGTTTGGGTAGTATTTGTCTATTTTAACTTTGTATGCTTTCCCCTGTGAATTCATAAGATAAGCAGAAGCTCCACTTAGCTCAAATACCCCCATATAATAGGTTATCTCATCACCATCTTTATAACTTGATAAATCTAAATTGGTTGAGCATGTTTTTCCTGTTCCTGATAAACATCCTTCCAGTATAACTGGTGGACAATCATTTATATAACCACAAGCAAAGGGCCATGTTTTATTATAAAATAATTCTATTTTATCTAAATTAGCTTCTGTATATGTTATTGAAAATTTTTCAGAAGATGTTCCATTAATATAAGAACCATCATTTGGTGTTTGGCTTATTATATTTGGGTATACGTTATCAATATTAATATTTTTTTCTATAAATCCTTCATTTGATAGCAAATCTTTGGCGTAAATCTTGATATTATGGAATCCATCAATTAATCCATTAATTTCGGTATTAAATGAAGTACAATTAACACAAATTGTATTTTTTGCTCCATTATCAATTATGTACCATATTTCACTTGAGGTTTCATCGGTTGTTCCTGTTAGATTAAATTTTGAAGGATAATAAGTTTTAGATGGTTGTGTTAACTCTATTCTTGGAGGTTTTAAATCGACAATCCAACTTACAACTTTATCCATTACCTCCTTTCTTACAGAAGGATTATTTATGCCTTCGAATCCAAATGCAAAATAAACTAATCTGTATATTCCATTATCAACCCTCAGAGCAGCAGATCCGCTTGAAGAGATAGAATTCTGTATTATTTCATTTGCATAAGAAGTTCCAGAATTTGATTTTTCATATTGTAAAATTTTTTCTTTTTCTAAAATTTCATTATTTTGCAAAGAAGGACTTACTCCACTTGCTCCAGAATAAGTAAATATTGTTATAGCACCATTTATAGGGTCTATTTCACTTGGGAAAAGTTGGTTATCTGCCCCATCACCATCAGAGATTTGAATATTTAAACCATTACTAATAGAATCTCCATTTACCCCTTTTAAAATATCAAAGTCAGTGTCATCTTTTATATACTTAGCATGTAAATAATTAGAATAAAAATTATTAGCTTGTGTACCTCCTGCGGTTAAATCGTAACCAATATCTTGGCCTGAAATAAATAAGTGCCCGCCATTATCTAGATAAGTTTGTAAATTAATTTGATCTTTTTCAGTTAAAGTTAATTCCCAACTATTTCCAGTAGCCCAAATAACTAATCCATTTTTATAATTATTAAATAGACTATTATAAGGGTTTCCTCTTTCTTTTATATCATAATAATCATAAGAATACCCATTACTCTCAAGTGCTTCTTCATAATAATTTTCATAGGTTGGAGAATAATAATCATAATATACTAATAATATTTTTGATTGTGAATTAAATTTTTTTGTACTAAAATGAAGTACATTGGAGTATGTTTTTTCATTCCCTAAATTATCTCTTGTTACAAAATCAACCATATAATCTTTTTCTTCGGATGTTGACCAAGTATTTTTATATATACCATCAATTAAAGACAAATATATTGTAGTAACAACATTTCCATTTTCTATATCTTTTATAATAGCTTTAACAAAAGATACCTCATTCTGTTCAGAAATATGTGTATTAATTGTTATTATACCATTGGGTTGAGTATCTCCTAAATCTATCCAATAACTATAAGGTTCTGGTGCTAAACCTGGAGAAAAAGATACTAACATAGAGTTTTGTTCTGGATCAAGAACTTCTATTGAAATTTCACTTGAAGCACCATTATTCGCATTACTATCTGGGTTTGTATAAGGTGCAAAAACAGTTTCATCTAATCCATCATTAGTTGAATAAGCTGCTCCATCTGTTCCAGTAATATGGTTTGGGTCATTAGGATCTTCTATCCAAGCAAGGTAATATGGATAGGATGGTCCATCATTGTTATTGGGCATATCTTCATCTATGTGCCATATTAGTATTCCTTGTTCAGGCAAATAAGAATCATAACCTATTTGTTGTCTATTTTCAACTAAAAAATACTGATTTGAGTTTGGTATGTTTAATTTATATAATCTATTTCCTGTTGTCGATTCAAGTCGGTCAACATAAGAATATTGTGATTCATTAACTATTTCAGGATTTAACCATCCAAAATATTTCCATTTTATATATCCACTTGGGTGTGTGGGGGTATCTCCTCCATTTGCCCAACTACCTGAGTCCATAAGATCCCATGATCCAACAGGAGTACCATCATATCCATAGTCATATAAATCTGGAGCTCCAATATCATGAGCAAATTCATGAGCAAATGTTCCCAATGGAGAATCCTCAGAAAGCATTGTATAATCACCTATTCTTACGCCATCTACAATTGGTGAATCATAGTCATACCATTTATGTGACCATATTGTGTTTGGGTCCAATGATGCTTCTTGTCCTTTTCCAGCATGAACAATTATTAGATGATCTACATAACCATCACCATCTGAATCATATTGTGAAAAATCAATATCTTGGTTTGCTAGTTGTACTGCTTCTGTAACAAGTTTATAGATATTTACAGGATTACCGACCTTCCCAGTATCAGTACCCCCATTTTCATCAGCACCATAATAAGCCATTGTATGACTGCTTGTATACCAATTACTACCTGTAGTTCCTGTAACAGATAATTGGTTGTATGAAACTTCTTTATAATAATTATACATACTGTTAGAACCAGATGTTTGATCAAAAATAAGATTATCAAAATAACTTTTTTGATGAGTTGTATTATATACCTTATCAGTAAATTGTATTAAAAGTACAATAACCTTTTCATTTCCAATAGCACTTCCAAATACACCCGAAAGAGAACTGCCAGTGATGGAATCACTACTTCCAATAATTTTAGATTTAATTAATTTATCAGAAGAGTTTGTAATTGTTAATGTTTTTGAATAAGATTCAGTATGGTCTGGTTTAATATGTTTTTTTAAATTTTTAGGAATTTCTTTGGTCTTTACTATTTCAGAACTAGAAACAAGTTTGCCATTTTTATCTTTTGTTGCATATTTCCAATATTTATCTTCATCTTTAATGATTGTATAGCCTTCTTTTGTTTCTGTTGTGTAGGAATTTTCATCTCCAGTTTGTCTGATCTCCAATTGTTCTCCATCAGGCTGATATACTTCAAATAATCTAGGACTTGATGGCACAGCATAAACTAAATTGCATGATATAATTAATAATAAAAATATTGAAAAGATTAACAAGTTTCTTTTGAGATTAGTTAAGAACTTCATATTCATAGACTCTCCATCCATATTCGTTGTTTATTTCTCCTTTTATAATATCCCCCTCTTTTACACCAGATAAAATAATATCCCCTTCACTCTCACCAATTGGAAGAACATCTATCTTAGTAGCTTTTATTCCCCAATTGAATTTAACATTTAATTCATCATCCATTTTTAATGATGGATAACTTGCTCTTTCATCATGACTGTATTTTATAATTTTATTTATTCTTAGTTTAACTATCCCAGTTCCTTCATCTATATTTAAAATAGTAGATTCTATTTCACCATAATCGATAATTGGTTTAGCTATAACTTTTTCGTTTTCTTTAACGATTTCTTTTAATCCACTTGATTGTGAACATCCATTTATTACAATAAGAATTATTACTAAAATCCAGATTAATATAGATTTTTTCGTTTTACCCCCCAATATTAGAAAATGTATACTATAGAACATATATAAATCTTACTTTTTTATCAGCTTTGTATATGAAGTAACTCTTGTGTAAAAAGTCATTCTATCTTTCTGTGGTAATTTCACAGATTAAGGTATTTTTATTTTAATCTGCTATAATATTGAAGATAAATAGTTAAGCCCGATAGAACAATTGTCGCAATCGCTAACCCCCCAAGTTGCCCGCACAAGCATTTTATTTGTCCTATCAATTCTATAAGTATTATATAATTGAAGTGATTGATCATCAAACATATTTGGTCTTATAATTGTATGACCTTCTAATTTTATCCCCTGTTTTTTGATGTTTTCTATTGTTGATTGAGCAAACGCTTTTTCATAATCCTTAACCCAATCTTTAAATTTCATTTTTTACAATTATTGTAATTTTCTTCATATATACATATTTCTATTTCTTTTTCATCTAAAAAGGATTCACAAAAATCACAATCATAACTTATATGGATTTTTGTTTTTCCTAAAGGTATTTCACTTTTTTTGTCCCATATTATTGGAATAGTAGAAGTAAAAGTATCCCCACTTTTGATATTCTGTATATGGGTATAATAGCTGTCTATTTTATTTAAAGAATCAATAGATATCCAACTATCATTCCATCTTAACAAATTTACAGTAGATGTAGGTATCCTTCCAGTATTAGCTAAAAATAATTGTATTTCTACATTATCATTCATTATATCATTTAAACTAAATTTTGGAGAAGGTTCACCTCTTGTCCTTATTGCTTTGATTTCTAAAACGGCCTTGTTTGGTACAGAGGTTTCCTCTAAAAGACAATAATTAAGTGTTCCCAAAACAACGGTAATAATAACCAAAGAAACCATTACTCCAACATTACTAAAATTTATATTACGATTACTTTTGGAAATATCTTTTTGTTGTCTCTGGATACTTACATTTTCTTTTTGCATGTCCTTTAATTCTTCACTTAATTCATCTCTTTTTTCATCCCTTCTTTCTCGTTCTAACTGTTCTAAAAAAATCAAACTTTTTTCTAATTCTTCTCCTTTTTTTATTTCAAAAGTATCTTCATCATCAGGATTATTAATATCCCCTCCTCCTTTTTTATGTGATTTATAAGCAAAAGGATTTGAAATAGGATATTTTATATCAAAATATTTTTTTGCTTTTTTATAATCCTCTATAGATATATCTAATTCTTTAAACTTAACAGGTCCCATTCTTTCTGCTAATGTTCTAAGTAATTTTAGCAATATTTTTTTAGGTTCTATCATCTTGTCATTCTCATTCCTTTTAGTTTTTGATATATTATTTTGGTTTGTTCTAATCTCTTTTTCTTATATTCTGTTATTTTGCTATTCTTTGGTTTTGGATTCTTGATTTGTTTTTCCAGACAGAAAATGCCTAATTCATATTCTTTTAGTAGTTTTTCCTTTGAATAAATATCGTTTATAAATTTATTACCACAGTATTCACATTCAACAAATCCTTGTTTGTTAAAATGTATTTCCTCTTTTTTTAATATTGCAGGAGATACGTGTTTTTTTGTGCAGTAACTACAGACAACAAATTCATCTTCCAGCATTCTATCCACTTCTTCTTTTGTCAGACCCATCCTATCTTTCCCAAATTTTTTTAATATTTTTATCTCTTTCTAACTTCAATTTTCTTATCTCTTTATCAACCCTATCTATCTCCTTATTCTCATTGCTTAATCTTCTGTTATATTCACTAGCATTCCACTCTTCTCCTTCATTCCAAATTTTATCTCCCATTTTATCCTCCATTGAAAATTAAAATCAACCCAGCTATGCCAATCCCAACAGATACAGGCAAATACCATTTCGGAAATTTATATTTTTTCATTCTTAATCCTATTTAATATATACCAATATATCATATCTAACAATCTAATATCTGACAGTTCTTCTATCCTAAAAAATTTAAATTCTTCCTTAGATAATATACCCCTAATTAACTTAATTTTTTCTTGATTTTTTGAAATAAACATTAAGTATCCTTTTCTTACTATCTCTTCACACAATAAAAAATCAAATTTTCCAAGTTCAAAATGGTCTTTTATAGGATTATCTAATGGTATAAATTCATTAGGCAAGAAAGTATGAAATAATTTACAACAAAAAGATTTGTTCCTTCTTCCATTTTCATCAATTCCAAAATTTTGATAAAATAAATTAATGTCTTTTTTCTCTATTATTTCATTCTTTAATAATTCATAATTTTTATTGAGGTAATCTATATGATTTCTTCTCAAATGTAATGACCATTGATAACTAAAAGTGCCAAAATTAATTTTTTCTTTATCCAATACTGTTTGATTATAATATTCATTAAATCCTTTTGACATTTCGTCTTTTAGGTATTCTCTAAATAATTTAATTAGTTTTTCACTATCATAATCTTCAAAGTCTTTTTCTATTATTTTACATACTTGAATAGAATAATCTTCATTTATTTTCATCTTCTCTTAACCCACCACATTAATACAAAGCACAATAATAAAAATCCAATTACTAAATAATAATCTAAAGGAGATTCATTCAAAGCAAGAAGAAAGCCAACAACACTGCCTAAAGCAAGATACTTAAATCTTTGAGATAATATGTAGTTTTCAGGTTTCATTCTCCCTATAATCCTTTATTTCTTGTTTTTTAAAATATTGTTTTTTATTTAATGCTTTTTTTAATACTTTTCTCAATAGTTCTTTATCATCATCCCATTTAATTCTTTTTATAAAATCTTCAATACCCAACCATTCATACTTTATATGCTCTTCATTAAGCATTACCTCTCCAGAATTAACAAAAGAGAGAAAATTTAGTTCTTTATACAAATCTCCTCTCCATTCATAAATTGACCCCCAGTTTAAAAATAAAATCTCTTCACTATTCAATCCGGTTTCTTCAATAACCTCTCTTTTTACAGCATTAATCTGGTCTTCTCCTTCCTCAACTCCTCCTGTTACGACAAACCAAAAATCTCCCCCATGCTCTGGATGAGGATTATTTCTAAGTGCTAAAAACTTTCCTTTATATACAACAAAAGCCAATATTTTTTGTTTCATTTCTTCTTAACAATATTATAGGAAATGCCAATATCCCCTTCCCACTGAAATCCGCCTGAACTGGCAAGCATAATTGTTTTCCCGGATTTTGATAGCTCCTTGCTGTTCAAATCCAGTTCTATAATTAATTTATTTCCTTCAAGTTTGTGTGCCATTTTTACCTCCATGAAAATAAGCAGGGGATAGTTTTGCCTTTGAGCAGATTTTCATTGATGAAAACCCTCCTATCCCTCATTTTATAATAAAATAAAAGAATTTAAGGCTTTCTTTCTCTTTTGATGAAACTTTTTTAAAGTTTCGGCTAAGCTGTCTCTGTTTCTTAGAAACAAACCTCCAAATAGATCTTCTCTTGCTCTTAGAGTAAAACTTCATTAACTTTTGTTTTCCAGTTACTTATAATTTCTGCTTCTTGTAATACACTCTCAATTTAAATTGCTTAGAGGGGCAACAATCCACCATCATAAATCTTTCCAATTAGGAATTATAAAGAATTATTGAGTGTCATGGCCTTTTAACCTCCATCAATATAAATTGGAGGTATACAACAATGGCAGAAAAAAATCAAATAACCTACAAACAAAAAAGGTATTTGGAGTTTTTAATACCTAAAGCTAAGGATAAGAGCTTCCAAGAAAACCTGGACATCGAAAGCCTTAGCATAGTAGAAGCTTCTGCATTAATTTCAGAGCTTNTAGAAGAGAGAGAATAATCTCTCTTCATCTATTTCTCTTTTAATATTNNTNTTANTNNTNNNTNNNCNT
>AQRL01000026.1 GCA_000402515.1 Nanoarchaeota archaeon SCGC AAA011-G17
TTTTTCACAAAGTAGAGATAACACTACAATTTAAAAAGCCTATTCGGAGATACTGGCAAGATAGAAAGATTTATAAATAACATATGAATTCTATTTCATATGAAGTCTGGTTCACTTAATTTGTTTTTTGAGACACTTTCTACCAGATTAAGGCTTGATATTATCAACTATTTAAGAAGCGGACCAAAAACTGTCGGAGAAATGTGCAAAGAGCTCAAAGAGGACCAGAGCAAGGTATCACACAGCCTGAGAAGATTAAGAAACTGCCATTTCATCACTGTTGAAAATAAAGGGAAAGAAAGAATTTATTCATTAAACAAAAATACAATGATTCCCCTGCTGAAATTAGTTGATAATCATATGAAAAAATACTGCTGCACTTTTTGTGGAGATAAAAAATGTCTAAGATAATTTATATGGATAATGGAGCAACAACAAAAGTAGATGAGCAGGTAGTAAAGGTCATGAATGAATATCATCTTAATAAGTACGGCAATGCCAGCTCTATGCATCTGATGGGGCAGGAAGCAAAAGAAGCATTGGATAATGCAAGAGAGATTATAAGAAAGAAATTAAATGCCAAAAAAATAATCTTTACTTCTGGTGGAAGCGAGAGTGATAATTTAGCAATAAAAGGAGTTGCTTATGCTGCTGGAAAGGGTCATATTATAACAAGCAAGATAGAGCATCCTGCTGTATTGAGAACCTGTGAGGCATTGGAGAAAGAGGGATTTAATGTAACTTATTTGGGGGTTGACAAGGATGGAATAATTGATTTGAATGAGTTAAAAAAAGCAATAAGAAAGGATACAATTCTTGTAAGCATAATGACTGCCAATAATGAGATAGGAACAATTGAGCCTATTGAAGAAATTGGAAAAATCTGCAGAGAAAAAAACATTGTTTTTCATACAGATGCTGTTCAGGCATTTACTAAACTTCCTATTGACATGAAGAGGATGAATATTGATTTAGCAAGCATCAGCGCACATAAATTACATGGACCAAAAGGAGTAGGAGTACTAGCAATTGGTGAGAGAGATGTTAAAATTAAAAGATTAATTGATGGGGGAGGGCACGAATTCAAATTGAGGGCTGGCACTGAAAATGTTCCTGGTGCAGTTGGTTTTGCAGAGGCTGTGAAGCTTACTGGTGAGAAAGATTCAGAGAGAATGAAAAAATTTAGGGATAAATTAATCGATGGAATATCAAAAATACCTGATGCTAAGTTAAATGGGCATAGAGAAAAAAGATTAGTAAATAATGTTAATTTTGCTTTCAAGGGAGTTGAGGGAGAGGCTATTGGTGGATATTTGTACAATAAGAGAATCTGCACATCAACTGGAAGCGCGTGCTCGAGCTTAAGTTTGGAGCCGAGCCATGTTTTGGTTGCTATTGGTTTAGATAAAGGGATTGCTAATGGAAGCTTGAGGATTACACTGAGCAGATATACAACTGAGGAAGAAGTGAATAGTGTTTTAGAGGAACTGCCAAAGATTATTAAAAAATTAAGGGGAATGAGCCCGTTATGGAGATAAAATGTATTCAAAAAAAATAATGCAGAGGTTTTTGAAACCAAAGTATGCTGGGAAAATAACTAATCCAGATGGGGTTGGCACTGCAGGTAATCCCCAATGCTTATTGCCTGAAGAAAAAGTTCATACTAATCCTGGGTTAATAAAAATTTCTGATTTAAATAATGGAAAAGTTTTAAATTATGAAGGAAAGTATAGCGAAGTTCTTAACAGTTTTAACAGAAAATATGAAGGTAAGATTATAAGATTAAAAAACAAACTTGGAACGGTTTCTATAACCTCAGAACATTTAGTTTATGCTATAAAATTACCCAAGCATGAAAAGTATTTCAGGACAAAAAATAAAAAAAAATTAATTCCTTCATGGTATCATGCTGAAGATTTAGAGAAGGGGGATATTGCTTTGTACCCAATTACACAGAAAGAGGAGGATTTAGATTTCATTGATTTAGATGTTCCTAAACTTAAATTTGATTTTAAAAGCAAAGATTTGCCAGAAAAAATTCCTGTAAATGGAGATTTTTTGAGATTATCTGGATATTACTTGGCAGAAGGATATATTTCTGAAAGAAAATGCCATAATTGTGTTAGTTTAACCTTTAATAGTAAAGAAAGAGAATATGTAGAGGATGTTGTAAATATTTCTAAAAGGTTATTTGGAATTATTCCCGCCGTTAAGTTTCATAATGAAAAAAATATAGTAAGAATTACTATTAATAGTGCAAGATTAGCAAGGTTTTTTAAAAGGCTATTTAATAAAGGTGCGGACAATAAATCAATCCCTTCCTTTATGTTATTTTTACCAATTTCAAAACAAAAAGATTTGGTAAGGGGTCTTTGGAGAGGAGATGGTTATGTTAATTTAAATAGAAATGCTCCAAGAGCAGGATATTCTACAATATCTTATCATTTAGCTCAACAACTAAAAATATTATTATTAAGACAAAAGGTAGTTCCCTCTATTTATGAGGAAAATGAGAAAATTGTAAGGGGAGTTAAACATAGGAAAAGTTATAGGATTCATGTTGGGCAAAGAGATTCCTTATCAAGAATTTGTTCTATTTTAGGTATAGAATATAATCCTAAATCCTTTGCTTCAGTTGATTCTTGGTTTAATAATAGTCATTTATACACCCCAATAACCGGAATTGAAAAAAAAGATTATTCTGGAAAGGTCCATAATTTAGAGGTTGAAAATACACATTCGTTTGTTTCTGAAGCATTTACCCTTCATAATTGTGGAGATGTCATGGAGGTTTATTTAAAAGTTAAGAATGGAGTGATCCAGAAGATAAGATTCAACACATTTGGGTGTGGCATGGCCATAGCAGCTTCAGATGCTTTGTGCGAGATGGCTGAGGGAAAAAGTTTAGAAGAGGCTGAAAAAATAACAAGCCAGGATATTGTAAAACATCTTGGAGGAGAAGTTCCACCGATAAAAGTTCATTGTTCAATCTTAGGAATGGAAACTCTAAGAAAGGCTATAAAAAATTATAAGGAGAAGAAAAAATGAAAGAAAAAATAAATAAGGATATGACCTTTTCAGATGCTATGGAAAAACATCCGAAAATAGGAGAGATTTTATTCAATAAAGGGTTAGCATGCGTAATGTGCCACTGTGCTCCTACTGAAACAATCGAGCAAGGCTGCAAGGCGCATGGGATGACTGACAAACAGATTAAAGATTTAGTAAAGGAATTAAATGAGAAGATAAAATAAGATGGCAGACTATGATATCAAAAGTTTATTAGAATATGCAGATATGAGGCATGTTGATAGGGGAGATGTTGAAAAGTTTCATGAATATACGGAAGAGGAGCATAGAAAAAGTGTTTATAATGAGACAGTTAATTATATTTGTTTTTTGAGTGAGAGGAATAATGAGAAGATTAATAGTAAAGCTTAAAAAACTTGAGACTGTCTACATTTTGAGGTGATGGACCTCAGATCTTATTTCTGAGAAAAAATATGGGAAAATTAAAAATAATAGAAAAAGAATCATACGATGTAAACGTCCAACAAAAAGTAGCTAGTCTATACCAAGTAGATATTTTTAGATATAAGAGTAGAGAACATCTTGCTGAAGATTGTTATCAAACTGAAGATAATATTATGATAGTTGCTACTTCTTTAGATGCTTTAAGGCAATGGATAGTTCAGGATGCTGTGAGTGATCATTTTTGTGAAGGACAATTTGCTAAAGAGGGCTCTTATTTAGCTTGGAATGAGCATAATAAATGTAAGGAGTATGTGCCTAAAAAAATTAGTGATTTAATTCATAAAATTTTAATAGATGATTCTGTCAAGATATTAGAAAAACAATAAATATTTTTCAATACGCAAGTTTAATAAATAAGTTTCTATTTCTTTTTACTTAATGGTTGATAGCAGATTAATACGATTTGTCAAGGTATTAGAAAAAGATTTCAAAAAAGAGAACTTGGAATTATATGAAGAGGATAGATTGGAATTCTTTAGGAAGAGAAGAGAACATATTGACCAGAATATGCATAAATTCAGCAGTCAAAAAGATGAAAGTAAGTAAAAGCATTCCTTTGGCGGAGATAACTTTGAGAAGATATGAGAGACCTTACAATATGCCCAGAAGGGAACTGATTAAAAAATTGTGCTTATCTGTTGGACTATTACAACCAGGAGATTCCAGGGATGTTATTGTTGATGTTTTTCAGGTTTTATTAGATAATAAAGAAATGAATAGCAAAGAAATTGAGAAAGAGGTTATTAATCAAAGGAAGAGACAGAAATTAGCTCTTGTTGGTGTTGCTGGCAGCAATATAAGAAGGCAGCTGAAAAGATTAAAAGATTTATATTTAGTTGAAAACAATGAGAATATTTACAGAATAAATGAGAATGATAAGTTAATTAATATTTTTGAAGAAAGAATTGAGAATTTCTATCTGAAAAGTATTGTTTCCAGAGTTAAGGAATATTTCAGAGCAATCAAATAAATTTATATACTAATTATATTCTTTATTATATATGACAGAAAGAAAAGAGGCATAATCTTAATTTCTGTTATTTACTTATCAGTAATTAGTTATATTTAAATATTACATTAGATAACATATAAATGTTTAAATAAAAAAGAGGCACTATACTAAGGGGTGATATTAATGAGTGATAAAGAAATTCTTAATGAAATAGAACTTTTGGAGAAAGAAATAGAACAGATAGTTAGAGAATCAGAAGAAATAAGGAGGGACATATTTTCATTATTTTAAATTTTTATTTGTTATTTTATTAATTGTTTCCTTTTTCAGATTTATTATAAATTTTTTAACTTTGTTTTCTAGTTCTAAATTTTTATTTGTTAATCTGTTAATTATTTCGTTTAATGCAGTATACCTTAACTCCATCAATGCTCTTTCAACTGCCATAGTAGAAAGTAATGTTAATATAAATAATGATGAAATTGCTTTAAAAGAATATTTTTCGGTATAAGTAAAATAAATAAGTAATGCCTGTTCAACCAAATATATCAATATAAAAATTATATCTATATGTGTTTTGTTTCTTAATATGAAATGTTTAGCATTATGCGCAGATTTTTCAAAAAACCAGCAAACCTTTCCAGAACAAGTTTTAGGTATTTCTTTTCTTTTTGGATACAGTTTATCTATAAAATTCATATTAATTATTGTTTAATGTTCTCTTTTAATTATTTATACAATCAAAAGATTATTTTATAGTACAACCATATTTGTTGAAAATTTAAAATCAAATAGATAGTTTTATAAATATATAATTTCCTAAAAATTTATCCGTTATACTACTTTATGTAGGAGGAGAGTATGGAAAAAAAACAGATTTTAGAAACATTAGGAAATTTAAGAAGTATTTCTAAGAAAAGAAAGTTTAAACAAAGTATTGATGCAGTTATTAATTTAAAAGAATTAGATATTAAAAAAAATAATGTTGACTTTTTTGTAAGCCTTCCCCATTCAAGAGGAAAAGAGGCAAAAATCTGCGCTATTGTTGATTCTGAGCTTGAAACACAGGCAAAGCAAACCTGCGATTTTGTTATTTTAAAAAAGGAGTTAGATAAATATAAGGGTGATTTAAAATTAGTAAAAAAGATTTCTAAAGAGTATGATATTTTTATTGCACAAGCAAGCTTAATGGGAATAATTGCTACTATCTTTGGCAGAGTTTTAGGGCCATTAGGGAAGATGCCAAATCCAAGGGTAGGGGGAGTATTGCCTCCTATTGGGCAGGTTAAGCCTGTTGTTGACAAATTCAGAAAATTAGTAAGAATAACAACAAAGAAAGAGCCAATTATCAAAATCTCTGTTGGGAAAGAAGATATGAAGGATGAGGATGTTGCTGAAAATGTTTATACTATCTATGAACAATTAATACCTCAGTTACCAAAGGGGCAAGCAAACATAAAAAATGTTATTATTAAATTTACAATGGGCAATCCTTTGAAGGTCGGCGAGAAGGTAAAAAAGGAGAGTAAAGAATGAAGGCACATATATCTGAATCAAAGAAGGGAGAAGTCAAGATTCTGAAAGAATTATTGCTCAAGTATAAAGTAATCGGGATTATAGATCTGACTGGATTACCCAGCGCCCAGATGCAGAAAATGAGGGGGCAATTAAAGAGTGTTTTAATCAGGGTTTCTAAGAAGAGATTAATAAAAATTGCTCTAGAAGATGTTAAGGATAAGGTAAAGGGAATTGAAAAAATAGAAGAGAAATTAACCAAAAAGGTTATGCCCTGTATTGTTTTTACAGATGATGATTCTTTTAAATTAGCTAAATTACTAAGGAAGGGAAAAACAAACGCAGCTGCCAAACCGGGGCAGATTGCACCAAGAGATATTGTTATTCCTGAGGGTCCAACACCATTCACACCAGGACCAATAATTGGTGAGTTGGGTGCTGCCGGCATCAAGGCTTCTGTTGAGGCTGGAAAAATAGTTGTTAAGCAGGATTGTGTTGTAGTCAGGCAGGGTGAGGTTATTAACGACAAGAAGGCAGCAATACTTGCCAAGTTTGGCATTGAACCAATGGAAATTGGCCTGAACTTGCTATGTACTTATGAAAAGGGAATAATATATGACAAGGAAGTATTGGATGTTGATGATAAGGTTTATATTGAGCAGATTAAGGAAGCAAGCAGGAATGCAGTTGGTGTTGCTGTTGAAGCAGGATATTACATAAAAGATACTGCTGAATTATTCATAAAGAAAGCCTACTTAAATGCCAAAGCATTGGGAACTAAAACAAATATAGGAGATTAGAAAGAGTTAAAAAGCAACAGGAAAAATAAAAAAAATGAAAAATTATATTTTTGGAGGGCAAAATGGAATATATGTATGCATGTATGTTATTGCATAAGCTAGGAAAAGGAATAAATGAAGGGAACATCAAGAAAGTCTTAGAGGCTGCAGGAGCCCATGTCAATGATGCTAAGATTAAGGCAGTTGTTGCTGCTTTAGAGGGAGTTGACATTGACAAGACTATAAAAGAAGCTTCTGTTCCAATGGCAGCTGCACCAGTTGCAGAGGCTAAAGAACATAAGAAAGAAGAGAAGCCTAAAGAAGATGAAAAAAAGAATGAAGAACAGGCTGCTGCAGGATTGAGTAGCTTGTTTGGCTAATCACCTTTGTTTATTTGAGGGCGTCAAGGTCTTTTCAGGCCTTCAACACAACCTAAAAAATGCAAACTGATGAGAATAAAAAACTAACAAATAAGATAAGTGATTTTAATAGAGAGATTTCTATTCTTAGAAATAAATTAAATGAGATTAGCTCTTTAAAAGAGAAATGGTTCAGCGAGAAAGAGGGATTAAAAAAAGAGATTTCTGAGCTGATTAAACATATTAAGGAGCTTCGTGAAAAAAAAGACCAGATAAACAAAAAAGTTCAGGAGCTTAAGAAAGAGAGAGATGAATGCCACAAGATTGTTAGGGAGAAAATAGAGGAATTCAAAAAATTAAGCGCTGACAGAAAGGGATTGAAAGAGAGATTTAACAGGGAATTTAATCCTATGATTATTCTTGAAGATATTGAAAGATTAGAAACTAGAATTGAGACAGAAGCATTATCATTCAAAAAAGAAAAAGAGATTATGAAAGAAAAAAAGATCTTAAAGAAAAAATATGATGAAATTAAAGAGAAAAATAAAGAGTTTCTTAAGGGAAATGAAATCAGCAAGGAAATTAATGAGACAAGAAAAAAGGCCGAAGAGATTCATGATAATGTAAAGAAAACTGCTGAGGAGAGCCAGAAGTATTTTGATGAAATAAAAAAGATAAGCGACAAGATAGATGAATTGAACAAAAAACAGGAAGAGGCCTTTAAACTTTTTACAGAAAAAAAAGATGAATTCACAAAATTAAATCTAGAATTAGAAAAAAAATTGGAAGAAGCGGGTGGTTTAACAAAGGGATTAAATATTGTTAACCAAACAAAGAAAAAAGATAGAAAAGTAAAAGAGGAGGATATCTTAAAAGATAGGACTGAGGATGTTGAAGAGAAGATAAAGAAGAAAAAGAAATTAACGAAAGATGATTTATTGGTTTTTCAGTCCAATAAAGAAGAATGAATTTATTAAACATATGGATTGAATGGACAAAAGAGGTATTTGCTCCAATGGGTGTCTGGGGCTTGTTTCTATTAAGTTTTATCGAGGCTTCTTTCTTTCCTGTCCCTATTGAAACACTTTTATTTATCTTAGTTCTTGCTAATCCAGAAAGCGCTTTGTTTTATGCATTTATAGCAACTGTTGGAAGCACTCTTGGGGGAATAGGCGGTTATTATATTGGTTATGTCGGGGAGATGACTGTTCTTGAAAAGATGTTCAAAAGAGAAAAGATTGACAAGGCACATCAACTGTTTAATAAATACGGCTGGTGGGCTGTTTTTATCGGCGGTTTTACACCCCTTCCTTACAAATTATTTACAATTGCATCTGGTGTTTTTTACATTGATTTGAAGAAATTTATTAGTGCAAGCATTATAAGCAGGGGATTAAGATTTTTTGCAGAGGCCATATTGTTAATGCTCTATGGACAGATTATTATTGATTTTCTTAATAAGCATTTTAATCTAATTACTATTGTTATTGTTGTATTATTAATAGCAGGCTACTGGCTTTATAGAAAGCATTTCAGATAGAACCAGAATCTTTTAATTCTGAAACTAATTTTCTAGCCTTTTCCTCAGATATCCCTCTTGAATTGGCCAGACTGACAATATTCTGCATGTATAATGGTCCATCTGGATTTTTTCTCTTTAGATTATTTATTATTTCTACTACTGCATCTTTTTCATTTACTCTTGGCTGCTGGAAAGATGGCTGAGAAAATGATGAGCTTGATCCCATAGATGGTGCTGGTCTTCTCCCACGATCTGACATTGTCAGTGCTGACATGTCCACATTTGGGGGTGGAGTTCTTTTTGGCGGAGCTATTTGCATTGGCTGGACAACTGGTTTAGGCTGTTCAATCATTCTTGGCTGCTCTAGTTGCTCCATCTTTGGCTCTTCATGCTTTTCAGGCTCTTTTGTTTCTTCTTGTGAAATAGACTGAAGAATTTCTTTTGGAAGCTCTGTTTGAAAAGTATTATCTCTTCTATTTATTGCCCTTTTTATTATATCTAATGATTGTTTAAGCTCTTCTAGCTCTGTTTCTTCTGTGTTTATCTTTATCTCCATATTTTTTATTAGGTTTTAGATATTTATATAGTTTTGTTTGCTGCAATAAATAGTTTAAATCCGAGAAAATAGGTATTGATTTGACATTGTACCTCTTTACCAGGAAGATCCATATCATTGCTACAAACAGAGAGCCAATTAAAGTCCAGAAGAACATATGGACTGATTCAAATAAATTATAATTATAATGAGAGAGTATAACCAATAATAATATTATTCTAAATGTGTTGATTAATAATATCAGTAGGGAGCCAATTAGGAACATTTTTAGCCTTACTAGCGGTTTGATATCCATTGTTAGCAAAACTAGAAGCATTAAGAGATAATAGGCTGAAATTGCCGCACAAGCTGGAATAAATTTTACAATCATTTCATTAAGGGCTATAAAAGGGGGGAAAATGACTATATTCTCTCCAAATAATTTTAGAGAGAAGTAAGAAATGTACATTGTTAATGGGGTTATTAAATAGCTTAGAAGAGAATAGGGGATTAGAAAGGCAATTATGATTCTTAGAACAAAATCATACTCTTTTTTCATTATAAGCAAATTATGATTAATTATTTAAATAAGTGTTGGTTTGGAACATACTATGAAGAAACTCTGGTTTTATCTTGCAGGCCTAATATTAATGATTGTATCTTTTTTTTATGATAGAGAACTGGTTAATTTTTTAGCAGGAAAGAACGAATTTATGACTTATTTCTTTACTTTTATTACACATTTTGGAGATTATTTTATTGCTCTTATTATAATTGGAATGATTTACCTGAAGGTTGATAAGAAAACTGTTTACTATTCCTGTTTAAGCTTAGCAATCTCTTTTGTTGCTGTCCAGCTTTTGAAGATTGTTTTTATCAGAGAAAGACCCTTTGATTTTGGAACAAGCTACAGCTTTCCAAGCGGCCACGCAACTGCTTTTTTCAGTATTGTTCCCTTTTTAGCTAAATCATTTAATAAGTATAAATACTGGTTTTTTTTAGTCGGAGCACTTGTTGTTTTTTCAAGGGTTTATCTTGGCTACCATTATTTATCTGATGCTATTGGCGGAGCATTAATCGGTTATTTTATCGGAGATATAATTGTTAAAAATGAATCTTGAATTCAGAAGGCAGATATTTCACGCAGTATTTGGGCTGGTTTTGGTTAGCCTGATTTATTTTAATTATCTCACCCTTATATATTTGCTTTATTTATTATTAATCGGCCTGATTGTTTCACTTGTTTATATGAAAAGAGAGATTAGGGCTGTTAAGTGGTTCTTGGAAAGATTTGACAGAAAAGAGGGAATTCCAGGGAGGGGGGCTATTACTTTCTTGATTGGAGTTATTTTATCACTATTACTCTTTGAAAAAGATGTTGCTCTTGCCAGCATTATGATATTAAGCCTGGGGGACAGCATCTGCCATTTGGGGAGATTTGGAAAAATAAAGCATCCATTTAATGAGAATAAATATATTGAAGGGGTTTTAGCTGGCATAGTTGCTGGGGGGTTAGGGGCTGCAATATTTGTTGGTTTTTCAATTGCTTTTTTCGGCTCTCTAATTGCTATGGTATTTGAGAGTTTTGAAATAGAGGTACTAGAAAAAAAATTGGATGATAATATCATGATTCCTATAATTGCGGGAATTGTTATGAGCATCTAATTATTTAGAGCTTTTTGCCAAGAAATATCCTAAAAGGACACACATAAATAAAACACCAAGAATTATCGGGGCCAGAACAAAAAAACCGTTCTGTATTGCTATTACTGTGATTATTGATATGCCTATAATTATTCCACCAATTGAGACTCCTTTGTCAAATAAAGAAGTGTTTTCTTTTGTCACCATCTCTTTCATGATTATTGAATAAATTAACTGGTTTATATTCTTTTTGTTAGATCAGATCTAAGTTTTTTGTATGGGCTAATTGATATTCTTTTTCTGCAATCCTTAATGGAGAAGTCTTGAATTTTATTTTTAATTTGCTTTTTATGTAGTTTAGCTGCTTTTCTATTTCTTTTTTGTTAAATGTATGATCAGAGAAAACGGTGTTTGGTTTTGGAACAAAAGAGTTTATTGAAACATAGAGTTTATTCTTGAATCTCTGATTGCACTTTCCTATGAACTGAATCATTTCATCCAAGTCATTTTGTGTCTGATTGGGGATGTTGACCATGAAGTATAATTTTATTGACTCAAATTTTAATTCGTTTGCATAGTCAATCAGCTGGAAGAATATTTCATCTTTAATCGGCTTGCCTATTGATGGCCTTAGAGATTCATTGCATTCTGGTGCCAAAGTTAATGTTTTTTGGTTTCCTTTTTTTATTAATGAAAACAGTTCTTTGTCAACTATTTCTGCCTTTAGTGAGGGGACTGAGAAGCTTAGGTTTTTTTCTATCAAGTACTGCAAAATTTCTTTTTTAGCTGGATGGGTGAATGATGGGGAATAGATAACTACCTTATCTCTCTGATTTATTTTTATTCCCTGGTCTATTATGTTTTTTATATTTTTTAGTGACCTGTATCTTACTTTTTCATAGAAAGAGTGGATTGGACAGAATTTACAATTAAAAGGACAACCACGCTCTGTTTCCAGAATGAAAACCTTTCCAAAGACAAAATCTTTGTTTATTTTTTCCGGGAAGGGCTGATATATTGGATAGGGTATTTTATCTAAATCTGTTAATGGCGCTTTTGTCGGCTTATTCTTGCCTGGGATGTAGATTCCTTTGAAATCAGCTATCTTATCCAGGAAGTTTTTTGAAGGATAGTATTGGAGTATTTTTGGAAGCAATGTTTCTGATTCTCCTAATAGGAAGAAGTCAAAGTATTTTGACAGGGTTTCTGGATTCTGGTTTATACATGGGCCCCCTGCAAATAGGATTGAATTAGCTTTTGTTTTTATTTTTGGAATATTATAATAGTCAAGTTCGTACTGGAAAGTAAAACCTACTAAATTTGAGGTTATATTCTGCTTATCCAGAAAATTTCTGTTACAGAGCCATGAGGGAAGATTGTTTACTATATTATATATTATAATAGGCGCTAGGCAGTAAACTCCACCATAATAAAGATTTGGATAGACAATATCAAGGGTATTTGTTGACTTGTTCCAGGATTTTTTGATTAAAGGGGATTCCATGAATAGAATTTGGTATTTTTTAATATAAATCTTTGTTTTGCTATTCTATAGTAGATAACCGAAAGCTTTATATATCCTCCACTACTCTCCAGAAACAACTATAACTGATTATAGGGGGTTAAAAATGAAAAAATTGTTATTAAGTGTATTATTAATTTTGGTTTCTTTAGTTAGTTTGGGTTCAGTTGATGCTGTTGGATTTCAAAGTGGCACAACTATAAGCCTAACACCTTCAGCTGCAGATCCAGTCACAACAGTAGCAGGAAGCTTATCTGTTGATAATAACTGTATTAATCCTGCAAGCGTTGTTACAATTACAAGCACAGATTTGATATTAAGCACAGATGCATCTGTTAAGATAGCTGCACCAGTAATTCCATCATTGAGCAATATGGCTGCTAGTGAGAAGAGAACTGTCTCCTTTAGTATAGCAGTTCCAGCAATAAGGGATGGAATTTATAATGGTAAGATTACATTAAATGCTGTTTATAATACTGGCTCATGTATAAGCACAGATGAAAAAACATACAGCCTTGTTGTAAATCCAAAAACACGTCTTGTGATGTCTGATAGTTCTGGAAATGAACTTTCTGAATTACTAATTACAGGCCAAGAGGACCAAACTGTCACAGGCACACTTTATGTTAAGAATAGTGGAACAAGCAATTTAGTATTAAGTGCTAGTTCTTTTGCTTATGATGTTACAAAGTTCACAAAAGATAATAGGGCTATTGTACTAAGCTTTGAAAATATCCCTGCAAGCATTGCACCAGGAGAGAATAAGGCTGTAACTGTTAAGGCAGCTATACCAAGCAATATGAAGCTGAATACTTACAGTGATAATCTTACTCTTAGTGTAGGAACTGCTTCTGATTCAATGACATTAAAGGTTAGAGTCCAGCCAGAAGTATGTTCTGATGGTGTTATTGGAGATTTAAGGATTGATGTAACTGATCCTGACAATAATGATGAATATTCTCCAGGTGAGACAATCAGTCTTAAGGTTAATGTTGATAATGTTGGAGATGATGACTTGGATGTTATTGTTGAGGCATTTTTGTATGATGTAAGTTCAGACGATGAAATTGTAAGAGAGGAAAGCGATTCTGACAGTATAGACAGTGGCAAAGATGTTGATTTTAAATTTGACTTAGATGTACCAGATGACCAAGACTTAGACGAGGATGATGATTATGTGTTATATGTCAAAACATACGAAGATGGTTCAGAGGATGACCACTGCGCACAGGACAGTGTATCAATAGACATTGTGAGAGAGACATATGATGTTGTTGTTAAAAGAATTGATGTAAGACCACAAGTTGTTCAGTGCGGTGATGTAGTAAATGTTGATGTCAACACAGAGAACAGAGGCTCAAAGAAAATAACTGACGCATATGTAGAGGTTAAAGAAGCTACTCTTGGCATTGGAGAGAGAACAAGTGAATTCACCTTAGAAAAATACAGTGATAGCGATAATAGTGCACTAACAAAGAGATTTACTTTCAAGATAGCTGATAATGTAAAAACAGGAGATTACATGATTGAGAGTATTGTCTATTATAAGAGTGCAGACAAATCAAACAGCCAATTTGCTACATTAAAGGTTACATGCGAGGATGAAACTGCTGCAAAGACAGTAAAACTTAGCTTAACATCAAGTACATCTAGTTTTGATGTCAGCGAGACAGGCGGCAAATTACATGTATTGGTAAGCAACAGCGAGACAAAGGATTTAACTGGAACAATAGAAGTAAATCCAATTGGCAGCTGGGCAGGCAATATAGCTGCACAAACTATAAGCTTACATCCTGGAGACAATAATTTTTACTATGACTTGCCTCTTAAGGCTACAAGCGCTGGAAAACAGAGTGCAAATGTAGTACTAAGAGTCCCAGGTTATGATGTAAAACAGTTTACACTAAACTTTGATGTAAGCGGGGTTAAAGAAGAGAGCGCACTAAACAAGGCTTTAGGTTCAAGTACTTTGTTAATAATTGGTTATGCAGTATTAGTTTTAATAGGAATCTATTTCCTTAAATTAATATTCAGCAGACCAAAGCACAAGTCTTTAATCTAAATTCTTTTTTTCTTTTATTTTTCTTTTTAAATTCGTACAGAAAGATTTATATATTCCTTATTATATATACTTATATAACATGAAACAGTCAAAGATCTTGCACAGCCCAACGCTTGGAACTGTAATTTTAGTAGAGAAAACAATACAAAAATACAGCCAAGAATGTGGTAAATATCAGTTGTGGAAGAAATTACCAAAGAAAATGATGTACCAAACATTCCAAGTTATATTAAACTATTTGGAAGAATCTGGTAAAATAATTATAGATAAGGAGGGGTGTATTATCTGGACATATAATCCTGAAAGAATTAGAAAATTACTTTCTAGCGGGGTTAAACTTAGATGAATGACAAACCAATTTATGTCACATTTGGAGATAAAAAAACTGAAATAGATTTTGAATCTTTGAAAGAGGGGAAGGTTGAAGATAAACAACTATATACTTCTATAGACAGAGCAATTATTGATTTAAAAAGCAATCCTGCCTGTGGAATAAAAGTTCCAAAAAATTTGTGGCCTAAAGAATATATTAAAAAATATGATATTACTAATTTATGGAAATATGATTTGCCCCATGGGTGGAGATTGGTTTATACAATCCAAACAAATGAAATAATGATCTTAAATGTAATTTTGGAATGGTTTGACCATAAAGGGTATGAGAGAAGATTTCATTATTGATTATATATTTCTGGTTTTAGTTAATTATATAAGTCAATTAGTCTGACTTAGTTATATGTGGTATGAAAGATACGGGTTTAAGGAGAATCCATTTTCTGTTAAAGCTAATTCCAATATAGTTGGTGTTGAGAAACAGAAGAACCTTATTAAGGATTATATACTAAGTGGGGATATGTGTTTCTTGCTTGGGGGAAATGGGACTGGCAAGAGTTCTTTATTATACTGGCTTAAGGAGAGTCTTAATGGATTTAAGGTATTGTATATTGATGCTGCACAGGTTGACAAGAACTTTAATCTGAGTAATTTTTTGAAAAGTAATCTGACTATTTTTGAGAGAATAAAAAGGAAAAAGTTTCCTGATAAGGCTGTTGTTTTATTAGATGAGAGCCAGGAAGCAGGGGATGAGTTAGTCAAGGCTCTGAAGATGCACTGGGATCATAATAACATAAGAAGTGTAGTTGTTACACAAATAAATAAGGAGGCTGGAAAATTCAGTGAGAGCTTTAGAGACCGGGTTGGAGAGAGAAGGGTTGTAATGGAGAAAATCAGCAAGTCAGATGCATATGATATGATTAATAAAAGGGTTAGTGAAAAAAACCCATTTGAGAAAGAGGCGCTTGAATTGATATTTGAAAAGAGTGACTATACCCCCAGAAAAATTTTGGAGAACTGTGAAATTCTATGTGTTAAGTTACAAGATAAAGAGGGAAAGATAAATGCCTTTGATGTTGAGCAGAATCTTATTAAAACTTTTAAAATTGATGAAAATGTTTCTGGATTGGTTGGGTTTAGCCCTATGCAGGGAAGCATTATTAATATGTTGAGTGAGGGTGTGAAGACTGCCAAAGAGATTTCTGAGAGGCTTAATACAAGCGAGGGTTCTGTTGGAAAACAGCTAAGCAAGTTAATTGGCCTTAGTGTAGTTGAGATAAAAGAGAATAAAAGGCCTAAAAAGTATGGATTGATTAAAAGATTTTAATAGTTGCAAAAAACAACATTGGTTGTGAATATGCAACAGAAAGATTTATATAGATGTTATAGCGGTTATATAACATGGAAAAAACAACAATACAGGTCAATCCTGAAACTTTGGAAAGATTAAAAATTTTGAAAGAATTTGAAAGACAATCTTATGATGATGTATTGAATAATTTAATAGATAACTGTGAGGAAGAATCTTTAAGTGAAGATGAAATCAGTGATATACAAAAAGGACTAGAAGATATTAAAAGAGGAAGAGTTTATCCAATAGATTCTGTTGCCAAAGAATTGGGTATTATTCTTAAATAAAATGTTTCAAATAGAGATTACTGAAACAGCCAAACAGTTCCTAAAAAAAATAGAAAAAAGAGATTCAGAAATAATATTAAATAAAATCTATTCTATTAAGGATAATCCATTCAGATTTCTTAAGAGACTTCAAGGAGAAAAACTTTGGAGATTAAGAATTGGAGATTATAGGGCAGTTGTTGATGTTTTAATTTCTTTGAATAAAATAATTGTAATTAGAATAGGTCATAGAAAGAATATTTATAACTTCTAAGAGTTTTAGATTATAGTATTAACTTATAACTATTTTATACTATCTTAATATTATTATGTACTATGTTAGTATATTTAAGTTATATATTAGTATAATTAAGTCATATATTCTGACTAAGATATGACTAACTTAGTTATAAAATAGTAGTATTTTTAAAGGAAAAATGCGTTTAATTGCTTTATGAGTGAAAAACAAGTAAAAAGAGGGTATTCTGAGTTGAGATATTTGATATTAAATTCCTTAAAAAACGGGGAGAAGAGCCTTAATGAGCTTAGTAGAACCTCAGGAGTGAATTGGAAAACCTGTGATAATCATCTGATTTGGCTTATTGGAACGGAGTGGGTTGAAGAGGTATTTAGTTCTAAGTATGTTAGAATCTTTAAAATCAGTGAAAAAGGCAAGGAGAGGCTCTCTGCGGGCAAAATTTGATAAAAAATGAGTGCTGGAAAAAGGGGTGATTTCATAGGAAAAAAGAGACTTAGTCACTATGGTTTTATAGTCTCTATTGTTCTGTTTATTTGTTCTCTTATCTTTGGTAAAGCTAGTTTTAAGAAGTTAGTCAGTCATAGAGGTGATTTTTTTGAATAAGGAAGAATTAGATTTCATTTTGCAGGAGGGTGAAGGATTAAATATTGAGTTTAAAGAATCTTTTGATAAATCTTTGGCAAGAGAAATTGTAGCTTTTGCAAATACAGAAGGGGGAAGAATTTTTTTAGGAATTAATGATTGTGCTGAAATAAAAGGAATCAATGTAACAAATAAATTAAAATCTCAAATTATGGGTATTGCAAGGAATTGTGATCCAGCAATAAACATTGATTTAGAAAGATTTGATAAAATCTTGATAATTGATGTTAAAGAGGGAGATGATAAGCCTTATAGTTGCTCTCTTGGATTTTATCTAAGACAGGGTGCTAATTCTCAGAAAATGAGCAGAAATGAGATAATCAATGCAGTTATTAAGGAAGGAAAAGCAAGCTTTGACAGACTGATAAATATAGAATTTGATCTTAACAAAGACTTTGATAAAAATAAATTAAAAAATTTCTTGGAGAAAGCAGAAATTAAAACCAAATTATCAAAAGAGAATATTTTAATAAATCTTGGAGCAGCAATAAAAAAAGGAAACCTTGTTTGTCTTAACAATGCTGGTGTTTTGTTTTTTTCTAAAGACCTAAATCTATTTTTCTCTCAAGCCTATACTACCTGTGTAAGGTATAAAGGAGAAACAAGGACAAATGTTATTGACCGCATTGATTTGAAAGGAGATTTAATCGAGCAAGTAGAAGAATCTGTGAAGTTTCTTCTGAAGAATACTCGTTTAGCCTATAAATTTACCGGGAAGCCGGCAAGAGAGGAAATACCAGAATATCCGACTGATGCGATTAGAGAAGCAATCATTAATGCCATTATGCATAGAGACTATTTTGAGGTGGGCAGCAATGTTTATCTTAATATTTATTCTGATAGAATAGAAATAATTAGCCCCGGCGGGCTCTTTAAAATTACAAAAAAAGAATTGGGAAAAAAGGCTTCTCGAAGAAATGAAATTATCGCTAATCTTTTTCACAGAATTGGATTTGGAGAAAAACTAGGATCTGGAATAAAAAGAATGAATGAATTAATGGTAGAGGATGGATTGCCTAAACCTAAGTTTGATATTTCTAAAAACTTTTTTGAGGTTGATTTTTACGGTCCTGGGGAAACTGTTTTAGGAAGTACTGAAAAGGTGGGTGAAAAGGTGGGTGAAAAGGTGGGTGAAAAGGTGGGTGAAAAGTTAACAAACAATCAAGAGTTAATTCTGAAATTTATTAATGAAAATAAATCTATCTCAATAGTTCATTTATCAGAGAAAATTGGAATTGCTACAAAAAATGTAGAAGAAAATATTTCAAAGCTTAAAAAGAAAGGCTTGCTTGAGAGAGTCGGCTCTGCAAGAGGCGGTTTTTGGAGGGCTAAATGATTAAATGCAAATACTGCGGTCTTGAGAATGTTGTTTCACAATTATTTCATTATGCAAGAGCCCTTAGTTTCAGAACTGGCGTTGGGTTGGATAAGTTTAGATGCGGATGGTTTGACTGGAATGATTATTTTGAGTTTAATCCTTTGGAGGTTAAATTTAAAGAATGAATAACAAAGAGGTGAAAGGAGCTGGAATATTTTTGAAGTTTTTAATAAGCATTGCTAATTTTTATTCTGTTATTTTCAGATATTTTTGTAAATTGAACTTTTATAATGTTTTTAGCCATTTTAATTTGACTGACTTGATTGTCAGGCTGAAAAACAAGCGGAGAAAATACCGGAATGAAGAAAGAAATTCTTTGGAAAAATCGAGGAAATTTTTTGTTTTGCTTAGCTGGAAAAATATTTTTGCTGTATTTTTTATTTTTATTCTTTTAGGAAGTGGCTTGGCTTTGGAAGACTATAATCCTAATTCTTTTCTTAAATCTCCTGTTGACCAAACCTTAACTAGCGATTGTTGTTTTAATCTTGGTTCGTTTGACCAGATATCTGCTTTAAGTTTTAAGGCAAGAGCAAAGAATGGAGAATCTTTGGGGTCAGGAGAGACTTCCCTTCCTCTTTCTTCAAATTCTTTATACTTTTCTGATGGAAAAATATCAATAGATTCCTTTAATTTCCCAATCATAGACTCAATTTGGCCTAATTCTGATTTGGAATATTTAATAATGTCTGGTATGTTATCTTTTATTTCATCTAATACATATGCTGGAGAGGATAATTTTAGGCTGAGTAATTTAGAATTTATAATCATAAACCTAACTGGATTTTCTCTAAAAAAAGAAAACAAGATGTTTGTGTCCACTACCAGCTGCATTTACCAGCCCTCTGCTTTATGTCTTTTCCAAACCCGCTCTTTTAATTTTTCTCCCAATCTTAAACAATCTTCTTCTGTTAGTTTAGAATTTTCCAGCATTTTATCTAGTTTTTTAAGCAAGGCCATCCTCTTAACTTTCTCTGATAAAAATGCCCTTGTTATTTCAGACCAATTTAGTTCACTCAGGGAATCCATTTCATTCTTTAATTCTTTTGGTATTGATAGTGTAATGTTTGGCATTTTAATTCCTCCAATAAATTCTGTGTATAATGTGGATACTGTGGAGGTATTTAAATCTTTTGGTTTTTTTATGTTTTTTGTTGGTTTTAGCTCTCGGAAATGGAGAAATAAATTAAGGGATTGGGCTACAAAAATTGGGCAAAAAGGTCTCGAATTTTATAAAAAAATTGGGTCTCGAATTTTGGATGGCTTTAAGGGAGTTAGGAATTTTGGATTTGGGCTTGAGAGGGGCTTATTTGCTTTCTTTTTGGTTTTTTCTGGGTTTTTGGGTCTCGGAAATTGGGAGCGGAAGAAAGAGAAAAGAAAAATAAGAAAAAAAGATAAATTTAAATTAGAAGCTGAACATGTATTTGTATTCCTTTTAGTTGCGTTCTTTTTGGGATTCATGTTCTTGGATTATTCTTTGGGATTGCAGGAAACTTTTCAGACAAATAGCACAGACTGGACAGGAACTTTCTGGCAGACACAAACAGATGGGGAGAATATAACACTGAATGGAAGTATTGCAGTAGAATTACCAGATAATCAAGGAACACTCACAACAGATAAGAATTACGTTTTGAATATGACTGGGAATGTCTTATTGTGGCACTTGAATAATGATAGTAGCTTAGGTGAGAACGATACGTGGGTTTATGATTCCTCAGGCAATGGAAAGAATTCTATATTAATAGATTCAGGAGCTGTTCCAACCAGTTTGGGGGTATTAAACAAGTCTTTTGTGTCTAATACTCTTTCTAACAGTAGGTTGAAGTATGACCCTAATATTTTAAGTGGAGCAACTGCCTATACACATGCTGTGTGGGTTAAGGCATATGATATTACGCAGGAATCCTATATCGTAAATATTAGGGGACCTAATTACATAACTATTGATCTAATCAATCTAAGCACCAGTACTTATTCCATTGAATATGGTCAAGCTGATTTGACATACATGGGCTTTACGATTAATGAATGGCATCATATAGCTGCTACGTGGAACGGAACTGACCACAGGCTTTACTATGATGGTGTTAAGGTGAACGAAACAAATGGGTCAAATGCAAACAGCGGTGCTAACAGTGCAAGCCTTAACTGCTGGTCTGAGGATAGCTGGGCGAATAATTGCCTTAACGGAACTTTAGATGAGTATGCAATATTTAATAGGGCTTTAGGTGAGAATGAAGTCTCAGATATTTACAATGCACAGAGGGGGTATAATTCAGAGGGAAATTATACTTCAAATGTTCTGGATGCAACTGCACAAGCAAGATGGGAGAATATTTCTTGGAGTGAAACTAATCAAACTGCTTTAGATAATATTTCAATGGAATACAGGACTTCAAATGACAATTCTAACTGGTTAGCATGGACTTCTGTTTTAGGAAATGGATATGGACAATTGAATGACAGTGCAAGATATTTACAATATAGAAGTTATTTAACAACAAATGACACTTCAATAACTCCTTATCTAATGGATGTTAATGTTACATACTTTGGAAACACAGCCCCTTACAAACCCGAGTTGCATCTGCCTGAAAACAATTCCTTATTCGGTTTAGTAAATAATAACATCAGCTTTAACTGGATGAACAGCAGTGATATTGATGAAGACAAACTAAGATACTGGTTTTATTTAAATGATATAGTCAATCAAAGCTTACAAGAATCTGAGAATATTTCATTAGTATTATCATTTGGGAGCTATAACTGGAGTGTTGTAGCTGATGACAATCAGGCAAATACAAGTTCAGATGTTTGGCTCTTCACTATAAATGCCCCCCCAACAACTCCAAATGTAGACATAAACAGCTCAGATGGATATAATCTGACAAATGTTTCACTATTTGCTTTATTTACTCTGATAGATGATGCAGATGCTAATGATTTGGTTTATAATATTTCATGGCTGAAGAATAATATTACACAGTTTTCTTTTGAAAATGTCAGCAATACAAGCATGTTCGTCTCAGAAGAGCTTACAGAAGGGAATACAACAAAGGGAGAGACATGGACAGCAAGCTTAGTAGTTTGTGATATTCCGTATAATGACTGCGGCAATTGGGTTAATTCGACAGAATTAACTATCCTAAATGCTATACCTCCAGTTCCAGACCTAAATTTGCCAAACAACAATACATTCATCAATAACCAGACAATATTTTCAGCAAGCAATTCAACAGACATTGATAATGACAATATTAATTATTATTGGGAAGTCGACAATAATGCAGATTTCTCAAGCAATGAGTATACAAATACTTCAATTAGTGAGACAGCAAATGCGACTGAACTGGGAAAAATAGCGATAGCAGATGGAACTTACTGGTGGAGGGTTTTGGCTTATGATAACCAAGAAAACAGTTCTTGGAGTGAAGTAAGAAATTTTACTATGGACAATACCTATCCAGGCATAATTCTTGATAACCCAGTTAATGGTTCTTCTATCAATAATAATCCAGTTGTAGATGGAAGTGTAACACAGATAAATTTGACAATAACAGATACCAATTTGGATTCAGTCTGGTGGAGCAATGATTCAGGGGAGGGCAATTATACAGATATAGTAGGGAGCTATGATATCAATATTACAGATTATTCGGGGGATACATTAAATATTACAATCTGGGCAAATGACACAGCAGATAATATACAGGAAATAATGTACAGCTTTACAATAGATTTATTGGCACCAGTCTTTGTCTGGATAAGCCCTGAGGCAAATGAAGTTGTGCATGGAACACAAACAATCAACCTTACAGCGACAGATGCCTTAAGCAGCGTGGATACTTTAACTGTATGGTATAATGGCAGTGCAGTGAATTATTCAATGACAAATGATGCAGGAACAAATGAGTATTATTATTTCTGGGATACAACGCAAGGCAGCGATGGGCAGTACACAATAACAGTTTATGGGAATGATACTGCAAACAACCTAAAAGAAGAGAGCAGGTATGCAACTGTTGATAATACAGCACCAACAATAGCATTAGAAAGCCCAACAAACAACAGCCATACAAATTCAACAAATATCACATTTACATTTACACCAGATGATGCACATGACATAGATAACTGCACCCTGATAGTTGAAAATGGGATTAATTCAACTTCAGCGAGCATAACAAAAGCAAGCAGCAATAGTATAACTGGAATATATCTAACACATGGAACTTACGACTGGAATATAAACTGCACTGATCAGGAGAACAATTACAGGGGGAATGAGACAGACTTTGTGATAGATGTTAATTTAGTAGCTTTGATAGATTTTACAGCCCCAACATCTGAAAATAACAGCTATCTTAATTATAACTCAACTTACTTAAACTTTACAGTTAATGAGGAGGATGAGGATACTTTTACAATAGTATGGAATGAAAGCGAGTATTTCTTTTACAACCAGACGCATGAATATAACTTTTCAGATTTAGATGATGGAATTTATAATTATTATGGATGGGTTAATGACAGCAGAAACCAGACTAATTATACAGAAACAAGAACAGTAGTAATTGATACTGTATTGCCTGAAGAATTTAATCTGACAACTCCGGAGAATAATTCACAGAGCGATGACAGCAGCCCTGTATTGCTGTGGGGACAGCCAACAGAGGAAAATTTTGCTAACTATACCATAGAGTTTTCAAACCAGTCGGATTTTGGCTCTATAAACAGCAGTTATTATACCATATTGAGTGAATTCAGCAATTATACCACACCATTGGAGAATGCTACCTGGTATTGGAGAGTGACTGCATATGACTTGGCAAATAATTATAGGACAAGCGATGCTTATGCATTTACTGTGGCTGGAAGAGAGACAGTTACTGAGACAATTACAACGACTATTACAACAACCACAAGCGGAGGATCTACAAAGAAACTATATGCTTTGAATATAATTTCACCGCCAACTGTAACGCTTTATTCAAATGATGAGATAACAATTCCATTAGTAATCAGAAACAATGCCAAGGACATGCAATTACAGAATATTAATCTGGCTGTACAGAGTGATTCTGGGGAGCTTATTGGATTTTTAGATATAACAAATATTGCTAAATTATTGCCTGGAAAAGATGCTATTGTAAATTTGAGATTAATCACAGGGGCATTGAAATTATTAAGAGGAGAGGGGAACTTTGGTTTGACTATTACTGCAAATGTTGCTAATCCTGCATTCCAAGATTCAATAAAGATATTTGCAAATGTCATTGATGTAAATTCAGAAAACAGGACAACTACCTATGATGAGATTAATGCTGCACACAGGCTATTTGACGGCAATCCTGAGTGTATGGATTTAGTAGAATTGTTAACACAGGCTGATGAGGCATTAAACAATAACCAGTTTGATAAAGCTTTGTCCTTAGCAAAAGGGGCAATATCTGCCTGCAAGGATTTAGTTGGGATTAGCTCTGAAGATAAGGTTGGAAGGCTGAAATTACCATTTGGAATTTATCTGCCATTTGATATTAAGAATCCATTTTCCAGCCTGGATAACATTCCTAAGAACATCCAGATACTGGCTTTAGAAGTAGTCGGTATGGCAATTGTTCTTGTTGGTATTTTGAAATATCTTAGATCAAGAAGAAATAAAGGCAAGAGAGGAAGCAGCCCAATCATGCTGCTTTTATTATTTTTATTAGCAATGCCTATTGGCAACCATAAGAAAAGAAGCTTTGATGAGATAAGAATGAAATTATTGAAAACTTTAGCAAACAATAAAAAACAAACATTGAATGAATTAGCTGTAAATTCAGGGTTATGCTGGAGAACTGCTAAGACCCATATTGTTTATTTGAAGGGAAAGGGATTTGCAAAAGAGGTATTGAGTACTCCTTATGTCAGAATATTTGAGGTAACTGAAAAAGGCGAGGAAGAGAGCAAAAGTACATAGAAAGGCTTATATATTAGTTATACATAATATAATTATATATTATTAGGAGGAAAAATGCTAGAATTTAAAGCTATACCAAGAAAATGGGGAAATTCAATTGGAATTACATTCCCAAATGAAATTGTAGAAAATGGAAAAATAAAAACAAAAAAGGAAGTAAGGATTTTGATAATTGAAAAAAATGTAAATCAAAAGACAATATTTGGGTCTTTAAAACTAAAGGAATCTACTCAAGAAATAAAGGACGATATGAGGAATAATTGGGAACCTGCGCATTAAAATGTTATTTTTTGACAGTTTTGCCATAATAGAGATAATCAAGGGTAATGAAAAATATAGAAAATATATAGAAGAAACTCCAATAACAACAAGACTTAATTTAATGGAAGTTTATTATTATCTATTAAGGGAAGAAGATGAAAAAAAAGCAGAGTTTTATTATAATTTTTATTTACCTGCATGTATCTCTGTATCAAATAGTATAATTAAAGATGCAATGAAGTTTAAATTAAAATTGAAGAGCAGAAAATTAAGTTATGCTGATTGTATAGGTTATATTCTATCTTTGGAGATGGGTATTAAATTTTTAACTGGAGACAAGGAATTTAAAGATATTAATAATGTAGAATATGTAAAATAAAATTAAGCAAAAAACAAGAAAAATTGCTGATTGAAGGATATAAAGAAATGGCTGAAGAAAGCTTAAAAATTGCAAAAGAATTTGAAGCAATTGAAGAGTTAGATGAATGGAAATGGTAAAATTATTATAAATATTAGTTTACCATAAATATAATCTTACTACTTTTGGATTATATGTTGGTGGTGCTTTTAGTGATGATGTGACTATTACTGCTGATGTATAAACTGTATCTTCCTCTGGAGGAGAGCCACAACTACCCTGTGTACAAATAACTAACTGATAATTTGTTTGAAATTTTTTGGTTAAGCTTGATTCTATAAATGTCTGCATCGCTGTTGAGACACCGTTATTACAATTTTCAAAACCAATAATTCCTGTAGACTGTATTGTTTCTATTCCTGTTTCCTTTACTATGCACTCTCTGAATGCCTCGTTTTCTGATATTCCCTTTAAAATTTCTGCTTGGAGCTCTTTTATATCACTTATATCTTTGTTATCTGATGATTTTGGCGTTACATAATAAATAAAGATGAAGATTATAAGAACTGCAATAATTGCTTCTACTGTTTTAATAAATCCTTTTTTATCCATTATAGCATTAAAATAATAAATAGTATTTAAACATTACCAAATTATTAAATATAAAATAGAAACATTTATATATAAGGTATATCACACCATATGTGATGGAAGACATCATATTTGAGCATAAACAAATTGATAATGGTTTTTTAGTTGATATGAAAATAAGAAGGGTGAAAAAAGATGAATATTATCCGGGAGGGGTAAAGTATTCATTGGTTGTGATTGATAGAAAAACAGGTGAAAGATTATTGGGCTTTGATAACCATGAAAAAAAAGGACATCATATTCATAAATTAAAAAAAGACTTAAAGTATAATTTTGTTGATGAATGGAAACTAATAGAAGATTTTAATGAAGAATATGAAAATATCAAAAGGAGGCTATTAAAATGAAAATAAAAAAAATCATAGTTGAAATCAAACCTTTAAAAGAAAGTTTAAAAGAGTTTGCTGAAGTATTTGGAAAAGTGAAAAAAGGAGAGAAAGTAATTGCAACAAAGGGGGTTGGTTTTAGTAGTGTGGATAGTTTTAGAAAGTTTTTTTCCAGAAGAAGAATGGAGTTATTAAGTGTAATCAAACATAAAAAACCTAAGTCGATATATCAGTTAGCTAAATTGTTAGATAGGGGGTATAAGAATGTTTATGATGACGTTGAATTATTAGAGGAATTAGGTTTAATCATAAAAGAAAATCATAATATGGATGTTGATTTTAATAAATTATGCATTGAGGTTGCTGTATAATAAGATAAGAGATTGCTTTACCAAATTTGAATGCTTACTATGTAGTTTGTTTTACTCGGTTGATTACTTCCCCAAGTTAGTAATGGATAGAGAAATTCATAGACATAGACATTTACATCTTCAGGCGGAGTTGGACTTCCGCTTGGTGTATATGCTTGTTGTTCTTCTCCATTTGTTTTTATTACTCCAATTCTAAATTCTTTTGATTCTGGAAATCCTTTTATCTTGTTTTTTAAATCAATATATGTTCCGGATGTTGACCCCCTTAATCCAATATACTCTTCTGTTTCTCCAATTTTTGGATTAGAAGTACATTTTGGATTGTAATTATCATCCCCATTGATATTCCATTGAGTAGACTCTAAATTATAATATACCCAATATTTTGAAATAATTGTTGGATTTGGAAATATTATTTTATTATCTACTTTTTTGTATTTTTCTGCTTGAGTTACAAGATCTTCTTTAGTTACATAAATATTTCCTAAATTATTAATTGATAGTTCTATAGAGTTGCACACAGGTACTTCTTCTTTATGTTCTGTGATTACAAGAGTTCTGTATATTGTTGCATTATTCTCAGCTAAAAAAGAATTCTTCACCATTTCTCCCAATGTTTCTGCTTCGTATGTCGGCTTGTAAACCGGCTTTATGTAAACTAAAATAGCCAATAAAAATAATATGAAGATACCTATGCTTATTGCCCAATCTACATGCTCTGCCCCTTTTTTGTTTTTTATCATACTAATTTTTATTAATTTCACTTGACACACTTGACATGTCAGCGCAGGCTTTATAAATATTTAAATCTTTATTAATCTTATTATGAAATCCACCATAAAGATTAAACTGCCTTACAGAAAAGAACTTATTGAAACTATGCAACAATATTCCTACTCTGCTAATAGAGTTATTGATTTTGGATGGAATATTCAAACAAATAATAAGAGGGAACTCCACGATTTGACTTACTACAAAATTAGGGAAGAGACCAATCTTCCTGCCCAATTGGTTTGTTCTTCCAGAGATAAGGCTGTAGAGGTTCTTAAAACTTCTAAATTTAAACATTCTAAACCTATTATGAAAAAATATTTGACAATTAGATATGATGCAAGAAGTTTTGCTCTTGAGAATACTAAAGAATGTTATTATGTTTCTCTTAGCACTATTTATAGAAGGATTAAGATTCCTATTGAAATTCCAGAATACTACTGGAAGTATCTTGATTGGAAAGTTTGTAGTGCTGATTTGATTTATAATAGAGGATTGTTTTTGTATATTGTATTTTCCAGAGACATTATTTCTCCTAAAATTTCTGACGGATTTCTTGGAGTGGATGTCGGAATAAATAATATTGCAGTTACCTCCGACAAGAGATTTTTTAATTCCAAGCAGATTAAAAGGAAAAAACTTATGTTCAAGCGTTTGAGGGCCAAACTCCAGTCTAAAGGCACTCGTTCCAGCAAAAGACTTCTTAAGAAGTTGTCTGGAAGAGAAAACCGTTGGATGACCTGGGTTAACCACAATATCAGCAAGGAAATTATTAAATGCAAAGAAGGGACTATTGTTATGGAGAACATTAGGGGAATAAGGAGCAATAAAGGAAAAAGATTTAATTTCTGGCTGCATAGCTGGAGTTATTACCAATTGCAGTCGTTTATTGAATACAAGGGATTTATTAATGGCAAAAGGATTATTAAAGTCAATCCTTATCATACATCCAAATCCTGCTCCAGATGCGGAGAACTCGGCTCCCGTTCCAAAGGTTTCTTTGTTTGTTCCCATTGTGGTTATTCCCTAAATGCTGATTTGAATGCAAGTTTCAATCTTGCTAAACACCACAGTATATCTGATGGTGTTTCGGTGCCTGTAACAGTGCCAGACATCCAAGCCTATGAACACAAAGGCAGTTCTTCTGCAATTGCGTGTGAGCCTATGGATAAAATCCACCCACTTTAATTGGTGGATTATGTTACGGTGGTGATACTGTCAAGATTATTAATAAACTCGAAACTACAAGTATTACTGAGTGTTTTATTCCGTACCTTGCCTTACCTTCTGAAAATTTTCCTATCATAAGCCCTGCAAATATTCCCTGTACTGTAATTAACTCTAATAAAATTATCTTCATATTTAAATTTGTTGGAGCCCCGCCACCTCCACTAAATAATCCGCCAACCCCACTGCCTGTTACTTGTGAGGACATTTCCTGTATTTTTGGAAGAAATTTTACCTGCAGCATAAGCATTATTATTACAAAAATATAGAATACTATGTAACCTTGGACTGTCTGTGAGAAGGCATTTGATTTTCTTTCATCTCTAAGCTCTTTTATCGATTGAACTGAGGTTGTTACTGATTCTAATACTTCATCCATCCTTCCTCCAGATTCTTCTGCCTGGATAACAATTGCTACTGAGCGCTGGATGTTTATGTTTTTTGTATCATGGCCGAAAAAGGTAAATGCCTGTTTTATTGATACACCCCATTCTAACTGATTTGCTAATTTTTTTATATAGGGGCTTAGCGCCCCAAAATCATTCTTGCTTATTATTTTTATTGCCTGTGGTATTGATATTCCAGATTTTACGCTCTCAACCAGGGCTCTTGAAAATTCAAGGAACATTACTTCTATTTCTTTCTGCCTTTTGTTTTCATTCAAGAAATCTATGAAAAAGGGTATTCCCGATATTGCCAATCCAACGATAAATAAGGAGTATGTCCATCTTGTCTTTAATAAGAAGAGGACGTTGATTAGTATAATGAATATTCCTATACATATTGCAATTATGTGCTTTGCTTTTATTTTTTCCAGTGATGCTTCTATCCTTGGGTCCATTTTACATCTCGGGCTGCACTAAGTTTATGAATATGATAAATCCTATGTTTAATAAGGGGATAACAAAAAATGTCCCTGCTTTTTGAATAAGGTCTATTGATACACCGGCTATATCACTCTCTCCAATTCCGGCGATTATTGTTAATATTACAATAAATAATAGCGGGGCTGTAATTAATAGGGCTGTGTAGATTTCTGAATAAGTGGAGACTACCTCTACATATCTTTTTCTTTCTAGCCTGTAGTCATTTAATTCATCCATTGATTTGTCCCTTAGATACTGCTTCAGGCTCCCACCTGTTTCTATTACATTTGCTATCCCGCTAAGAACTTCCTTAAATGCTTCAGATGGTGTGTCTTTTGCAACCGCTTTTAGCGCTGTAGTCAGGTTATAACCGAGGAGATTTGTATAATTCAGTATTCTTTTTATTTCTCCTGATAGTGCTGTATATTCTTTTGATTCTAATAACATTGTAAAAATATCAATAAGCCTTGCTCCTGAGCCAGCAACTGCTTCCATATGAATTAATGCAAAGGGAAGCTCATTTTTAATTGCTTTTGACCGTGACATTATCAGTGTTTTTGGATAGTAATAAAATGCAAATAATGTAGCAAATGGCACCAATGCTGTTAGGAGGAATATTGTTAGGAATGAGAGTATTGTTTTTGGGACTGTTATAATTGTCAATAATGATAATAATAGTACAGAAGCTATTATAGCAGAGAATAAAGCCATTGAAAGATAGGTGCTTGAGAAAATTTGTATATTTGCAGTCTTTAAATCCAGATTTATCTGGCTAAAAAATTTTGGATATTTGTTTACTATCTTTTTTGTATATTCCTGAAATAATTTGTTTGATAACTTTCCAAACTTGCTCGGCTCGTATATTGTGAATTTCTCTAATTTTATTGTTATCTTGTCTTTCTTTCCTAAATCTTTTATAAACCTCTTAACTTTGTCTTTTTCTATATTCATAGGAGCCTCTAAAATAGCAGAAGACTCCAATTTGAACAATGATGGAATTTCTGATGTTGTTTCTTTAAGCTCTTTTAAGGAATCTTTTATTGCTTCATTAAAAATGTCTGTTTGCTGCTGCTCTGTCTTTCCGTTTAAAATTGTTTTAAGCTCTTTTTTGTAACCTTCTATTTTAAGTTTACCTTCGCTGTACCCCTTATTTATGTTTTTAATTTTTGAAATTAATGATTCTTTTTTTGCAACTAAATCATTTACATCATCAATCAGTTTGATTGATTGGTTATATATCGTGATAATTTCAGACAGCATTTTCCATTTCCTGATTTGTTATCGATTGAATTTCCTGATAAAGAGCATATACCCTTTCCTGTATTTTTAGAATTTTTGAGTTTGTTTGCTCAAGAGCTGCATTTAGTTCTCCTAATTCTTTTTTTGATTCCTTATTTACTTTGAATTTTTCCTTGAGAATTTCTGATTTTTTTTCCAATTCTTCTTTTTCTTTCTGCAGAAGCGCAAACTGCTCTGCTAGCCTTTTTATTTCATCAAGATTTTTTTTTAGGATGTCTGTGTTCATTTTTCCAGACCAAATTGTTTTAAAACCTTTGTTGGATTTTTGTAATACTCATGAATTACTTTTTGCACTTCTTCAAAATTAGAAACTTTCTTTTGATACATTCTGAATAATAGATTGGCTCTTTTAGAAAATTCCAGACTTAATTCCTCTGGGGTTAGGCTAGTACGCTGAATTATTTTTTCAAAGACATAACTTTTTTTGCTGAAAATCATTCTATTGGTTTTTGGATTCCATATAAATGGTGTATTCAGCTGCGTTCCTTTCATACCCTCACCTACTTTTATCACTTCTTCTACTGTCTTTACTTTTCTTACGTCTATCCCCCCAATCGTTGCATGCCCAATCATTATTACTGCGTCAAGGCTTTCAACTAGTGAGGCTGACAGATTAATTGGCGGTGTTTCTAATCTTGTTATTACTGTTGCTACATCATTTGCATGCATTGTTGAAGCGCAACTATGCCCACTTGCCATGCCTTGGAATAATACAAATGCCTCTTTTCCACGAATTTCCCCAACTATTACATAATCCGGGCGCTGCCTGAATGATTCTTTTAGTAAATCAAATAGTGATATTTCTCCTGTTCTTTTTCCTTCTACATCTGTCTGCCCAACACCCTCTCTTGTTACACTTGGGAGCCAATTTTCGTGGATTAATTGGATTTCTCTAGTGTCTTCGATTGAAACAACCCTGGCTTGTGGCGGGATAAAAAATGCTAATCCATTTAAGAGGGAGGTATTGTGAATTATCATGGGAATGTTCCCTGCTAAGAAATTGTGATCATGTTCTACAGTTAGATCGTATACATATTCTTCTTTATGATTTGTTAGTATCTCTATTTTTTTTACTTCATCCCATAAGATATCAGAATTATTTAACCTATCTATTGTTGGATTTTCAAAGTTTAGGCATTCGTTTAACTGATTTAGAGTATTATAAGAAGGATTTCTTAATCCAGATTCCCACATTCCAACCAAACGCCTTGAAATTCCGATATTTTTTGCAAATTCTTTTTGGTTTAGGTTTACATTTTCTCTTATGTTTTTTATTAGCGATGAAATATTTGGTATTGTGTCTCTATTTGTTGTGCAATTTTTTTTATTTAATATTCCCCTTAGTGATTTTAGTTTGTTTTCTTTGATTATTGGTATCTGCTCAATAACTTTTGTTAAGTTTTCTTGACCACTTATATAAATTCTGAAATGATTTTTTCTTGTTACAAATGAAGAAATTATTTTTAATTCTAACATTAATGTTGATAATTGTTCTGCCATTTTTCTGCTTGCAGTTGATATTTCTATGTAATCATTTATATGGGCTTCACAGTCTATTATTCCAGATATGAATGAACCGATGCATTCTTTATCCATATGAAACAATATCTTAGGCACTTCCACTATATGCGATTTTTTATGATATGGAACTTGGAATGCTTTATTTAAAATTCTGGAGAGTACAGATGAATTTATTACTGCTTTTGAAGTTCTGTTCTTTGGATATTCTATCCTCCCTGTAACATTAAATACTTTATTACCTAAATCCAAGAAATTTTTAAGAAGTAAAATGTCTGAATTATGAAATTGAATATGGTTTTTTACTAAATGACCATCACCTACTATTAGTGCAATAAATCTAAACAATTCTTTTTTGTTCTTTATATTTGCAACTTTTATTGTACATGCGGATGTTTTTCCCTTTAGTTCTAATTCTTCAGGTAATTTTATTTGTAATTCTTTATGCAAATTTGCAAATATGTTTATAGGTATTGCATTTTTTTCAGTCCAGCATGTATATGTTTTTGGATGTATTTTTAACCTTTTAGATAGTTCAGTTAAATTTTTTAGATTATATTTTTTAATTAGTTTTTCTGTTAATTCCTTTACCCTTTCCTGTTGATTTTTCACATAAATATCTTTTTCATTGATTAGTAATTTGATTGGGTTTATTTCCTCTATTTTTTTGGTAAGATTTAATCTCCTTGGAACTGCTACCCTCTCTTTTATTTTTATATCTTCAGCCCTTATTTCTTTCAGTAAACCATCATCTAGGCTAAAAAATGGATGCTCCGGTGTTGTTGTAATTGTTCTTCCTGTCCACGTTGTTATTTTATATAACCTTTCTGGTGCTTTATGCCTCCAAAATTTTGTTATTTTTTTGTTCTCAATTTTTAAACTTGAAGTATCTAGTGATAAAATCTCAGTATCATTTCCATAACAGAATTCCCAACCATCATTTTTTATGATTTTATTATTCTTAAATTTTTCCTCAACTAATTCTTTTATTTTTACTATTTTTCCTTCTGGTAAATACACCTGAGTGTCTCCTATTACACATTTTCCAGAACCCGTCCCCCCTACAACAAGGATATTCATTCCATTTTCTATCAGCAGCCAGACATATGCCAGGAATTCGGGTGATACTGTTCCCATCTCCATTAATTTTATAGGAGTAAATGGAATTTTTGTGAATTTTC
>AQRL01000027.1 GCA_000402515.1 Nanoarchaeota archaeon SCGC AAA011-G17
AAACCCTGCGCTGACATGTCAAGTGTGTCAAGTGAAATTAACGGAGGTGAAAGGCCAATTTCTCCCAAGACTGAATTGTTGGTTATCTTTGCCCAAGTTTTATGACTGATTACAAAAAACAGATAGAAGCAGTATTATTCACACTAGGGAGATTTCTGACAATTGAAGAAATAGCAAATATCTTGAAGATTGATTCTCTAGGAATAAAGGAAGAGATAATTAAATTAAAAGAAGAATACGCAAAAAAGGACTCATCCCTTGAAATAATAGAAGAGGAAAATAAATTCAGGATGCACATCAAAAGAGATTATCTCCCGTTGGTAAAGGACCTTATGCCAAATACAGAACTAGAAAGGCCAATACTCCAGACACTCTCAGTTATAGCCTGGAAACAGCCGATTATGCAGTCAGAGGTTGTAAAAATAAGGGGAAACTCAACATACGAGCATATAAAAATCCTTGCAGATTCCGGTTTTATAACAGCGGAGAAATCAGGGGTTTCAAGAGTAATAAGGCTAACACCAAAATTTTATGATTACTTTGACACAAATAAGGAAGCAATAAAATCCAACTTAAAAATACCAGAGCCAAAGCAGGTTGATGTATTAAAAAATCTAGAAGAAAAAAACAATGTTTAAATTTCTAAAAGATAAGCTGAAAGAAACAATCAATAAGTTTTCTAAAAAGATTGATGAAGAGGCTGAAATAATTGAGATTCCAGTCCCAAAGGAGCTTAAAGAAAAAGAAATAAGTAAAGAGGATGAAAGACTAAAAGAGAAAAAAAAAGAAGTAGAGGAAATTGTTGAAAAAATAAAAAAAGAAGAGGAAGAAAAAAAAGAAAAGAAATCCATCTTTACAAAAATAAAAGAGACAGTAACAACAAAAAAAATATCCGAAGAAAAATTTGATGAATTATTTGAATCATTAGACCTAACCTTGCTTGAAAATAATGTAGCAGTGGAAGTAATAGAAAAAATCAAGGAGAATTTAAAGAAAGAACTGGTTGACAAACCGTTAACACGTTCAAAAATAGAGGAAACAGTAAGAGAAACACTGAAAGAAACAATAGAAAAGATTCTTATTGATTCTTTTGATTTAATGAAAAAGATTAAGGAGAAAAAGGAAAAGCCGTTTGTAATTGTCTTTGTCGGTATTAATGGCTCAGGCAAGACAACAACAATAGCAAAGGTAGCCAAACTTCTTCAGAATAATAATTTAAAGCCAATACTGGCAGCAGCAGACACTTTCAGGGCAGCAGCAATTCAGCAGCTGTCAGAGTGGGGCGAGAAATTAAAAATTCCTGTTGTAAAAGGAGAGTATGGAGCAGACCCTGCTAGCATTGGTTTTGATGCAGTAAAAATGGCAAAAGCAAGAAACTATGATGTTGTTTTGATAGATACAGCAGGAAGACTTCACTCAAATCAGAATTTGATAGATGAAATGAAAAAAATAATTAGGGTTACAAAGCCGGACCTGAAAATATTTGTTGGTGAATCAATAACCGGAAATGATTGTGTAGAGCAGGCAAAGAAATTCAACGAATCAATAAATCTTGACGGAATTATATTATCAAAAGCAGATGTGGATGAAAAGGGGGGAGCAGCAATATCCATAAGTTATGTAACAGAAGTTCCAATCTTATATATAGGCACAGGGCAATCTTTAGATAGCCTTAAACCTTTCAAAAAAGAAGAAATAATCAAGCAATTAGGGTTGTAAAATGTTAGATAAGCTAAGCTCTTCATTAAAAGACACATTAAAGAAAATAACAAGGCTGGTTTTTATAGATGAAAGAGCAATAAATGAATTAGTAAAAGAATTGCAGAGGGCGTTATTGCAGGCAGATGTTAATGTCCAGTTGGTTTTCAACCTGACAAAAAAAATTAAAGAAAGAGCATTAAATGAAAAGCCGTTGAAGAGTATAACCCAAAGGGAATTTATTATTAACATTGTTTATGAAGAACTGACTAATTTCTTGGGAAAGGAAAAATCAGAGATAATTATTGAGAGAAAAAAGCCATTCAAGATTATGATGGTCGGTCTGTACGGCTCAGGTAAAACAACGACAATAGGGAAATTATCAAAATACTATTCAAAAAGAAATTACAAGGTAGCCACATTGGGATTGGATGTTCACAGACCAGCAGCACCCGAGCAATTAGAGCAGTTATCAGAGCAGGTTAAAGTAAAATGCTTTACAGAAAAAAAAGAAAAAAATCCATTAAAAGTCTACAAAAAGTTTGAATCAGAATACAAAAATTATGATATTTTAATTATAGATACAGCGGGAAGGGATGCACTATCAAGTGATTTGGTAAAAGAAATTGAACTATTAAATAAAGAGATTAACCCGGATGAAAAAATCCTTGTTATCTCAGCAGATATCGGTCAGGCAGCACAAGCCCAGGCAGAACAGTTCCACAAGTCATGTAATATTTCTTCTGTTATTGTTACAAAGATGGACGGTACTGCCAAGGCAGGCGGTGCTTTATCTGCATGCGCTGTTACAGGTGCAAAAATAAAATTCATAGGAATAGGAGAAAAAGTAGATGCATTAGAAACATTTAATCCTCCTGGTTTTGTTTCAAGATTGCTTGGAATGGGGGATATAGAAGCCTTGCTGGAGAAAGCAAAAGAAGCAATCTCAGAAGAGCAGGCAAAAGATCTTGGGAATAAATTTCTAAAAGGAGAATTTAATTTAATTGATTTATATGAGCAGATGGAAGCAATGTCAAAAATGGGTCCAATCTCAAAAGTTCTTGAAATGGTTCCTGGTTTCTCACAGATAAAATTGCCAAAAGATGCTCTGCAGGTTCAGGAAGGTAAATTAAAAAAATGGAGATTTATTTTGGACAGTCTGACAAAAAAAGAGCTAGAAGACCCTGAACTAATCGATAGCTCTAGAATAGAACGAATCGCAAAGGGTGCAGGAGTTCCAACTTCTGAAGTTCGTGATTTATTAAAGCAGTACAAGCAGGCAAAAAAATTAATGAAGATGATGAAAGGCAGTCCTGATAAGATGATGAAGAAATTCAAGTTTCCAGGAATGAAATGAAAGCATTATCTCTAAAGCAGCCGTGGGCAGAATTAATTCTTCAAGGCAAGAAAACTATTGAGCTAAGAAAATGGAATACTAATTTTAGGGGAGAATTTCTAATTCATGCTCCAGAAAGTATTGATGAAGAAAAAATGAAGGAATATAATTTAAAGGACTTGCCAAGGCAGGCAATCATTGGAAAAGTAAAATTAGTTGATGTTAAAGAGTATAATAATGAGGAAGAATTTTTTAAAGATAAAAATAAGCACTTGGCATCAACAATGAAGTGGGGAAAATTCGGATTTATATTGGAAAAGCCAGAAAGAATTAAACCAATAAAATATAAAGGAAGTCTTGGTTTTTTTGAGGCAGATATATGAACAAAGTTATAGCCCAAGGTGCTGAGGCAATTTTAATAAAACAAGGAAACAAGTTAGTAAAAGAAAGAATAAAGAAAAATTATAGGCACCCAATTCTCGATGAAAAATTAAGAAAATTAAGGACAAGAAAAGAAGCCAAATTATTGAACTCAGTCTCATTCTCTCCTAATTTCATAAGTTCAGATGACAAAAAAATGACAATTGAAATGGAGTTTATCGATGGAAAATTAATAAAAAATATTCTGGATGATTTGACAAAAAAGCAGCAGCAGGAAATCTGCAAGAAAATAGCAAAAAATATTGAAGAATTGCATTCAAAAAATATTATTCATGGGGATTTGACAACAAGCAATATGATTCTAAAGAAGGATAAAGTTTATTTTATTGACTTCGGTCTTGGTTATAACTCAGATAAAATAGAAGATAAAGCAGTTGATTTAAAACTACTAAAACAAGCTCTAGATTCTAAGCATTATAAGCATTCGAGTTTTCTTTTTAATGAAATCCTAAAAAATTATAATATCAAAGAAGTCAAAGAAAGATTGAAGAAAGTAGAGCAAAGAGGAAGATATAAGAGAAAAAAGTAGAACATGAAAACATAATTTTTATGCTGTCTATAAAATGATAAATTATAAAATAAGCAAAAAGAAGGCAAAAGATTTGCAAGAGTGGGCTTTAGTCCAAAGTGGTGCAAAAGAATTGTTAGGCTCTCTTAAGGAAGTATCAAAAAAAGTAAATATCAAGTCAGGATTATATGTTGATTATGAAATTGATAATGATGAATTAGATGGGGGAATTGACTGGCCAGACATAGGAATAGCCACTATTTATGCAGTATTAGATGATGGAGAGAAAATACATATGGGGGAGATTAGAGCTTATAATTGGGAAACTTTTTGGCTCTCTACACAAAAATTTGATGAAGTTGATAATGCTAAAAATTGGTTTGAATTAATTAAGGGAGATTATGAAAAGTTAGTTAAATTGGAAGAGGATAAGAAAGAAGAAACTTCCTTTAAGGTAACAAAAGAAGAATCAGAAGCCATATATAAAATAGTGAAAGAATATGAACAAAATGCTCCTGAAAGCGATGAAGATTATTATGATAACAATTATGGTGAATATGAATCTCCAATAAAAAATAAAATAATTAAGTCCATATTAAAAAAAATTAAAACTACTCTGCCAAAAGAACAAACAGATAAGATTAACAAGGAATTTTTAAGGGAAAAATATCATTCTTTCAATAATGAGATTGATGAAAAGGTTTATTCTACAATTGAAAAAGCTTTTAATCAATTAAAGACTATAGAAATAAGGTATTTTAATATGGAAAGCGCAGAATTTTCAAAAAGAGAGATTGATGTTTATTATAAATCAAGAAAGTATGTTATTGGATACTGTCATCTAAGGAAAGATATAAGGAAATTTAGAACCAGTAGAATTGCATCAGCAAAATTAGCAAGCGATAGTTATAAAATCCCAGAAAGCTTTGATAAAAATAAATATTAAAATGGTAGATGATAATGGATTAGTTGATGAATTTGAAAAATTACAAAATCTAAAGAAAGAGATAGAAGAAAAAGAGATGGTGTTAAAAAATAAAATTATTGAGTTGGCAAAAGAAAAAAATTCAAGTATTTTATTTGGCACCAATAAAAAATGCTCCATAAAAGAATACATAAAAGTAATATATCCGGAAGATAAGGCATTTTTGACGGCAATAATCAAAGACAAAGGTCTTTATGATAAATTTTCGTCCATTAATTATTTTAAACTAAACCCTGCAATTGTCAAAGGAGAAATTGATAAAGAAATTTCAGATTTAACTAAGATTGAGAAAGCTTTTAGACTCTCTCTTAAAGACATTTAAATTTGCATTAATTTCAGGATAACACAAAAGAAAGAATAAAAACCTTTAAAAGAATAGAATTCTCACTTATTTTTACAGCCCCATAGTCTAGCGGCCAAGGATTCCTGCCTTTGGAATTTTTGAAGAAAGCAGGAGACCCAGGTTCAAATCCTGGTGGGGCTATATTCTTTATAATATAAATTAATAAAAAGGATTTTTTTAAATCTAGAAATATGGGGTATAAAATACTAAGTTCATCTAGGAAACGTTCTCAATATGAGTTTATAATAAAAGGCGAAGAGGATTGGGCTCTTCATGACCTTTTTCCTCTTATGGCGAAAGTTTCTGAAAGAAGCCGAGACTACTATCTTTCTGGAGATTTAGAGATTCGTGATAGGAGATCTTCTAACAGGGCTTCTTTCGAATTATGTTCTACTTTATCACCAAGCCTTAAGAAATTGCTTGTTAGAGATGAAGGAATAGGCAAACAAATGATTGAAAAATTTGTTGAATCAATTCAGGAGGATTAATGAGTTCTACCTTGGGTTCTGGTGGGGCTAAATTTATATATCTTAAAAACATAATATAATAATGAGAGAACAGCCAAAAAATATTCTGGATAAATTTTGTATAGACTTCTGTAAGGTAGTGGAAAAGCATTGTAAATATATCATTGTCTCAGGATTTGTAGCAATCTCATCTGGAAGAATAAGGGGGACAGAAGACATAGATATGATAATAGAAAAATTGGGGTTAGAAAAGTTCAAACAACTCCATAAGGATTTAATCAAAAATAATTTTGTTTGTATGCAGTCAGACTCAGTAGAGGAAATATATGATTATTTAAAAGATAATTTATCAGTAAGATATACCTATAAAAATAAACCATTGCCTGAAATGGAAGTAAAATTTGCAAAAGATTACTTGGACGAGTATCAGCTAAAAAATAGGGTAAAACTAAAGATTACAAATTTGGATGTTTGGTTTAGCTCTATAGAAATGAATATAGCATTTAAAGAGGAATTATTAAAGTCACCAAAAGATATGGAAGATGCAAAGCATTTGAGAAGAATGTTCACTGTAAATGAGAAAGAGATAGATAATATAAAGCAATTAATAAAAAAATTGAGGTTAAAATGAGAGAGTTGCATAATGATTTTATAGAGCGCTGGGCGAAATTTATGAAGGAAAATCCGGATAAATGGAAAAAGATTCATACAGAATTTATTGATGCCCAGTTTGAAAAAGCAAACCATGTTATAAAAGAATTATCAAAAACAAAAGAAGGCAAAGAAAAAATAATAAAAATTTACAATATAAAGAACAAGAAGGGCTATCAAAAGTTATTGAATTAGTATCACAAGATTTATATATTTATTTTTCCTATTAAAAACCATGAAAGAAAAACAAATAGTGAAAGAAAAGCCAGTTGGTCGGGTTGAGAGTTACTTCTCAAGTATAAGTGTAGCAGCAATTAAGTTGGATGCTCCCTTGAAAAAAGGGGACAAGATTCACATAAAAGGGCACACAACAGATTTTGAGCAAAAAGTAGGATCAATGCAGATAGATAGAAAGGATATAAAAGAAGCTAAAAAAGGAGATTCTATAGGGATTAAAACAGATGACAAAGTGCGTCCAAATGATGTTGTCTACAAGATGGAGTAAACTTTATAAACACACATTTTCACAAAAATTTAAAGGATAAGTCAGTTCAGGCTTACTTATGCCTAGATTAGTTCTAGGTATCTTAAAAAATGGCAAGAATGCATTCAAGAAAGAAGGGAAAGTCAGGTTCAATTAAGCCAATAGAGACTAAAAAACCTACCTGGTTAAAATATGACCCAAAAGAAATTACATTGTTAATCCAGAAAATATCAAAGCAGGGTAAAACAGCATCTGAGATTGGAATTATTCTAAGAGATACATATGGAATACCGGATGCAAAACCAATAATAAACAAAAAAATAACCCAGATATTAAAAGAAAGTAATCTCACTAAAAAGATTCCAGAAGATTTGGCTGCACTAATAAAAAAAGTTATCAAGATTATGAAACATTTGGAGCAGAACAAACATGATCAGCCATCAAGAAGGGGATTAACACTTACAGAATCAAAAATAAACAGGCTGGCAAAATACTACAAAAAAACAAAAAAGATTCCTCAGGACTGGAAATATACAAGAGAAAAAGCTAAATTATTTATAGAATGAAAGATTTTTTAGATGCAGTTAATCTAGCTGTCTCAAAATTTAAAGAACTAAATTCTCCAGTTAGGATAATCTCTCATCTTGATTGTGACGGCTTAACATCAGCATCAATATTGTCTGCAGCATTCCAAAAGCAGGATGTAAAATTCTCATTATCAATAATACCCAACTTAACAGAAACTATCCTTAAGCAATTATCATTAGAATCCTATAAAACATATTTCTTTTTAGATCTTGGCTCAGGGATGTTAAAAGAGATTGAAAAAGCACTGCCTGAAAAAAACATATTTATTCTTGATCATCATCAGCCCCAGGATTCCTTAACAAATATCAATCATATAAACCCGCACTTGTTTAGTCTAGATGGCTCAGAAATTTCAGCAGCAGGAATAACCTATTTTTTTGCTAAGGAGTTAAATCAAGAAAATATAAAATTATCCCATTTAGGAATAATAGGTGCAATAGGGGACATGCAGGGAAAAAATGGTTTTTCAGAGATAGTAAATCTAATCTTGGATGATGCTGTTAAAGTAGGTAAAATAGAAATAAAAAAAGGTCTGAGAATGTTTGGTGCCCAGACAAAGCCTCTATTAAAATTACTTCTCTATTCAACAGACCCATATATCCCGGGAATTACAGGAAATGAATCAGAGGTTCATAAGTTCCTAAACGAACTGGCTATTTCTCCGGATAAAAAACTGACAAATTTGACAGAAGAAGAGACCAAAAAATTAGTAACTGCAATTATTCTAAAACGTTTAGGCTCAGAAGAAAACCCAGAAGATATCCTTGGCTTTAATTACCTATTAAAGGATGAGCCGGATGAATCACCGACAAAAGATGCCAAAGAATTCTCTACCTTATTAAACTCCTGTGGCAGGCTTGGAAAATCCTCCGTGGGTATTGGTGTCTGTTTAAATGATAAAAGCTCAAAGCAAAAAGCAATTGAAATCCTAGCCCAATTTAGAATAGAGCTGATAACTTCACTTAATTGGTTTTACTCAAATAGGAATTCCTCTTTTATAATTGAAAAGCCGGGATTTGTAATAATAAATGCAGAAAATAATGTACGTCCTTCAATGATTGGAACATTAACGTCCATCATCTCAAATTCAAACCTTTATTCAACTAATACCATCTTAATTTCTATGGCGCATACTCCGGAAGAGGACATAAAAATTTCAACAAGAATTTGTGGAAGGAGCAAAAATATTAATCTAAAACAGCTGTTAAATAGTATAACTAATCTGCTTGGAATTGAATCAGGCGGCCATAACTATGCAGCAGGCTCTGTTATTCCCTTGGAAAAAGAACAGGAATTCATACAATTAGTAATAAAACAACTGGGAACAGAAAGCTTTTTAAAAGCAAATCCAACCTAAAATTTAAAATGATAGAAGAAAAAAAGAAAAGAAAAAAATGGTTTTCAATCCCTGCTTCAAAGGAGTTTAGGGAATTAGAAATAGGCGAAGTGCCTGCAAATTCTGTAGAAGACTTGCTAAATAAACATTTATCAGTTCCTCTTTCAATGATTACAAATGATTTCAAAAAGCAGGGTATCTTAATTACATTTAGAGTAACAGAAATAAAAGACAATAAGCCCGTAACAGAAATAAAAAAAATAGAAATGCAGCCAACAGCAGTAAAAAAGGCAGCCAGAAGGGATAAAAACAAGATAGATGATTCATTCACATCAAAAACAAAAGATAACATATCTGTTAAGGTAAAGCCATTATTATTGACCAGAAACAAGACAAAAAGCTCAATACTATCAGTTGTAAGAAAAGAAGCAAGAAACTTTTTAATAGAAAGAATAAACTCATTAACTTATTCTGATCTGGTTCAGCAGATTTTAAATGCAAGAATACAAAAAGAACTAAGAGATAAATTAAATAAAATCTATCCATTATCTTTTTGTCAGATAAGATCCTTTATAAAAATGGAGGATAAAAAGCAATATGCCTCACCCAATAATCAACAGTAAATGTACTGGCAAAGAACCCTGCCTAAAGCAGGCAATGGAAATCTGCCCTGTAGATGTTTTTGCAGAAGAAAATGGAAAAGTAATAGTAAAACATCCATCTAAATGCATAGGTTGCAGGGCCTGTGAAGCTCAATGTGAGAATAATGAGATTGAGGTTGTTGATTAATTTAATATCTTCTAAATATAAATTAAAACTAAATTAATTATTCAGATGTAAATTACATCTCAGCAAGTATAAATTCTATCCTTTCAACAATAGCTTTAGATTTTTGTAGGAGTTCAGCAAGTAGAACTTTGTTTACATCTGTTTTTGTGCCATACTGAAATTCTTCCCTTAGTGATTTAGCATCTTTAGTTGTCATCTGTTCAGTTGTTCTAATAAAATATATATCATTCATACTCAAATTAATTTCTTTATTCTCGATTAAAAACTCTACTGTGCTTATTGTGCATTCGTGGTTTTTGGATTCAAAACCTTTTTTGAACAGGATCGCTAAGAGTGCGTGATACATGGCATAATAAGATTGAGAGACTGCCCAATCATCAAAGTGTCCTTGAACATTGTAATTTGCTGCTTTAAGATTATGCTTTGCTTTCTCAATATGCTCTTTAGAAAGCTTATCATTTGGTTTAATTCTTCTCATTCTCTTCCCACTTTCAAGACACCAGGTTAATCTATCTTTACTGTTTGGCACGTTTTAACACCCCCAAAAATGTTGCTTCTCCCATTAATACAATTCCTGTTTTGAGTATATTTAAAATTACTTCTTTCTTATTTTTAATCTCCTTGATAAAATCCTCTTTCTTTAAAATTAAAGGAATAGTTGGCTTTGTTCTAACCTTTGATAAATTTAAACAAAACTTTGTAACCTCTTTAGGTTTGTTGGTTATAAACAAAACATCTACGTCATTAAATTCTTTATTAGCCAAAATAGAACCGAATAGAATAATCAGTTCTGCATCTTCAAATTTCTTTATTTCTTCTGCATATATTTTGGAATATCCTTCCAAGGCGCTTTTTTCTTCTAATAACAGAATTTCACACCATTTTATTGCTTCTTCATTGTTTAGGTTTATTTGATAAAACTTAGCATTTCCCAAATTAGAAGATAAAACAATCTTATTTTTTTCTAACTCTTTTAAAATTTTAAATGTGCTTCCCACACTTATTTTTAATATCTTAGAGATTTGGTTTATGTTAAGTATCTCTAAATTTCTCAATAAATATAGTATTATTTTTTTTGTGTTTTTAGGTATCATCTTATTTTTCACTTAAAGTGAATAATTATTCATTATTAATGAATGTTTATAAATCTTGTGGTAGCCTCTTTTATTCTATCTTTCGCTAGCATTTTTTAATAATTTATAGTATTCCTCTATCCCAATTAAAATAATGTTATTTTTAATAGCTTCGTTTACAACGCTAAACTCTTTACTTTTTGCCATTCTAATAAAGCTATCATAACTTACTGGGGTTAAATGAATGTCTTGAGGAAAGATGCTTATTTTTTCTTCAACTTTCTTAAAATGCTCTTCATCTGAAATTAAAAGAAAATCAATATCCGAATGTTTGGTTGCTGTTCCTTTTGCATAGCTTCCAAATAAAAGGATAATAAACGGAAACTCTAATTTTGATAAACTATCATAAATTATAGGAAATTCCCTTTTTTTGAACAAATCTTCTCTTCTTGAGTATTCTGCAATAAATACTATCTCATTAAATTTATTGTTAAATGAGCATAACCTAGTATTCCCGGCCCTTTTTAGCTCTACAATCCCTTCTTTTTCAAGAGTTTTTAGAGCATTATAAGCAGACTTGTAATTTATCTTTCTAAGCAAGGCTATCTTTCTTATACTATAAATTTCATCTTTATTTTCTATTAAAAGTTTTAATATTTCAATTTTCTCACCATGCATATTATCCATCTTAAACCATAATATTATGGTTACAATACATATATAAATGTTTTGTTCATGCGAGTAAAATTTATAAAGCCCTTAAGAATAAAATAACAGGCCTAAATGATGCCTCAGTAGCTCAGTGGTAGAGCAATTGCCTTGTAAGCAATAGGCCGGGGGTTCAAATCCCTCCTGAGGCTTTTTAGCTTATAATCTACTGAGCAAAGCGAATGTAGATTGGCTGAATGATAAACTTACCTAAGTTTATGGGCCTGTAGTCCAGAATTCCACAAAGAATGGACAATGGCTATGACGCCACCTCGACAAGCACGAGTGCAATGAGTGCTCGGCATGAAATGGTGGAGATCGAGAGTTCGAGACTATTTTATAGCGAATATCTCTCCAGGCCCACTATTTATTTAACTAGTAAGTATAAGTATACAAAAGTAGTTACACAACATTATTAAAGAAAGATTTCAATTTATTGAAAACAAGCCCTACAAGCCTTCTGGATAGCATATTTAGCGATTTTTAATAATTCATTACCACAAACTATATAAATAAAATAAATCTGTTTAAATTACTTTAATAAACATTACAGCGACATTAATTGAAAGATTACAGCAAACAAAAAAAGTAAAAAAAATTAATAATCCCAAAAGGGAAACACATGGAGGTGTGTAAATGAAAACAAAAAGAGTTTTAAGAAAAATATTAGCTCTTTCTACAGGTGCAGCAATGCTTGGAGCTACCTTGACAGGTGCCTTGGCATTAGATAACACCCTTGCTGACTATCCAGCACCATTTATCAAAGATGGCGTATTCTCTGGATTAATCGTAGTAGGTGCAAACGCAGCTGCATCAGATAATATAGGTCAGTCAATTATATTGAATGACTTAGCAACAAAAGCAGTAACAAAAGTTAGTGGTTCTGGAACAGTATCGGTAGCAGGTGGAAAATCAGATGATATTCCATTAGGTGCAAATGTATCAGATAGTGCATCTTATACCTTTGATCAGGAGTTGCAGGATGATGATATATCTAGTATGTTTGATGGAACAATCTCCTTTGCAAGTTCTGACTATGATACATCCGAAGACCTAGTTATTAATCAGGCAGGAAATTCATTAACTGTAGAGACATCACTAACAAGCTCAGAAGATGACTATCAGACAGACATTGTTTTGGAAGCAACAAGAGATTCAATTAAATATTATTATGTATTTGATGAGACTATCCAAGTAAACGCATCAACAAGCGCTGCCCCACTGGAAATTAAGTTTTTGGGTAAGACTTTGAAGATAACAAGTGTAACTAGTGATGTAGACAATAAGTTTACAGCAACAGTAGGTACCGAATACTTTATGAACGTAGAGGATTCAGTTGAAGTATTAGGTAAAAAAGTTACCCTGAAAAATGTCGGTAGTGATGGAAATGTTGTTGTAGATATAGCAGGTACACAGGAAACAGTTGGCTCAACAACAAAGACAGTAAATGGAATAGAAGTAAAAGTAGATACAACCTTCTATACAAGTGATACCAAAGCAGAAAGATCTGCAACATTGATTCTTGGTAAGGATGCAACAGAATCCTATACAGATGGTGATGCCTACATTGGTGAAGATACAGACAATCCAAACTGGGTATGGAACGTTAATAACCTAAACTCAAAACTTGCAACAACAACATCCGCAACTGCTGAATTTTTAGGACCTTACTTGGGTATTGAAAATGATTTCATCTTTAATGATGATTCAGACAATCCGCCAACAGTAGGGGAGTGCATTGACTTGCCAAACAACTACATAAGTATCTGCCTAGATTCATTAACAGTAGCAGATAGTAACTACGCAACCTACACCTTTGAATACGAAAATTCCGCAGACCTAAGTTATGCTATTGGAGTAGCAAGCGCACAAACAATTTACATACACACATCACAATCAGAAGGATTGGTTGTTGATGGAAGTGATTTGAGTGCTTTTAATGGAACAGCAGCAGACCTTAAAGTAGAAAAAATTTGGTTATATAAAGAAGCTGGAGCAGGTCAAGGAGTAGGTCTTGCAAATGGAGGTAACTCTACTTCAGTAGGTATATATTATCAAGACGTAAATGATAACAAAGTAAAATTAGCTGGAACAGTATCTAATGAAACATCAGTTTACTTTGCACATATAAACTACGACAACACAAAAGACACAGATGTAAGATTGCAATTAGATATGGGATGGGATGCACTTGCAACTATAATGAACATTTCATTGGTACCCTTTCATAGTACAGATTTACCAGACTACAATGATAACATAACAATGAATTGGGGTATGTCATCTGAAAAGTTTAGTTCATTAGGAGCTACAGCATCATCAGAAGAAGCAATTGAACTTCAATGGGGTGGAGGATTAACTACAAATCCAATATCCTTAGGAACAAAAGATGAAGACCACAGGTCAAGGTATGGTATTATTATAAGAGATCCAAAGGCACACGGTTCAAGTGATGAAGTAGTCTTAGAAATACCAGGTGACCAGTTACAGGCAAATGTTATCATAAAAGGTAGCGCAGCAACAACATCAACAGCAGGAGGCTCAGTAAGAATTAATCCAATACCATCAAGTGTAGCGGTTATGGATTCAGAAGTAACAAGCGCAACTGCACAGAACTTGATTGTAGTTGGTGGTCCAGCAGTTAACAAGCTAGCAGCAAGTGTCTTCGGACTATCAGTAGCAGACTTTACACCAAATGAAGCTATGATTAAATTAGTAGCAAACGGTGAAAAAGCAGCTCTATTGGTTGCAGGTTATGAAGCAGTAGACACAAGAAATGCAGCTACAGCAGTAGCTAATGGAAAGCTAGTTGGTAAAGCTAAGGTCGATGCTGTTGTAAAGAGCACACAACTAAACGAGTACACAGTTGAGTAAACCTCAACTTCTTTTTTTTCTTTTTTTTTTCAAAACAAAAACCTTTTATTCTATAAAAGTTTTAAATTTGTATGAAACAGGAATCTAGATTAAAAAAAATAATACTTCCAATATTTATTGCATCTATTATGATTTTTAGTATCTTTGGTTATATTGCAAATGATGAGGACAATCAAGAAACAACATATAATTCCCTTAAATTTATGGAATCAGATGAAGGCTGGTTGGCATATAAAGACAACAAAAAGATTATAATCCAGACAAACCCAAATGATTTAAAAGACATTCAGGAGCCTAAAATAACACTTCAAGAATTAAATTCAGCCCAAAAAATATATTTAACTTTTAATCCAGAAGAAAACATTTATCAGGTCTTAAATTCGTTTGTACAGCAGATAAAACCCCTATTAAACACATTTACTCAGGCATGCACAAAAGATGTCCCCAAATGCGCCAATTTACCTATAAAGACATGCTCAGATGCCACAGATTCTACAAAAGTTATTCAAATCCAGGAAAATAATCAGACCAAGTTGGAATATAAGGATAATTGTTTAATAATCCATGGTAAAAGTGAAGATTTAATAAAAGAAATGGATAAGCTAACCCTAATCTTAAATGGAGTATAAAATGGATGAAGAAAAGAAATCAGGATTAATTGCATTAATAATTGTCTTAATTTTATCTATTTCTATTGGTGTTATCGCATACAAAATGGTAAACAAAGATAAATATACCTACACCTCTCCCTCAGGAGAAAAATTCAAAGTAGAAAAATTATCAATGGGATATTCCATTAGGTCTTATGTTGGAGACCAGCCGTATGATATCAGATTAAGAAATGACCCAAAAAACCTTGAAAATATTACAATAGAACCCAATATTAAAAATAAAATATTATCAAAGCAGACAATCTATTTTACAATAGACCCAAAAGAAAACCTGACATCAATCTCTACCATTGGGGCCATTGAAATATCTAATATTATAAATAGAAGGCTTGGAATATTTAATAAAGAAACCCTTGGAGCAACAACAGAGTTTGCAAATAATTTTACAGAAGTAGTTAATTGTAATAATATTACAAAAACAATTGGGGTAATATGGTTAAGAAGAGGTCCAGAAACAAAGGTTTTCTCAGAAAAAGACTGTGTTATAGTTCAGGGTACAGATGAATGGGAAATTGTCAGGGCAGCAGACAGATTATCAGCACAAATATTAACAATAATGGACTAAAATGCCTCCAAAAATTCTTGCTGGCTGTCCAACCTCCTTTCATAAGGCGTACTGCTTAAAAGACTATGCAGAAGCAGTTAAATCTCTAGATTATCCAAATTATGATATTCTTTTAGTAGACAACTCTCCAGATGATAACTATCTTAAGAAAATAAAAGAACACGGATTGCCAGTAATTAAAGGTCCATATTTTGAAAGTGCAAGAGACAGAATCATTGCCTCTAGAAATATTTTAAGGCAGAAAGCATTAGATGGAAAGTATGATTATTTTTTTAGCCTAGAGCAGGATGTAATCCCACCAAGAGACATACTAAAAAATTTAATAAAACATAACAAGAAAGTAGTCTCTGCCGTTTATTTTGCCCATAATATTGTTGATAATAAAAGAGTTTTAATGCCTTTGGTATACAAATTAATAGATAAAGAAACACTTTCTATGCGCCCACTGAATGACAAAGAGTTATGGGAAGAATTAGAATTGACAAAAGTAGTATCTGCAGGTTTAGGTTGTTTGCTGATTCACAGAGATGTTTTAAAAAAAATAAAGTTTAGGTATGAAAAGAATACCTTTGATGACCGTTGGTTTTTTATTGATTTATACAATTTAGGAATAGGGTCTTTTGCAGATACATCAATAAAATGCAAGCATCTAATCTTAGAGCACCAGAAATGGGAAGATATACAAAAGTAATGTTTTTAAATCACAGATTTCTTAATTTCTCTATGCCGGGATCGCATAATCTGGTATTGCGCAGGCCTTGAGTTTAGCAATAGAAAGCCTGTTTCCTAACGGATATCTGGGTTCAAATCCCAGTCCCGGCGTTCATTCTTTAGAAAAATACTCTCTAATCATTTTCTGTTTTAGAATTAAAGATAAAATAATAACTCCGCCAATAATATAATAAATAACATTTTTATTAGTCTTTAACTTACTAAAAAAACTCTCTTTCTCTTCAACGTTTTCAAGACTAATTTTTTGTAAAACTAGAGCTACCTTATTCCCTTTAATTTCATAAAATCTAATTATTAAATCATCAATATTATCTCTTTCAAAATCAATTTTAATCATATTATCCTTAGCCAAGGTGAAATATTGCGGAGTTTCAGCGCCGTAAATAAATAGAGTAAGTGCAGTGCTATTGCCTTTCTCATTTACATCTCTTACCATCAATTTCTGTTCTAGCTTCTTTAATTCATACTTGCTGTTTCTTTTTTCTTCTAAACTAGAAAATGTCTTGTTTTCATACTGCCTGACAGGAAAATCAAATCTAACAATATCATTTTCATTTAATATGACAATCTGGGTGGGATTCTCAGAAAAATCAATATCATAGATTACACCAGCACTAACAGTGCTTACTAAAAGTAATATCCAAACTAAAAGCAACTTTTTCATAAAATATTAGGATTATATCACTTTATAAAGATTATTAAAATATAAAAAATAAAAGAAAAAGTATAGTTTACTTCTTCTTGAAGACATAATAGCCAACAGTCACTAAAACAATTATTATTAATATAGTGACCCATAACCAACCAGTTCCTTTGGTTGCTTCTTCTGTTATTCCTGCTTCTCCGGTTGTTTCTGTTTTAGCTACACTCTTTTCCTCTTCAACTACCTTTTTGGCTCCTGTTTCTAATTTTTTTATTGTAATCTCTGCATTTGTTCCAAACTTGATATTATCTAAGGCTACTTCCAAATCATCTGTTCCATCACTGTTTATGTCTACTTTCTTTGTTTCGCCTATATTTAGTATAACCTCTATTGGTGTTGAAGCAATAGTTATTTTCGCTGAAGTAACTGTTATTTCTTTGAATGTTACTGTGTGCTTTGTACTTCCATCAAAGCTGAATGATCTTATTCTTCCAACACTTCCGCTTATGCTTCCTGTTGTGCTTGTTGATAAATCTACATCAAAGCTTGGAGTAACACTTGAACTACCTCCCCCTGCGCTGCTAGCTGATGTTCCGCCTGAAGAAGATACTGTTATTGTTGTTGATTTTTCTGTACCTGCATGACCCAATAAATCATAAGGTATGCATTTTATAGTGTAAGTATCTATTTTATTTGTATTTGGAGAGCTTGTTGAACTTAAGGTTAGTGTACCTGTTGTTTGACCAGCAACAGTTTCTTCATTATCTCCTCCTCTTGTTACTTTCCAAGTATATAGATTACTATTTACACCAACACCTGCATCTGTTGCATCACCGCATGTAAATGTAATTGAATTACCCGTACTGATTCTATTATCAGAGTCGTCGCTGGTTAGTGTTGTGCTTGTTGGACCCGAATTATCTATTTTATATTGTCCTGTCAATAATGTATAATATGTAGCTGATCCATTGCTTGTTGTATTTGCTACAATTGCATAAGATAATGTGTTGGTATCATTCCCAGTAACAATACTAGCAGACCCGCTATATACTGCAGAATAACTACTTTCGGTGTTATTTGTTAGCAATATTGCTTCTGAGGCATCAGCACTTTGAACATATCCATTCACATCTGTTGTTAAATTTCCTGTGGTATTATAATATAGCCGTACTATGGCAGATCCTGTAGATAAATCTCTCTCTTCATTAATTCCAAATAGATCTCTCCCAGCTGCATTAATTGTAAATGTTTGTGTTCCTGGTCTTAAATACCCCCCAGATAAGACTGAAATATTGTAATCACCATCACTGATGTTTAATAGAGATAAAACAGGAACATTTGTAGTATTAGTTAAAACAGCAAAAGGTTCAGTAACCCCAGCATCTGTATCGTTTACGTATCTTACATTATTAAATGTGTCATTTACAACTAATACTAAAGTAGCAACATTATTTTCACTTAATCCAGTTATTACCCCTGTAAATTGATAAGGAGTTATAGAATCACTTGTTGTCATCCTAATTGGAGTATCTACTAATCCTCCCGCAGAAGCATTTCCTTCTGTTGTATTGTAATAAAGGTATACACTATTACTTGTTAACATAGTTTGTGCATTGGCACCAGAATCTTCAAGTGTAGCGCTTACAGTTAAAGAACCATCCCCTCTTAATGTGCCATTGTTTACCATATCTTTTTCATTCAGCAAAACACCAAGAACATTTAATGAGAATTGTCCATTGCTTCCATTTCCTAAAGTAGTATAACCATCACTGATATTTAATTCGTTTAATCTTGGTGCTAAGTCATCAATGTTTGTTGAAACAACTACTGAATCTGTACCAACACCCCCACTGCTATTAGAAACCTCAAATCTCCAATTCACAGCTTCTTCAGTTCCTGTTGCATTATAATATACTTCTAAGTTTATTATAACACTACCATTTAGACTGGTGTTTAATGAAGAAGTTGCTGTTTCGTTTTGACAAGTTATTCCATCAATAAAATCAAGAGAATCATATAATGTTGAGTTATGTTCACAACTCCATGAGTCCAATAAAGCACCATCACTTATTGTGATATTTGTTTTATTAGCAGCAACAAGATAGTTTGTCAAAAGGATATTTCCTGGAGTGAATAAGGTTATATTTGAAATAGTATCATATTCTCCACTAGTAAAATTTAATGTGAATGATACAGAGGTGTTTTCTCCACCCTTTGTCCAGTTACTTACAGTATATGCACTAAATGTTGAAACATCAGCTGTAGCACTACTAAGTATTCCCGCATAAACAAAATTTAAAATCAAACCAAAAAGAATTAAACTCACAAAAGAAAAAACCAATATTTTTTTATTATTCATTTATTCACCCCTTTATTATTCTTGATAATTATTATACATATTTTAAAACTATAGTCATATATAAACTTTTCTAATAAAAATGTTAGTACAAAACATAGTATAAACTAAAAAATATTATTTTCTAAGAATTTTTCTTATCCCTTCGCAATATTCATCAATTTGTGTTTCTGTTAAAATAAAAGCACCAGGCAGGGTTATCCCTCTATTTGAAATATCATATGAGACAGGATTCTTTTTAGAATCTCCCGTTTTAAAACCCGAATAAGCAGGGGTAGAAGATAACGGATAAAAGAATGGTCTTACAGGAAAATCCATTTTACTCAATTTTTCCATAATCTCTTTTTTAGTTATATTGTGGGATTTGCCAAAAACCAAAGAGGTTGCCCAGGCGCCATTATATACATCGTCTGATTCAATATTAAATTGTAAATCCCCAATATCTGAAAAACGTTCCTTATACATATGAAGAAATTCTCTTTTTTTGTTCACTAATTCTTCTATCCTTCGAAATTGAGCATAAGCCAGTGCAACCTGCAAATTAGAGGGCATATATTTATATGCTGCTTCTAGCATGTAATAGCCATCTGTAGGAGATCTTCCATGGTCTCTTAAGAATCTGGTTCTGTCATAATGTGTTTTATCATCAAGAAGCAATATCCCGCCCTCACCCGTACATATTGTTTTTGTACGATGAAAGCTAAAAGTAGAGCCAACACCAAATTTTCCCGCTCTTACTCCTTTATATTTTGAACCAATTGCTTCACCAGCATCTTCTATTAAGGGGACATTATTCTTTTCTGCAATCTTAATTAATTCATCCATTTTTGGCATATTTCCATATACCCCTACAGGCATAATTGCTTTAGTTTTTGAAGTTATACTTCTTTCAACAGACTATGGGTCAAGACACCAATCATTTGGGTCTATATCACAAAAAACAGGAATCGCTTTTTGATAGGTAATTGGGGCAGCTGTTCCAGTCCATGTGATTTCTGGAACTATTACTTCGTCTCCTTCTTTTATCCCGATTGCAAGAAGCATTAAATGAATAGCAGAAGTACAGTTGGGGGTCATAACTCCGTATTTTCTATCATGATACTTTGCAAATTCAGGTTCAAATTTTTCAACATAATCATAATTATGCCACCCATTTCTCATCATCTCTTCAACAGTTTTAATTTCTAATTCAGTTATCCATGGTCCAGCCATAATCTTTTTATCCATAGTTATTCCATTTTAGGTTTATTTATTAAATTATGTGTTTTATAGAATGGAAAATTATTTAAGAGCATCGGAGGGATGATTCTATTGCTAATTTTAGGAAAACATTAATTCTGAGTTAATAATTATCTAAAGTTAACTCCATTCACAGTAATACTTAAATATATGTTATGCCTCTAATTTCTAATAACTAAACCATGGAGGTGGGTATATTGGAACAAAAACAATGGATTATCACTGGAATTCTGGTTGTTATAGCTGTTGTTATCGCTTTAAGTTTTAGTAGTTTAACAGGAAAAGCAACATCAAAATTAACTAACACTCTTCTCCCTCTGAATAGTGAGATAACACTAACACCAACTAGCCTAAAAGCAGGTGAGGAAGTGATTGCAACACTAAAGCCAGGAAGGAGTTCAGTAGGATGTTTAGACATGGCTCTTGAATTTTATCAGTTAAAAGATGATGGTACCTTAGGATTAAGAACAGCAACAAAAGACATAAGCAACTATCTTGGAACAAAAAAGAATTGCGATACAATAATTGTAACAAATTACAAAACAGGAACTAACTGGAAAGGAAATTATGCAGTAGTGATAGGAGACAGAACAACAGGAAAGAAAGTAATTTCAAATAAAGTTGTTGTAGCTTAAAATGGAAAATAAACAACTTGTCTTATACAGCCTTATAATAATAGCAATATTATTACTGGCATTTAGCTTCAACAAGATAACAGGACAGGCTGCAAGTTTTGGACCAAGACAAATAGCATCAGAATCAGCAACACTAAAGGTTTCTCAGAATCCTACATACAATTTTCCAATAAAAACAACAATAACAATCTCTCCGAGAATTGTAAAACCAGGAGAGAAAACAACAATAACAGTAACGCCAAAAGAATTGGAAAGCATTGACATAGAGATTGGATTATATCAACTAAGAACAATGGAATCAGGAACAAAGGAGGTATTCAAGAGTTCAGAGAGAATACCAAGTATCGGCTCTAAAATACTCAATAAAGAAACAATAATCTCTTATAGGATTGGCAGCAATGTAGACCAAGGATTATATAAAGTAGGATTTAAGATAAAGGGAACAAACAGTATAATATATTCAAACACATTCGAGGTGAAAAAATGAACAATAAGATAATTTTATACGGGCTTATAGCTGTCGTAGTCTTGTTAGTAGCACTCAATTTCAACAAAATAACAGGGCAGGTGACAAAAGAGCCAACAACTACAATGGTTGTAGAAAAGGTATATGAAGGAAGCAAATATGCAAAATTAGACGACACAGGAAGAATAAAGATAACAATCTATGCAAGCCAAAACAACTGTGTTGACAGGGATCTTTCTTTATATCAGGAAAGAGCAGACAGTTCAAGACCCTTGGCACTAAGCACAAGCATAAGTGTCAAAAAGGATATGAATGGGAATACCTTGCCTGTAAGATTATGTCAAAAAGTAGACTACAAATACGGTATGCAGGGAAAGCACGGAGACTTTTACTTTGAGACAAATGACTTAAACACAGGAAAAGCAATAAAGGCAGAGTTTAGTTTGCCTTAATTTTTTTCTTTTTTTAAATGAACAAATATTTTATTTTAACAATAATTTTGCTAGTTTCTACAATTTTTTTAGTTTCAATGAGTTTTAATAAGATAACAGGATTTGCAACAAAAGTATTTCAAGGAGAGCCAAATACAGTAATGAAAGTATTGTCAGATGAAAATGGGAATACAGTAAAAACATTAAATGGTGAAATATTTATAAGAATAATTGCAGACAAAGATAATTGTGTTGATAATAATTTCTTAATCTATAAAGATAATAATAAAATAAAAGAAATAAAATTAGCAGACAAACAAATATGTGAAACAATAACAATAAAATACAAGCCGAGGTTAGCTTATGATTCTTATACCTTGGCAGCAAAGGATATTCAAACAGATAAAGAATTAAAATCAGATTTTGTGCTTTAATCTCCCTCAAACTCAACTAATTTAAATATATTATAATTTTTTAATTTTTCATTCCCTTTCAAATCTGGTAAATCAATGATAAAGGCAATCTCTTCTATTCTGCCTCCCAATTTCTCAATCAGTTCAGTAGCAGCCTTGGCAGTTCCCCCTGTAGCAAGCAAATCATCAACAAGCAAAACATTTTGTCCAATGCTTATAGCATCCTTATGTATTTCTAAAGCATCCTTTCCATATTCTAGTTCATATTCAACTCTCTCTGTTTCAGCAGGCAATTTTCCAGGTTTTCTTAAAGGAACAAAACCAACACCAAGACCATTAGCAATTGCTCCGCCAAGAATAAATCCTCTGCTTTCAATGCCAGCAACAACATCTATCTTTCTTTCCTTGTATCTGTCAACAAATTTTTCAACAGCATAATTAAAACTTTCAGGATCTTTAAGCAAGGTAGTAATATCTCTGAACATAACGCCTTGTTTTGGCCAGTGAGGAATAGTTCTTATTTTTTCTTTCAGATTAATCTCACCTACTTGAGGAATTATTGTCAATAATAGTTGTTTAACCTTCTCAGAATTTTGATTAAATACTTTCAAAACCTCTTCCCAACTAACAGCATCCTCATTCTCTTTCCAGCAGTCATAATCAGTACTCATTGCAATAGCAGCATAAGGAATTCCAGCTTCCATAGCAAGAGTTGCTTCAGGAGCAATGCTCATATTAATAACATCAGCCCCCCATGACCTAAACATATGGCTTTCTGCTTTAGTTGAGAATCTTGGACCTTCAATTGTCACAACAGTCCCTCTTTCATGTGTTCTAAAACCCAACTCTTTTGAATCATTGATAATTATTTCTCTTAATTGCTTATCAAATGGTTCAGCTAAAGAAACATGTTTTGGTCCGTCTTTAAAATCCTCATAAAAACTAATCTTTCTATGTCTTGTAAAATCAATAAATTGGTCAAGAACAACAAAATCCCCTCTTCCTATCTCTTCTCTCAAACTGCCTACAGCACTAGTTGCAATTATATGACTGCATCCCTGCTCTTTTAATGCCCAGATATTTGCCCTGTAATTAACCTGTGTAGGAGGAATCTCGTGTTTTCTCCCATGTCTTGCTAATAGTATAATCTCTTTTCCATCAATCTTTCCAATCTTCAAACTAGAACTTGGTTTGCCATAAGGGGTACCCACTTCAATTTCCTTACAGTCTTTCAAAATATTTGGGTCATCTAACCCAGATCCCCCTATAATTCCTATTCTTGTCATATTATTTAATATAAAGGAAATGAATATAAAGTTTATCAAAGAGGAGTATATAATGAAATTGTGCTATATTAATAGAAAATTCCCACCAAGTGTGGGTGGTGCTCAGGAACTTGCATCAAGTACTGTGAATAGTCTAAAAAAAACAGGAATAAAATTATATTTGATAGTTAATAAAAAAGGAAATAGATATCTGCCTCTTTTTTTTATAGAAGCATTGTTTAAAATATTACTCTCTAAATCTGATATATATCATACAGGAGATGGTTTCACAGCTATATTAAATCCCATTATTAAAATTTTTAAAAGAAAACCAATTGTTACAACAGTGCTTGGATTGGACATCACACATAAAAACAGATTATACCAAAAAATTATAATTCCATGTGTTAATATGTCTGATAAAATAATTTCTATAAGTGAAGAGACTAAGAACGAATGCAAAAAAAGAGGAATTTCACAAAATAAAATAATAGTTATTAATCCAGGATTGGATATAAAAAAATATCCCAATTCTAAAGTATCTAAAGATAGTAATATGATGATTACAGTAGGAAGACAAGTAGAGAGAAAAGGAATTAATTTATTCATAAGAGGAAGATTAAATCAATTAATGAGAGATAATCCAAAATTAATTTTCCATATAATCGGGGATGGGTCTGAAAGTGAAAAAATAAAAGATGCAGTATCTCAATCAAAATATAAAGACAGAATTTTTTTACATGGAAGACTTTCTGATAATGAAGCATATAATTACTATATAAAAGCAAAATTTTTTGTCATGCCTAACATTTATGTGGAAGGAGATATAGAAGGATTTGGTCTGGTAATTCTTGAAGCAATATTTTTTGAAGATATAATTCTTGCAAACCCCATTGAAGGAATAAAGGATGCTTTAAAATATACCTCTAATTGGATTGATCTTAAAAAAGAAAAGATAATTTTAGATGATATTAAATATAAAAAAGAATTAAAAAATTTGAGTTGGGATAATAGAATTAAGGGGTATTTGGATATTTATAAGAAACTAAAATGAATAATAAAAAGATATGGTGGATATTTATTACCCTGTTAATTCTTATCTCAATCATTTTTTTTGTATTGAAAAAAGAAGAGATATCAAATATTCTTGATATTTCTATTTCTTTGATATTAATCCTTATAGTACTTAACTTTGTAACTTTGGTAGTAAATGGATTAAGAATCTTAGTTTTAATGGAACCTTATAATATAAAATTAAATCCTTCTGAGTGGTTAGGGGTGTCTATATTAAATACAGCAGGAAATTATTTAACCCCCTTTCAAGGAGGTTTATTTTTTAGATCAATATATTTCAAAAAAAAATATAATTTTCCATATACATCATTTATTACAACTGTCTTGGCGTCATATATCGTTGGATTTTTTATTTATGGTGTATTTGGGGTTATATTAGTCTTATTTTTTAATTCAAATTTTTTATTTAAATTACCCCTATTAATATTCTTTCTTATTTTATCTATAATCACTCTTTATATTATTCTTTTTTCTCCAAAAATAAAAGACACAAAAATAAAATTGTTTAACAGGATTATTAAAATAATAAATGAGTGGTCAAATATTAGCAAGAAAAAAACATTTGTGTTAAAATTATTATTAATTGAATTTTTTTCATTGGTCCTTATTGCATTGCGTATGTTTTACTCATTCAAGGCAATATCCTACAGCCTTGGATTTGTATCTTCACTATTTGTTTCAATATTCTTCTCAATGTCCGTTTTATTGAGTATAACTCCTGCAGGATTGGGGATAAGAGAGTCATTTGTTGGGATTTCATCACAAATCATAGGGTTAAATTTTGATAAGGGGGTAATTGCAACATCAATAGATAGGATAATAATAATCATTTTGATTATTTTTTTAGGCCCTTTATTTAGTTATATTCTATCCAGAAAGAATAAAAAATTATAGTTTTGATTTAAGTTTCCATGCCAATTTAATCATATCAATAAATCCCAGTCCAAAAGAACTTTTTTTTGTCCAAGCAACACCTGCTTGGAATATAAGATAATATATTTTATTTTCTGGAAATTTTATAAGAATCTTTATCAAAGGCAACAAAAATGGAAATTTAACACCATAAAAGAAAAATCTGTGTAAATTTACTATTTCTTTTTTATTTTTTAGTTTAATCTGTGACCTTTTATTCATTAGTGTAAGGTCATTAACACAATAATCTTCAGGCAACAAGTTTTTTTCAACAGAAAATTTTGAGATATCTGTGCCGGGATAAGGTTGTAATATTGTACTAAAAGGAAAATCTGTTTTTATTATTGTATTAAGCTTTATCGTATCAAATGCATCTTCAATACTTTCTGTAGGATTCCCTAGCATATTATATGTTCCAAACTTGATATTATATTTATGAAGTAATCTTGCAGCATTAATTATATCTTTTTCTGAAAGGTTTTTTCTCAGAACATCATTTCTTATCCTATTATTCCCGCTTTCTAAACCAAAAAAAATATTGATACAGCCAGTTTCCTTTAATTTCTTTGCAATTTCTTCATCAATTTCATTTGCTCTTGCAAGACAAGTGAAGGGCAATCTAACCTTTTTTTTATAAACATCTAAAAATTCAAGAAGCCACTCCTTGTATAAAGTAAATGTGTCATCAGAGAATCTTACTATCTTCATATCCCACTGTTTCTTTAAGATTAATATTTCTTCTATAACCTTCTCTATTTTTCTTTTTCTAACATATCTTCCTTTGTTTGAATATATCTTTTTTAGTTCATGATTAAAACAAAAACTGCAATTGTATGGGCAACCTCGGCCAGTCATAAATTTTTTAGTTGGTAAAAGTTTAAGGTATTTGTATCTTTTATAATAAATATCTCTGTCTGGAAATGGTAATTCGTCAAGGTTTTCTATCAAGGGTTCTATCTCATTTTTTATTATCTTGTTATTCTTTTTAACCCATAGATTTTTTATTTTAGTTATATCTTTATTTATATTGTTGCATAATTCTAGCATAGCATACTCACCCTCTCCAATACAAATGATATCAACCCCTTCTTCATTTATCAGGTCTGTATAAAAAGTGGCATGAGGGCCACCAAAAATAGTTATAACTTTTATTTCTTTTTTTATTTTTTTAGCGAAATCAGCAAGTTCATTATGTGAACCGGTCATTACAGAAAAAGCAATTATGTCTGGATTTATTTTTTTTATCTTATCAATAACATTTGTTTCCTCGCTTAGTATCAATAGGTCACATTCATGCCCATTCTTTTTTAATAATGCAGATATCTGCATAGGGCCTATAAATTCAAACAATATATCCTGTATAAATAAAACTTTTGTCATATTATCTTCTATTCATATCTGCTAAAAATCCAAAAATAATTATTTGGATTCCACCCATTATTAATAATAGCATTAAAAATAATAAACCTATATGTCCAACAATGCCCCCGCCAAAGAAGTGCAGGTATAAAAAATAGAGAGCAATAATGCCTCCTAATGAAAAGAAAGAAAGGCCAATAGTCCCAAAAAATTTCAAAGAATCATAATCCCTATATATTCTAAAAATATTTATCCATGCTTTTATAGCATATTCAAAAGGATTTTTGAATAATCTGCTGGGTCTTGTTTTTCTGGTTTCAATAGGAATCTCTGTTATCTTAAATTTCTGTTTGGACGCCTTTATTATTTGTTCCTGGGTGTATGTAAACTTGTTGATATATTCTATATCTTCTGCAACTTTCTTGGTAAATGCTCTGAATCCTGTTGTAGTATCTGTTAAATTGGCTTTTGTGAGATGTTTGAACACAATAGCAAATGCTTTATTACCTATTCTTTTCAAAAAAGGCATATGTTTTACATCTCCTACGAATCTTGAACCAAGAACAAGATCATACCCCTCTTCTATTTTTTTTATTAATCTAGGAATGTCTCTTGATATATATTGACCATCTGCATCTGTGTGAACAATTATATCTGCATTTAACTCCAAGCATTTTTTTATTTCAGTTCTGAATGTTTCTGCTAAACCCTTATTGCTTAAATGTGAAAAAACAATAGCCCCTGCTTTTTTTGCAAAATCTTTTGTTTTATCATTACTACCATCATCTAAAACAAGAATTTGATAATCATAATTTGTATTATTCATAACCTCTTTTATTTCTTTGATTATCCAAGAAATACTATCTTCTTCGTTATATGCAGGTATTGTAATAACAATTTTAGGTTTCATAGATATTTATCTCCCCAAAAGATTTTATTTTGTTAAGATTTAACTCCCGTTTTGAAATAAAATAATCTGCATTGGTATAGTTACCAATAACTACATTTTTATTCCAAAATCCTATAATTGACATATGATTATTTTTATCACACAAAGTTTTAGATTCTTTTGTGAATCTTTCAGTACATTCTTTTTCATCAATCACAATTAATGAATTTGGTGCTATTTCATTTATATATTTTCCAGCTCTTGTATCATCCCTATCTAAATAATAAGTATTTGCGTCATACGCAATTCCTGTAAAGATTATTAAATTTAGAATGAATAATACAAAAATAATCCTTTTTAAATTTATATGCCTTTTGATATGGTTAATTATAAAAATGATTCCTAAAGCAACAACAAAATTTATACCAATTTGGACCAAAAGAATTTGATTTTTTATAAAAAAGGAGAATATTCCTAACCAAGTTATATCTATATTATTTGGGGGAAGCAGAGGGTATAACATTAAAATTGAAAAAGGAATTGCCAAAAAATAATTTATTTTAAATTTTTTTAAACTTCCAATACCCATAATTATTATTAAAGGAAGTGCACTAAAAAGATATCTTTCCATAGGTCTTCCACTAACTCCAGAAAATATAGGAGATACAATTGGGTTAGAGATCATTCCATGATATATAGCCACAGCCAAAATGAAAAAAATGCTTGTAATAAACAATCTATTTATAGGGCTGTTTTTAAAACTTTTTATAGCTGAATTTGTAAAGATAATAAATCCCTGAAGATATAGAAAAAAAGGATATAATATAATCCAAAATAAAAATTTCAATATATAAAAATTATTTTCCCCTACGGCATTTAAAAGTAAATTTTCATACCCAAGTAATAAAGAGTTTTTTATAATAAAGTAAGGAATTAAAATAATAAGAGATAAAATTATAACTAATAAACCTTCTTTATACTTTTTCTCAATTAATGAAAATAAAATAACAACAGGAAAAAGAAAAATACCTATAACTTTTGTCATATAACACAAAACAATGAGTAATGAAGATAAAACAAGGAGTTTATTGTTGCTTTTTTTGAATCCAATATATAAACTGTAAATGGTCATCAAAAACAAGAAATTAAAAATGTTTTCAGACATAACATAAGTAGAATATGCAAAATTAGAAGGCAACAAACCTATAATTAGTGCAGTATAAAATGAAATTCTTTCATCTTTTAGATATTCTTTTGCCAACAAATATGCAGGAAAAATTACTAAAGAGCTAATAAATGAATTTGTTAATTTTATCAAAAAATAAGACACTTCAGAATTATTAAATAAATAGACCCAACTTATAATAAAAGAGTACAAGGGAGGATAATAAGCAAAAAAACCAGTAAAATCAAGGTTAATTAATGCCTTTGAAGAAAGAACATAAAAATAAGAATCAGCAAATGAAGATGGCGATCTCACAAAAAAATTTAAGATAATTTTAACTAAACTAATCAAAAAAAATACAAATATTATCTTTTTTATATTTTTTTCCATAATGCAGTACCTATTTTAAAAACCATGAATAAACTTTCATTTGATTATATAGCTAAAGATTTTTGGGAATAACTTGTAATTTAAAATTATATTTTTTTGCTGAAAGCAGGAATGTGTACAATAGCATCCCTTATTCTTAATAAACTTTATCTGCTTATCTGCACTCTCTGATTGTAGAATCTCTTTTAATGAGTTTTTTTTGATATTTCCTATTGATGGTAAAAGTTCACAAAAATATAAATCTCCTTTCTCATCTATTACAACACTTGTTTTATAAGCATAACAAGGGATTACTTGTTTTTTCTCCCTTAGGATTCTAAGATATGTTTCAAATACAAATTTTTTAATTTTTGAAGCTATTCTAGATTTTAATTTATTTTTTTTACCATAGAATTCATAAGATTCCCATGTTTTGTATAGTAATTTTTTTATTTTATATAATTCTTCTATCGATGGAGGTTTATAATCTTTATTTTTTATATCCCCTCTTGCTATTTCAAAATTATGAAAATCTATTTTAGGCATTTTTTCTTTCACATCTTCTATCAGTTTAGGTATATTTTTTATGTTTTTGTTGGTAATTGTTGTTGTTATTTTTATAATCAAATTTTTATAATCATTTTTTAATAAAGACAGTTTGTTATATGTTTCTATTACTTTTTCATAATTTCCACTAACTCCTCTAATTTCATCATGAATAGTTTTAGTTCCATCTAATGATAAATTTATAGACAGAACTGTATTAAAATTACACTCTAACATTTCTTTTACTTTATTGTATATTTTTTCTGGTAGTAATCCGTTAGTTGGTATTGTAAAAAATTTTGGTTTATTATTTGTATTAAAAATCTTGTATATTTCAACTATATCTTCTCTTAAAAAAGGCTCTCCCCCAGATAGAGCCATTTCTGGTATTTTATTAAACTCTTTGGATAATTTTTTTATTTCTTCTAAGTTCAATTCTTTTATATTTTTATTAAGATTCTTCCAATAAAAGCAGTGATTGCATTTAGAATTACATTTAGATGTAATAAAAAATATTAAGAAGATTGGAGATTTTAATCTTTCCTTAATAAATGCATAATAAATATTTTTTATCATTTTTTTAGACCTCTTGCAGCACCAAAACACCATACTAATTTTGATATAAATATTATGGGAATGGTATACCAATATTTGAGATATTCTCTATTTTCTATAAAAAATATTCTAAATGTTTTATTTAAAGCAACAAAAGGTGAAAAAAGAATTAGTGATAGTTCATTTATAAATATCTTTGGTGGTGTATTAAGAAGATCAGAATATTCTAATCTTACATTAATTGAATTTTTTGCCCATGCTAAATCATGTTCAATAAGTGACATAAATGATTCTCTTTTTGGATAATGGTATACTTTTGCAGCGGGTTCAAAAAATAGGTTATAATTTAATCTTTTTATTTTCATTACAAAATCTAAGTCCTCTCCCGTGACTAATTTTTCATTAAACTTCTCCACACTTAAGGCTAAATCTTTTGTAACACATAAATTTATCGAAGCAATATTCATTTTATTATTACTTTGTTTTTCTTTTGGGGATAATGCATGAAAATGTGAGATATTGTCACATAATGTCCAGAAATTTTTATTGTCAAAATCAACAGACCCCCCAACGATTTTTATATTATCCTTCTGATGTTTTAATAAATTATCTAACCATCCATTATCAGCAATACAATCTGCATCTATAAATACAAGCACCTCCCCTCTAGATTTGTCTATTCCGATATTTCTTGCTTCAGCAGGATTCTTTTTTTCTTCTGTTTCTATAAAGATTACATTTTTATTTTTATTTATTAAATTATATTTATCTTTACCAACAATTATAATTTCTGCATCTGTTGGAATCTGAGATATTATTGAATTTACTGTTTTGTCAATTATTGGAGAATGCAAATTTGGAATTATAATGGATGTTTTTATCATATTATACACACTCCCGATATAAAATATATTTAAACATTATTATATTACTAAATATAAAAAAGATACATTATAAAGATTACAAAAAACTTAAGTAACCCAATTGTTTCTTTTTCCATGGGATTTTAATAAATCAAAAAGGATATAAAACATACTATTTAGTGGCTATGAATGGAAGATTATCATACAAATTGCTTTAAATTTGATAAAAAAAGAGATGAAATATGGAAAGTTATAGCAAGTTATTTACAGAAATATATCCCAAAAAATTCAAAAGTTTTAGATTTAGGGGCCGGATATGCCAGTTTTATAAATAGTATAAATGCTAGTGAAAAACATGCAGTAGATATTTGGGATGGATTGATTAAACATACAAATGCTGATGTTAAGGCGCATATAATTACATGTACTAATCTAAGCGTATTAAAAAAAGATTATTTTGATGTTGTATTCTCAAGCAATTTATTAGAACATCTTGAAAGGTATGATGTAATAAAAACGATAGATGAAATAAAAAATATATTAAAACCTGAAGGAGTATTTATCATAATCCAACCAAATTACAAGTATTGTAAAAAAGTTTATTTTGAAGACCAAACGCATAAAACAATCTTTACCGATGAATCTCTTTCAAATTTATTAAAAGAAAAAGGATTCAAAATAAAAAAAGTAATTCCAAAATTTCTCCCATTTTCAATGAAATCTAAGGCTCCAAAAAGCAAATTATTATTAAAAATTTATTTAAGATTACCAATAAGGCCCATGGCAAAACAAATGTTGATAATATGCAAAAAATAGTTCTTTAAATTATTTTAAGGGGTTTTATACGGTTGATTATTACAACCCATATCATTGTAAAACCTAATTTTAGAGCTCTCCATCTATTTCCAGTAATTTTAGAAATACCGGACCTTTTTCTATATCTTATTGGTATCTCTAAAATTTCAAAATTCAATCTTGAAGCTATTGTAACCATATAGGGGAGAAAGGCAGCATCTCCACGAGATAAATAAGGTAATAATGTATTCAAACATTCTTTTTTTATCATCCTGTATGTTCCACCAGATTCTCTCATAGAAGGTCCGCCATAAAGGACCTGAATAAGTTTTGCGATAAACCAATTTCCATATTTTAAAAAAGGAGTCCAATCAGCTTCTTTATCTATTAAATGGTCATTAGATCTGCCCCCCTTGACCATATCAAAGTGTTCAATAAATCCAAGGAATTTATAAATATCTTCAGGATAAAAACTATCATCAGATTCAACCAAAACAGTATAATCTGCCTTTGATTCTTTTAAAGCCCTAATACAAGCATAACCATATCCTTGTTTTTTTTCTTCTACAACTATTGCCCCTGCTTCTTTTGCTAATTTTATCGTTTTGTCTTTAGAATTATTATCTACAACAACCACCTTGTCTACTTCAGGAATAGATAGAAAATTTTTAACAGTATTATAAATACCTTTTTCTTCATTATACGCTGGCATAACAACCCAAATAGTCTTTTTTTTCCACATTTAAGTTAATAATAATCCCATTACGTTTTTATTAAATATCTTTGTTTCAAAATTGCCGCTTCGGAGATTATATCATCTATAGACCAATTAGGTTTCCATCCAACCGCTTTGACCAATTTATCAACATTAGGAATCTTATTCCATGCTTCAGCAAATTCATCACCAAACAACTTTTTTGGATTAACTAAGTTTATTTCGCTATATGAATTTGTTGCTTCTTTTATCTTTTCAGCAAGTTCACGAATAGAAATAACATTTCTTGGATTACCTATATTAAATATTTCCCCGGTTATATCAGATTCCATAACCATGAAAATCCCATCAACAAGGTCTTCAACATGAGTAAATGTTCTTTTTTGTTTGCCATCCCCATAAATAGTTATTGGCTCTCCTGACAATGCTTGTCTTAGAAACCTTGGCATAACAAATCCAAGCTCATCATTCTGGGAAGGACCGATAATGTTAAATGGCCTTATACAATTATATTTTAATGGAAAGTCTATACTAAGATTTTTAAGCATAATCTCAGATAGCAATTTACTTACACCATATTCAAGTCTTACAGTTATATTTGGAGGAACTACCTTATTAATATCTTCCCTTTGCCCTTCATTTTCATCATCTGGATTTTTTCCATAAACCTCAGATGTAGAAATATCGATTAGTTTAGCCCCCATTTTTATGGCTATTTCTGCCACCTTGTAAGTTTGTTCAATTATTATTTTTCCTATTTTTCCCTTGTATTTAAGTACGCCAACAGGACCTACTGGGCTGGCTAGATGATAAATTTGAAAATATTTCTCATTATCAGGTAATGCCCATTCGCTAAAATCTTCCTCAATGAATTGAACTCTTTTATCATTGGCTATTTTTTCATCAAGAACACTAGAGGATAAATTATCTACTATTGTGATATTATAATCAGTTTCATTTAAAATTTTTCTTTCTAAGAATTTTCCTATAAATCCCATCCCCCCAGTAACAAGTACCTTTTCTCTATTCATATTATATTCCACAAATTGAATGGTTTAAAAATGTTTTTATTGCTTATAATATATTATTGAATTTTGATAAAGCAATAGGTTTAAAAATAAATATTGGATTAAAAATTATTATGAATGAAATAATTATGGTATATCCAGAACTTGGAGCATATGGTACAGTTATTGTAGATTTACCTTTATCTTTGATATATGCTGCGAGAGTTGCTCATAAAGAAGGATATAAAATAAAAATAATTGATTGTAGGGTTGAAGATGATTGGGAAAATAAATTATTAAAAGAATTAAAAAACAATCCTTTGGCAGTAACAATTTCATGTATGACTGGAAAACCAATTTATCATGCTCTTAAGGTATCTAAATTAGTAAAAGAAAATTCTAATGTTCCTGTTATTTGGGGGGGGATTCATCCAACCTTGCTGCCTCTACAAACATTAGAGCACCCATTGATAGACTGTGTTGTTGAGGGGGATGGAGAATTTACATTATATGAAATAGCCAAGGCATTGGAAAAAGGAAAATCCTTCCATGGAATTGCAGGAACATACTTCAAGGAAAATGGAAAAGTTATAAAAAATCCAAAAAGACCACCAACAAATCCGAATAGCTTGCCAAGTGAAATTCCACCTTATGAACTTGTTGATATTAAAAAGTATAAAAGAGTTGGATTTAAAGAAACATCATTTTCAATATTGACAAGTAGAGGATGTCCACACAGGTGTGCATTTTGCCATGTACCTGCAACAGATAATAAATGGTTATCGGAGAATGTAGATAGAACAATAAATCACATAAAATATATAACTGAAAATTTTAAGCCAGATTATTTGTTTTTTAATGATAATGATTTTTTTGTAGATCTTAAAAGAGCAGAAAGTATTTTTCTTGAAATGAAGAAGGAAAAAATTGATGCCATTGTTGGATTTAGGGGTATGAGGGTAAGTGAATTGAAAATATTGGATGATAAGTTTTTAAGATTGATGGAAGATATAGGTGCAAGAGAATTGCATATTGGAGCAGAATCAGGTTCTCAAAAAATCCTTGATCTGATAAAGAAAGGGATAAACGTAGAAGATACTATTGATGTGAATAGAAAACTTTCAAAATATAGTGGATTAAGACCTTCATATAATTTTTTTACAGGAGTACCTGGAGAAACAGAGGAAGATATATTTTTAACAACTAATTTGATATTAAATCTTTTAAAAGAAAATAAATATGCTCAAATAAGTAGTATCTGTCAATTTAATCCTTATCCAGGAACAGAGCTATATGACTTGGCAGTAAAATATGGTTACCAACCGCCAAAAAAACTTGAAGATTGGATAGAAATTGATCAAAGTGATTATGCAAAAAAATGCCCTTGGATAACTTCCGATAGAAGAAAACTTATGGACATGTTATATTTAGCGGCGTTATTTGTAGATAAAAAAATAGAATGGCATTTTTTATCAAATAAACCGCAATTTTTCTTATTAAGGAATATTTCAAAAATGTATAGGCCAATTGCAAGATTTAGAATGAAAAATCACATATATTCATTACCAATAGAAGTATCATTAAAGAATTTTATATTTAACCATATTGAAAAAAAATTATAGTTGTATCTGATTTTTTTTTAAAGTAAATTACAATTTATAAAGTGCGTAATCTTCATTCTTAAAAAGAATATCTAATTCAAAATTTGATTGGTTTTTTAAAATGATGTGTGTTACTCCATACTTCTCTTTTAACCACATCAATTTATTTTCATTTATATCTTTCATATTACTTTCACATACTTTTTTAATTTCATAGGAAGATTTATTCTCTTTGTCAAATGGACCACATAAATCTTCTAATCTGTTAAAACTTTCCACAGCAAAATTTGGGAAATAAAGAAAGGAACCACTTTCAGTCCATCCAAAATAATTATTTCTCTTTGAATATACCTTAAAGGATTCTTCAAATGGGGGGGTTATAATTAAATCAGTTTTATCAGTTAATTCTTTTGTTTTTATTGAAATTTCTTCCCATGAGTTGATACTTCTATGGTTGGGGAAATCAATATTTTTAACAAAACCCCCCCCAATTAGTACTGGACCAAGAATTGCAGTTATAAACAATAAACATATAAAAATGGAAACAAAAAAATTCCAGCCAAACCTTGTTTTGTTTAATTGACAATAAATATAATTGGAAACATAAGCTATCATTATTATTCTGAAGTAAACAAGGCTTCTAAACAATGAAAGCTTTATGATTACAATAGATGGATAAAATTCAGAGAAGATAGTTCCGATCAATAAGAAAATAAAAGTTGCTAAGCCAAAATATATAACTTTTCTATTTATTTCATTATCCTTGCTATATTTCAAAGAAATAAAAAAAGTAATAACTAGTAATGATAATAAAATGTAATCTCTTAAGTTCCAAGAAAGGGGGAATATGTGGTGGCTAGAACGAATAGTTATAAAGTATAACCAATCCTGAAAATTAAAATTTCCAGCGGGGTTAAAAGAAAATATTTTTATAAAAATTGGAATTATAATTAAGAAAGATATTAACCCGCCAAAAAACACTTTTTTGTTTATCTTGTTAGTATTAAATATAAAATAAATCAAATAAATAAAACCAAGATAAAGAACACTCAAGGGATGTATATAAGAAATAACTGCTAAAAATAAAAAAGATTTAAAGAAGTCTTTTTTTAAAAAGAAGGCAATAGAAAAAAAAGCAAGAGGAAGACTCATATCAAAAGGAGTAAAATCTGAAGAGAAGATTATAAAGTTTCCAATATTAAATGTCCAAACTATGAATGTTGAAAAAAAAGTGGATAATAAAGAAACAACCGTATTTTTGAAAATAGTATTAGATAAAAAATATATTGAAAATACCAGAAAAACTCTTGATAATATAAATAGAATGAATAGAATCCATTCTAAATTATTTTCATTGCTTAAATATGCAATAGATTGCCATGCATAAAAAGGTAAATTTGACAGTAAAGAAATTTGTTGGTCATTGTTTAAAATACTCTGGTCTTGGTAGTATTGTATCAAAGGAACATATATTGGTTCTGCATAATTATAACCTGTGTTTATAATTGAAAAAAAACTTAAAACAATTAAGATGCAATAAACGCTAACATGTTTAGATATCATTTTAGTCTCATAAAAAAGATTTGTACCTTTTTATGTTATGTCTCCAGAATATAAACTCCAAAACGAATAAGTTTAAAATGCTTTGGTTTCTTGGTAACCGTTTAGCTGCTTAGGGTTTCCCTAAGCATGCTGTTG
>AQRL01000028.1 GCA_000402515.1 Nanoarchaeota archaeon SCGC AAA011-G17
CAAGAAATGGCACTGTCGCTGGGTTCTACGCCGGTTCCGGCTGGGCGAACCTCGATTGCAACCTGGATCCTCAGGTCTCGAGTGCTGGCCTCGGGGTATTTCCGTGTGCCGAAGGCACGCCAAAAAACTAGAAGATGAAAATACCAGATAAGATATTCGGAAGGGAAATAGGGGGAGCAATGGACAGATATCTTAATAGCAAGAAGACTGTTAAGCAAGAAAGAATTCCCCAAAAAGATTTAGCTGTTAAAGCAAACATAAACAGAGCAGATTATGTGAAAATACCAAATACAGGCATTTTGATTGCTAAAATTGAGCCGGATGAGTATAAAGGGTTGACATGGCAAGATACTCACTATAAATTAAATGAAAACGGACTATTCATGCCAACCCCTGCATTATTCATGCCTTATTTCATGAGTATAATAGATGCCCATAATAGGAAAATACAATTGTATGATGGAAATGAAAATCAAATAAGCAAAAAAGAAATAGAAGATATTTACAAGCATTTAACAATAGACTACATAAATAATGGAGCATGGTCTTGGTTAGATGCCGATTTTAAGGTAGCTAATGATAGATTGCATATAAATTATAATCACAAAACAATCAATAATGATTTGCAACCCTGTAATACAGAGCCTTTAGAAAAATGTATAATGGAAGATTGTTATGTTTCTTTAAGATTCAATAAACAAGGATTGCCAATAGAGGAATCAGGGGATGAATACAAGCAGGGAGAAAATATTTATTATTGGAAACCAGAGGAAGACAACAATTCTGTCGCTGGGTTCGTCGCCGATTCCGGCAGGGCGGGCCTCGATTGCGACAGGAGTCCTCAGGACTCGGATGCTGACCTCGGGGTATTTTCTTGTGCCGAAGGCACGTCAAAAAATTAGAGTATTTTAAGAAAATCTTCTAAGCTTAATTCCGCTTGTTTCATAATGCTTTTTAATGTTCCTTTAGCAAGTTCTTTATGCAACGGAACCGGAATAGTTATCTTTCCTTTATCTGTTTCTTTATTTAAAATTGCATGACTTCCTTTGGTTCTCACATGTTTAAACCCAATCTTAGAAAGAGCTTTAATAACTTCTTTACCCGATACTACAGGGAGCTTTGGCATTTCTAATTACCTCAACAACAGAAAATAACGGAATTTTATCACTAATCAATTCTTCATATTTCTCTGGCTGTTCTTCTAAATATAACTCAATAGCCTCTTTAATGTTTTTGATAGCTTCATCTGTATCTTTGCCTTGAGAAGCAATACCCAAGCTCGGACAATGGGCAACAAAAATATCGCTATTATCGCTTAGCTTTTCCTTATTAATTACAATATCCATAAAATATTTTTTCTTCTCCATAAAATCTTAATAATTTTGACCTTTTTAAGCCTTTTTATTTTTGTAAATATATGACGGAAATTATAAAAAGGATTACTTCTTTTTTTGCTTGTCCTAGAAATTATCCTGATTTCGAATCAGGGATAATAAAGTGGGCTACATGCATATTCATTAAGGCATGGATGATTGAATCTATATGCCGATGAAATACAATAACAATAGTTAGTAGTAATGACAAGCCTTGGGGAAGTTTTGAACGAAAATTAGAGTTATGGTGAGACTTGATGAGTGTGCTATGCCTGTCGCTAGGTTCAACGCCAATTCCGACAGGGCGAACCTCAATTGCAACAGGAATCCTCAGAACTCGAAATCTAAAAAAGACGGGACTGCTGACCTCGGAATAACCCAGATTCTAGGACTCTTTTTATCATGAAAACCTGTAAGAATCTCTATGAAAAAATATGCTCAATAGAAAATCTTGAACTGGCTTTCAAAAAAGCAAGAAAAGGAAAGACAAAAATGCCCTATGTAAAGGCATTTGAGAATAATCTTGAGGAAGAGATTCAAAAATTACATGAAGAGTTGTCAACATTTACATATAAGCCATTACCATTAAAAAGATTTATTGTTAGAGAGCCAAAAACAAGAACAATTCATGCTTCTGCTTTCAGAGACCGAGTTGTTTATCATGCTATTGTCAATATTTTAGAGCCGATTTTCGAAAAAATATTCATCCATGATTCTTATGCTTCAAGAAAAAATAAAGGAACGCATAAGGCAGTTGAAAGACTGGATAAATTTATAAGAAAAATAAGCAGGAATGGGAAATTAGTAAAAAATAACTATAATAAAAACAATATTACTGGCTATGCATTAAAAGCAGACATCAGGCATTATTTCCAGACTGTTGACCATGAAGTTCTATTATACATTATAAAAAGAAAAATTAAAGATGAAAATGTAATTTGGTTGATAAAACAAATACTGAATAATTTTGATGCAGAAATAAAAGGCAAGGGAATGCTGTTAGGAAATTTAACATCGCAATTCTTTGCAAACGTTTATCTGAATAAATTAGATTATTTTGTAAAGCACAAATTAAAGGCAAAATACTACATAAGATATGTTGATGATTTTGTAATTCTGCACAGCAATAAAGAAATACTGGAAGAATATAAAGAGAAGATAAATATCTACCTTAAAGCATTAAAACTTGAATTGCATCCGGATAAGTCTAAAATAATCCCCTTAAAAAATGGAATAACTTTTTTAGGCTATAGAATATTTTATCATCACAAGTTATTAAGGAAAAGCAACTTAAGAAAATTTAAAAGAGAGTTTAATAAGAGATTAGATTTGTACAAAAATGATTTATTAACTTATAATGATTTGGTTAATAGTATGCAGGGTTGGTTCGGCTATTCAATGCATGCAGACAACTATAAGTTCAGGAAAAGAATTATAAAAAAATTAATGTTAGAAAAAGAATTTGGCTAAGAACCAATTTAAACTATGAGTTTATATGTATAAACTGTAGATTTATATAAAAGAGAACTTGTAAGATGTTAAAACAGAGAATACAAATTTAAATTATTTCAACCAGACCCTTGCCTCTCTTATTTGTTTTAAATCATTCTTGTATAACTCTCTGATATCATTTATTCTGTAATAGTCCATTATCATTCTATCAAAACCAGGACCCCATGCAAGTACAGGGCACTCAAATCCAAGTAAAGGCTTTACAACCTCTGGCCTGAATATCCCTGCTCCTCCTAATTCAATCCATTTTTTATGAACAGGATGATAAACCTCAATTTCAACATTAGGTTCGCAATAAGGAAAATAAGCAGGCCTGAATCTAGCATTCTCAAATCCCATCTTTTTAAAGAACTCTTTTAAATATCCAAGCAAATGCCTGAAATTAGCATTCGGGTCAACAACAATCCCCTCTGTCTGGTTAAATTCAAATAAATGGCTCCAATCCAAAGTCTCATTTCTGAAACACCTGCCAACAGAAAAGAATTTAGCAGGCAAATCCTCTTTTTTCAGAGCAGCAATTGTTCTTGCAGATAAAACAGTTGTATGTGTTCTCAAAACATTTTTCTTTGCTTCCTCTTCATTCCATTTTCCACCCCATCCCTTGCTGTTTGTTGTCCATCCATTTTCATGCACTTTTCTTATTTTATCAACTAATTCCTTTGGTAATTTCCCCTTTGCAGGATTTTTGATAAAGAAAGTATCTTGCATCTCCCTTACAGGATGGTCTTGTGCAGTAAATAAAGCATCAAAATTCCAGAAGCTTGTTTGCACTAATGGTCCAGACATCTCTTTAAAACCCATCTCTAACCATATCTGTCTTGCATATTCTATTGATTCATTAACAAAATGTTTTCTGCCGTTGTAAATCTTTGGAACATTAATTTTGATGTCATAAGCCCTGAATCTTTTATTTTTCCACTCCTTATTCTTTAGAATTTTGCTATCAACACTATCAATAAAATTATCCTTAATCTCAGTTTTAATTAATTTTTCTCCTAGCTCATTTAGTTTAATATCTCTTATCTTTTCAATCTTAATTTCAATTAGCTCTTTTCTTTTCCTGAATTCATCCAGCCTAGAGCCAAGATGTTTGCTTTCTGAAGGCAGGCTCTTTAAGAAATCTTCATCTTTTTTTATTTTACTCAGAACTTCCTTCCATTTATCAGTTCTTTTTACTTTATCATAAACAAATTCAATTGCCTTCTCTCTTTTTAGAATTCCTAAGCATGCGCTAATTTCGTCCTTATCCAGTCTGGCATTCTTCTTAATCTCATTCAAGCTTAGCTCTTTATCTAAACATTCTAAGAATCTTCTTTCAGGCAGCCCTTCTTTTAGATATTTTTCTCCATTTTCTCCAAGATAAACATTCTCTTTAATCTCAATATTTATTTTAAGAACATCCTTGTTTTCAAGCCACTGCAAAGCCCGCATCACCTCTATCTCCTGCATTCCGCTTTTTTCAATTATTTCCTTGACATTTTTTAGTTTTAAAAAAGGCAGAACTTTTCTCTCTAAAGGGTGTAATTTCTCAATAAGCTTGTCTATCATTAAATAGAATTGACATTAAGAATTAATAAAACTTTTGTTTATTTCTTCTTTCTATGGCTTTCTTTATATTTTTTCAATTCTTGAACAAATCCTTCTGCTCTATCCCAACTATACCCCATTTCAGTAAGAGTTTTTTCAATACTTTTTTCCGGTAATTCTATGAATTTAGACCAGGGAGTTATATTTTGATAACTTGGCCAACTTAGAACCCCCTCTCCTCTTTCAAGACAATAACCTATTTGTGTTCCCACATAAACAGAAAAAGGAATCCACTCCATCTTTGGGGATTGTACCTCGGTTTTTCCCTCACATGTTCTAACTCTTGGCACTTTTTCTGTGTTTAACTTATCAGAAGATGATTCAGGAAAACCAATAACAAAAGGAAGTCCTGTAATGTCAGGAAAATAAGCTAATCTTGTTATAGCTACACCCGAGTCAGAATAAGCTAATTCCTTTACAGCTACACCAGAGTCAGAAAAGGATAAATTACAAAATCCTATCTTTAATCTTCCTTCAAGAACTTCACCATTACCCTTTCTATTCCCATATATTGGTGTTCCGGCAGGCTTATTGAATGTCTTATGCCCCTCTCCTATATCCCTATCAGATCCCCTTGTGTTTCCCATTTTTATATTAAATTTTATTTCAGCTTAGTTAGTGTCTTTCTGCTGTCTTCTAGCTTTGTCCATATTCCTTCAAATAAGCTGGATAAAGCGCTAGCAAAGTAAGGTGTAGTTATCCATATACCAACATCATAGCTTGGATGTACTTCTTTGTCATTCAAAACCATGAATAAAACATCCTTGTCATCTACTATAGCAAATCTTGCATTTATTCTCTGAGTATTTCTTATCTCAGCATAAGGCAGTAATTCCTTGACAATATCAATATTTGTCTTGTCAATAGGTGCAACAATTCTTACATTAACCTTTCTCTCTTTTAGTTTTCTTAAGCTCTTTTTCAGAGTTTCTCCCTTTCTCTTCAAGCCTTCAGAAGTTGTTACAATAACAACAGATTTTTTTGCATCTGTCAATAATTTATTCAGATGGTCATAAATACTGTCCCTGCCTTTAAAGCATCCGCTCAGCTCGCCGGGGTCAATATATTCTATTCCCTGTTTGTGCAGTAATTCTAATTCCTGGAATAAGCTGGTTGTTTTAACATCTTCTAATTTCTGTATTTTATTATCAGAAGCATCTTTATACTGCCTTTTTACTCTCTTGATTATCTCTTCAGGATCAACAGCAATATATTTTATCGGCTTGCCTAATTTCATAATAACAAATCCTTTTTTCTCTAAGGATTCAAGAACATCATAAGTTCTGCTTCTTGGAACTTCGCTTATCTCAGACAACTCGCCTGCATTGCTTATTCCTCTTGACAATAAGGCTGTCCATATCTTAACTTCATATATATTCAGATTAAATGCCTCTCTTAATTTTCCCAAAAATGTGTCTTTTACTATCATTTTCCTTGTCTCCTATCACTCTCCGATGAATTATCAATAATATATCTTACTTCCTTTATATTCAAACTCAAAGCATTTGTATACTCTTGTTCGTTTAATTTTCTTAATATCATTTTGTCAACTATGGAACCATAACAAAGACTTGCTGTTAGTATGTTTTCTCTAGCACATTCTCTTATTTTCTCTGCCAAAGGATTCCCTGCTTTTGCAAGACACTCTAAAGCAGTACAAAAATATGATGGATTTGTTATGCTTCCTGTTCCAAATGCTGTCATGATGGAAATTTGAGGAGAGATGCCTAAACTATCATTGTTTAAGATCATTCTGTAATAGATATGTGTATTATCTCTAAAATCTTCGGGATAAATGTCTCCGCTATGATCTAATTTGCCTATTAATTCTAATCTTTTTTTTGCCTTTTCCCTTGATTCTGGAAGCCTTCCTCTTAATTCCTGTAATCTTTCAGACCTACTCATTTTCTTTCTCCTGTTTTAAATTCTCTATATAACTCTTTTTCTTCATCAGTTGGATTAGAATAAACTAAATGAAACTGTCTATTCGCAGGTAAAAAAGTCCTTACTTTGTCGCATTCTCCATCTCTATTTGTGTCCATAAGAACAGTTGTAGGAAATACAGAAAGACCAAAATAATTTCTTTTAACAACTTCATTCTCAGATAATTTATACTCTACACCATATAATTGCTCTACATTAGCTAATCTATGCTCTACATAAGCTCCAGCTAAAGCTCCTGACATTATTCCAGCTACCATCATTTTACCATTCCCTAATATTTTTAATAATGATACAACTTTACTTCCCATTTTATTTTCCTTCATAATCTCTTTTAGAATCACGCTCTTCTTCATTATTGTATGAAATAACTATTTATAAAGCTTTCGGTTATTTACTATAATCAAGTAGCAACAAATACTATTTATATCACTTACATTATAATCCAATAAGAGGTGAATTAAATGCCAAAAGCAATAAAAGCTAAGCCAGAAACAGTTTCAAAGGATAAAATTCTTGATCAATTAATTCAGAACAATCTAATTTTGCAGTCAAAGATAATAGATTTGGTAAAATCAAACGAGTCATTAACATCAGAAATGAAAACAATGATTAATTTTTTTAGAGAAGCAGGAGAGCAAATGACCATGGAGTCAGAGGATGAGAGGTTAAAGCCATTATTAGGAAGGATAGGAGAATTATTAGAGCAGAATAAAGCAATCCTAAGGGGATTAATCTTGGTTCAGAAGTACATAAAGACATCATCTCCAGAGCTATCTACAAAATCATCTATGGACTCTTTTGATTCTTCCTTTTAATATGTCAATAAAATTCCTTTACCCAGACGAATCTAAAAAAGATGTCCTAGATGAATTAAACAAGATAGTTGAAATTCTGCAGAAAAAGCCAGACCCGGTTCTTCAGAAAAATATTCGCTTTGTTAAATCATTTACAAAAGCAATGTTTGTTACAGCAGTAAAGCAGAAAAAAAGAGAGCAGGTTAATTTCAGGCATTTACCAATTCATATATCTACTCAGACAAAGGAAATCAAAGAAAAGAAGCAAGCCCTATCTCCTCCCCCTCCCCCTTCTCCTCCCTCTGCTTCTTCTGCTTTCAAAAAGGAAAATAATGTTCTGGTTTACACAAAACTGGAGCCGCAGATGTCTGAAAAAGATTGGGAATTATACAATCTGATAGTCCCGCAATTGCAGAACAATCCAGCTGCTAATCAGGATGAGCTGATCAAAGAAACATCCCCACAATTAAACATTCAGATATCCCAGTCATACATTGGTAAAATAAAATACTACATAGAAAGAAATCTAAGAAAATATAATATTCTAACCCCGCTTATAGAAGAGCCAAGAATATCAGAGATTAATATCAAATCATTTAATTCTGCCTTGGTAAAATATGATAATGAATTTCTTCCGGTAAATATAAAATTTAATTCAGAGCAGGAATTATTTGATTTTCAGGCAGTTCTGCTGGCAAAATATTCTAATAAGCTGAAAGAAGAATCACAGATTAATATAAAACTGCCAGGCTTGGTTATTACGGGTGTATATTCCAGAAAATATCCTAATCTAAGAATAATAAAACAATAGTTCTATTATAATAATCTTTAAAAAGACTTATTTCTAACAATTTCTTATGGAAGGTGAGGATAATAATATAATCTGGAAGGATAAGACAGGCACTTACAAATTAGGCTATTCACAGAAATTAATGAAAGAGCAGATCAGGTGGCAAAAAATAAATTTTGCAGGAAAAGTAGCCCTGGTAGCTTGCTTGTTAATCTTAATCATTATGATTTTATATGTTCTATACAAGTTGGATACAGTTAATTTCTTTTCAGGTGTATTATATAGATAAAATGATTGAAGAATTTTATCACTTTGAACTTGGTGAATATGGGAGTGTTCAATCCTCAGCTAGAGCAATAAAATTCAAAGTTTCTAAACGAGCATTAGTCTTAGAACACAGACTGGATAGATCTGGTGGGGATGAGATTAAAGTTCCTGCTAAATTATATGCATTGAACACTAATAAGAGATGGCAAAGACATCCAGTAGTTTTCTTTAGAAGTCAAGCCCATGATCATAAGGGAATTGATGAAGATTTAGTAGTAATTATAGAAGGGGGTAAATATACTACACGCTATGTACAACCTGGAAGTTCACAACACCTATTTGATTTTTATGAAGAAACAAAGCAACTTGATTTAACAAAGGGAAAGAGACTAATTTAACTCCAATTAACATCTACTTCATCTACTCTCCATCCTGGTTTTATATCAATATCTTTCAACTTCAGATTGTCATAATATCTTTTATTTGATTTATACTGTAAAATCCCCAGCCAGCCAATCATGATTGCATTATCTCCTGAATATTTTAAAGGAACAGAATAAAACCTGGCATTTCTCTCTTTGCACATGATATCTAGCATTTCCATTAATCTTTTATTTGCAGCAACACCGCCAATCAGCAAAGCCTCTTTCTTTCCGCAATGAGCCATAGCTCTTTCTGTAGCTTCACATAGCATAGCAAAAGCAGTTTCCTGTAAAGAATAGCATAAATCCTCCATTTTTATCCCTTTTTTGTATTTATTAATTGCTTCTGTTACCAAACCAGCAAAAACTAAATCCTGGCCTTTGACTGTATAGGGTAATTCAATGTATTCTCCTTTTTTTGCTAACTCTTCAATTTTTGGTCCAGCAGGAAATCCCAATCCAATTTTTCTTCCGAATTTATCCAAGGCATTTCCTATTCCAATATCCATTGACTCACCAGTTATCCTGTATCTATCTCCTTCCAAAGAAATTATTTGTGTGTTTGCACCAGTTGCCAAGATAAAGATAGGATCTTTTGCTTTACTAAAAAGTCTGCCTATTTCAAGATGGGCAATTAGATGATTAACAGGAATTAAAGGAACATTAAGTTTTTTTGATAAATCCTTTGCAAATCTCATCCCTTCTAACAAGCATGGAGATAATCCTGGTCCTTGTGAAAAAGAAATAATATCAATGTCTTTAGCATCAATATTTTTTAGCACTTCTTTTAATAATTCAGGAAAAACCTTATTATGATGTTTAGCTACCTCTAAAGGGATAAGTCCGCCTTTCTTAGTTTTATACATATCTCTGGCATCAGCTAAAATTTTTCCTTTATCATCTATTATTCCTAAGGCAACTGTATGTGCAGTGCTTTCAATTCCCAAAGTTATCATGCTACCTTAACAAAGGATTCATTTTTAATCTTTTCTAATAAACCAAGAACATGCTCTTTATTAACATCGGGTTGTTCAGAAAAATCTAACAGGAAATCTTCAATTGTTCTAAAGCCCTCACAAACAGGAATAAGCCCATCAGAAATAATTGCAGAACCATATCCACTCTTGCTGTTTCCATAAACATTTATCAACTCTTTAAAGATATCTAAATATTCTTCAGAAATAATATTAACAACGTTTTCTTCTTCAGCAGTCATTCTATCCTAAATAATCCATATCACTCTTTTCTTCTTTATATCCGGGGAAACCTTCATTGCTGACCTTGCTCTGTTTTGCCATCATATCTTTTAGTTTGGCTTCAAATCTCTTTGCAGTCTCTAATAATGGCTTGAAATTAACATCCATCCCAAGATATTTATCTAGAATTTTAATTATCTCTGCAGCAGCCTCTGTATCAGGCAACTGGCTTTTCGCCTCTGCAAAAATACAGCTTACCGGAATATTCTTTTTAGCTTTTAATAATAATGTTGCAGTAACTCCCATTAATACTCCCTCTTTTAATGGGTCTAAGTTCAGTTTTTTTACATTTCCCCCGCTGTTATATCCATATAATTTTGTAATACCTTCTCCATCACCCTGTGTTCCTTCTAAAATTATTAACTCCTTGGCTTTCAAATCCTTTGCCATTTTTACAAGTAAATCAGAAATCTGCCATTCCAGTTTTCCTACCTGGCTTAGGGTTTGTAATATAACCAAATTATGCTTTTTGTTATAAAAAATCTCTAAAGGACCAATTAGGTGCTCTTTGTGTATTGCAGCAAGAGGTAAGAATTTATCAGACTCAATATTTCCAATTCTTTCGCAATCCAGATGCTCAATCAGGAATTTAGTTGCAATTGTCCCTATTAACCCAAATCCTGGAAAGCCGACAATTATTGTACACTTAGTTGGCTTCTTTTTTAGAGTTAGTTTCATACACTATAAAAATCAAAACTTCTTTATATATCTTTCTCAAATTCAAGCTAAAGAAATAGCATGATGTTTGCAGGCATTTACGCACGAACCGCAGCTTATGCACTTTAGTTTGTCAATCAAAACCTTCTTTGCTCTTTTTATTGCTCCAACAGGGCAGGCCTCAACACAGCCAATACAACTGCCGCAGCCGCAGCTGGTGCATTTCCCATCCTTCCAGCAGCATTTATTATAATCTATTTTAATTACCATTTTATTTTCACAATTAAATTGCTTTAAATAACTTGTTGTTTACTAATTTTTCAACAGTTAAGCTTTCTAAGAATTTGGCATTCTCCTTTTCAACAACGCAGCTAACGCCATTTATTTTATTATTATTGATATGTAAGGAATAAGGAACTCTTCCAATCTTCCCGCTAGTGCTTTGAGAAGGGTCAATTATAATCATGTTCCTTTTTTTCTCATGCGCAGCACACGTATTTATCTTTGTTTTCTCAGAAATTTCTTTGGCCCATTTTATAACTAAGTTATTTTTTCCGGAAAAATTATTTATATAGAATGAATGTGGTTTTTTATCAAAAAATGTGTAGACATGGAAACTGTGCCCTGTCCAAATTAGTAATGTCTTTTTGCTGAAATCCCTTTTTATTATTTTTATTAACTCTTTGCTGACTTTCAAAGCATCATCCACACTATTATTTTTTCTGTCAATATCAAAATAAATCCTGTCAATATCTTTATTCTTTCCCTCATGGTTAACAGCATAATGAAACTCGCATAATTTTCTCGGGAAGAAATATTCCCAAACATTTATCTGCTCTTTGGTTAGTTTATTTTTAACATCTTTTAAATGATTCTTTACTCTTAATTCTAAGAACTTATCATCAACTGCTTTAATTAATTCATCAGCATATAATGGTTTTAATACACTCCCCCTCCTCATTAGTGTAATCCCATTTGGAAGAAAAACCTTGCTGACTAATTCCCTGCCTTTCAGAAAGTTTTTGCATTTTTTAGCAACTAAAGAATAATAATAAACACAATCTAATACTCCCCTTGGCTTTAAGATATCCATATAAATAATATACTTGTCTACTATAAAAATGTTTATAAATTCATTCAGCTTTCTAATGCTATGAAAGGGAACTATTCACATGTAAGATTAAGGAATTCTATTGAATCAATCCCATTTTCTTCTGAACACTTTCCAAAATCAGAATATAGAACAGATGGTGAAGTAGGATATACCGCTAGCGGAAAATGGGTGAGTCCTTATACAAAGAAAGAAGAAATACTTCATCGTTTTGATAAATCAATATGCGAAAAACGCTATAAAGATGATAGAAGATTCTATCTTACTGACCTTAAGACCATGGCTTCATTTTCAGCGATTGATATTGATCTCTGTTCTAAAGGAAACAAAGAAGATTCCTTTGAGGGAAATTATGAGGCGCTTAGAAATCTCATAAAAATAGTCCAGACAAACATAATTCCTGGAGATGATATCGATAATGTCTTCCCGGATTATATGTCAAACGAATTCATGGCACTTATAAAAGCAACTGTAAGAAACTCAGAAAAAGAAAGATCATCAAAAATAAGGCAATGCCTTTCAACAAGGGAATGGGATGATTCTTTTAGGCAGCTAACCCATTCTGATATTATGCTTGAATTAAGATTACTATACATGGAGCTTAGGGATTTTGAGTCATTGCCCAAAGAAAGATTAAAAACATTAGGGGGTTTTTGTGTAGACTTCTCTAAAGAATTAGCAATGGTAGAAGAATCACCTAAACGCTATGCCGCATAAAAAATGAGACAGATGAAAGAAATAGATTATGACATATTGGTCAGGGATGTTTCGAGAAATTACTATTCCTTAGCAAATTATGCAAATAATGACCTGCGTAAGCTTCAGGAAGGAACACAAAAGGATTTGATTTTTGTTAGGTTGTTTATAGAGATTCTTAATTATGATATAGTAAACGTCAAGAAACCAATTACCATAGATTCTTTTCCAGATCTTGAAAAATGTTCTGTTATGAAACAGGTATTTAATTTATATAATGAAAATTTTTCAGGCGAACTTTGTGATATAATCTTTGAAACAGGGGGATTTGTAAAAAGATTGAATCATGTAGTTAGTTCTGTAAGGAATTACAAAAAAGTCGATAAAAAAGAAATCAAAAGCCTTAGAGATTTTTGCAAAGTAGTAGAAAGAGCAGATGAAGCAAGACGTCCATCACCTTTTTATTATGGGAGGTTTGCCGCATGAAATCTAAAGAAACTTACAAAAACATTTTACTTAAGGAAATAAAAGGAAATTTATCTAGTATGGCAGGTTTTGCAATAGGGGAATTGGATAGACTTGAAAGAGGAAATAAAGCAGAGTTAGAATATATTCAATTGTTTAGTAGCTATTTTAATCATATAGTACAGGCTAAAAACCCAACTGCACCGGATTCTTTATTAGACCCAAGGGAAATAGTATTGATGTATGACGCATTTAAAAAATATAAAAGCAATTTTATTCCTACTGTAGGTAATATGCTCTGTGAAACCAGAGAATTTGTAAAACGGCTGGATAACCTGGTGAGCAAGGTCAATGAGAAGAAGGCTGTTGCTAAAGAAGAACTTTCAGACCTTAAAACATTGTGTAAAATAATAAAAGAAGAAGCAGAATCAAGATTGCCTGCTATAGAGCCGGGAATTGGTATCTCGTGTGGGCAGTATAGATAGAATTTATTTGTTCACCTTAATCTAAATAAAAAATAAATCTTTATAAAGCTTTACATATATATTTTATTTTATGATTATTAAATTAGTGGTAAAAATAGCAAAAGGAATACTTGATGTAGGAAATACATTTAGGGGAATTGCAGGGGGGAGACGATGATAATCGGTTTAGTTCGGCAAGCCTAGCTCTGGCAAGTCAACTTTTTTCAAGGCATGTACATTAGCCGATGTTGAGATAGCCAGCTATCCATTCACAACTATTGAGAAGAATGAGGGTGTTGGATATGTAAGAGTCGAGAGAGTGGATAAAGAATTTAATGTTATTGCTACCCCTCGCTTTGGTTTTCAGATGGGAGATTATCGGTTTGTTCCTGTAAAAATGATTGATGTGGCGGGGTTAGTCCCAAAAGCATATGAAGGTCGCGGTCGCGGAAATCAATTTCTAAATGACTTAAGGGATGCAGATGTTCTTATTCATGTTGTTGACATTTCTGGTGGTACTAATGAAAATGGGGAGATTTGCAAACCATTATCACATGACCCAGGAAAAGATATTGAATTTCTAGAGAATGAGATTGACATGTGGTATTTTGGAATTATAAAAAAGGGATGGGCTAAATTGTCAAGGCAAATATCACAGGAGAATTTAGAAATAAAAAAAGTTCTTGGACAACAGTTATCCGGACTGCATGTAAATGAAGAGATGGTTCAGGATTCTTTAAAGGAATTAAATTTAACACACAAGATAATGGAATGGAGCGATGATGATTTAAAAAAATTAGCAACTTCACTGAGAAAGAAAACAAAGCCAATGATAATCGCTGCGAACAAAATTGATGTTGAGGGTGCTGAATATGAATTTGAAAAAGTAAAAAATAGATTTAAAGATTTAATTATTATTCCGTGCAGTGCTGAGGTTGAATTAAGTCTTAGAGAGGCTGCCAAGCATAACTTGATTGAATATATCCCAGGAGATAATAAATTTAAGATAACTGGGAATTTAAATGAGAAACAGAAAAGGGCACTTGAGTTTTTTGAAGACTTTTTGAAGAAATTTAAAAATACTGGTGTGCAGGATGTCCTTGACAAATCTATTTTTGATTTGCTAAAGTATATTGCAATCTTTCCAGGTGGGGTAAATAATCTCTATGATAAAGATGGTAGGTGTCTTCCTGATTGCTTCTTGATGAGAGAAGGTTCAACAGCATTAGATTTTGCATATAAAATTCATCAGGATATAGGGGATAATTTTATCAAAGCAGTAGATGTTAGGACTAAAAGAGCTGTGGGTAAAGATTATAAATTAAAACACAGAGATTTAATTGAGATAAAGACAAAGAACTAAAACCATGGTCTGTCTGGAACAACCCATTCTTGATAATTATCATTAAATTTGAACATTTTTTTATTAAATTTAATATCTAATGGATTTATTTTCATGTTTAACATATTATTTAAGGTACTAAATTTACTAAAAGATATCCCGTGTCTTTTAGTTTTCCAATTTCTATAAGTAGTTTCTGATATATTTAACTTGTTACAAATATCTTTTATAGTGTATTTGCTCTCTATATTGAAAAACAACAAGTTATGTAGACTCTTAGATAGTATTAATTTAGCATCCTCTTCTTCTCCAATTTTAGGGAATATCTCTGTATTATTTGTTCTTATAATTATTTTAGACATATCCAAAATATGTAAATACCTAAATAAAGTACTAACACCAACATTTAATTGTTTAGCTAGATAAAATTTATCACAATATTTTAATTCTTTTAAGGCAGTTATCACTTTTTTAAGGGTAATATTGCTGAAAGGAAAAGAAAGAAAATAAAATCAAGACAATTCTATGTTAAAGGTTCTAAGATAATAAAACACCCTATGGTGGAATATAAAGAAATACCAAGAGAGTTTAGCCAAGTAAGCCTTTTTGTTTATGGGAATAATGTAGTTATGTTTATTTTAACAGAAAATCCATTAACAATAAAGATAGAAAGCAAAGAAGTAGCAAAATTATACAAAGACCAGTTTGAATTCATGTGGAAGAATATAAAAAATTAATAGTGAAATAACAAATTTTAAAAACCTTTTAAATCTTACTAATTATATGGAAAAACCAATTACCCCAAAACAAGATGGAAAATTAAAATATTTATGTAATGAAGCCTTCTATGGAGTAAAAAGAATCCTTCCAAGAAATATAAGAGAATCAAATAAATATGATAGATTATTGGCCTTTTCATTAGGGTTAGTTGCGGGTTATGGAGCAGCAGAAGCAGGAGAATCATTAATCAATCTTTTAAACAATCAGGGGGCAAATCTACCTTTAGAAAAAATAGTATCACACAGTCTAGCAGTAACAGCATCATCTCCAGGAATAGCATATTTAATTGCACCAAATTATCTAAGAAAATTTATCAAAGAAAATCTAGTATATTTAGCAGGAGTAGCAGGAGTTATGACAGGAGCATCTCTAAAAGCAATTCTCGCACTTTATTAGAAACCTTTTTAAAAGAAAATAATACTATTTCTTTAACGAGCCCGTGGCTTAGTCTGGCTAAAGCACTGGTCTTATACGACTGCTAAGCTTACATGGTTCTAAGAGAGCCAGAGATCGAGAGTTCAAATCTCTCCGGGCTCATTTTTTTTCTATAGAAAAATATATAAGTAAGTATGTATAATATGTATAATATGGAATATATAAAAAAAACAATTACTATAACAAAGGAACAAGATGAATGGATAAAAGAGGATTGTATCAATCTTAGCCGGCTTGTTCAAAAAGAATTAAATAAAAAAATGAAAAAATGAAAAAAATAGAAGATAAACCTAAGTCAAGATTAAAACCAATATTATTAACAAAAAAATATTCAGAAGAATTAGCAGAATTTATAGGAATTATGCTTGGAGATGGAAATATAAAACTCCCAAAGAAAGGTGACAGGGGATATAGAATAAGAATTTGTGGGAACAGTGAGACTGATAGAGATTATTTATTAAATTATGTAAACCCCCTGTCTATTAAATTATTTGGGGTTGAATTTAGCATATACTATCATCCATGTAGTAAGGCTATTTATTTAACAAAATCTAATAAACATTTATATTATACTTTATTACATTTTGGGCTTAAACCAGGAAATAAAAAAATTAATAGTGTTAGTATCCCAAATTGGATATTTTCAAATAAAAAATATATTAAGGCATGTATAAGGGGGCTATTAGACACAGATGGTTCTGTTTCTAAACATAAAAATAGAAATTATACTCTGATATGGTTTAAGAGTGCTATACCCAATCTTAGAAAAGATTTTTCAAATTCTATGGATATACTTGGTTATAGAATAGCTAAATGGACTGGGCAAACTGACACCTTACAGACATGTATTGCAGCAAGAGGTATGCTAAGAAAATATAAAGAAGAAATTGGATTTAGTAATCCCAAGCATGAAAGAAAATTTATGATATAAACATATTATAGTTTTTATATACCAATTATAGGAATCATTTCTTTTATCATTACAATATCAAGTGTGTTGGAATCATACAAATTTTGCACAGCAATTTCTCTGTAATCTAACCTTTTTAAAAGCCCAACAATGTCTTTTTCCCTTGTATCACAAATTATATTTTTATTATTTTCAACCTCAATCTGTCTTGCTAAAAATAACCCAAGATACCTCCCCCTATATTCAGGATGAATTCTTAAATTTTTGAACTCTATAAAATCACTTAATTCCTTATGTTTTTGAAAAATAGCATCCCCGACTAAATGTCCGTAATAAAATGCAAGATAAGCTTTCTTATAGCCCTGTTCTAATTCAGGGATACAAACTCCATCAACCCACGCTTCATAACTTGGATAGCCTAGAGACTGTTCCAATAAAAATTTTCTTAATAATCTTAATTCCTTATTGCTGTCTAATTCCTTGATATTTATGTTAACCATTAACTTTAAAAATGAACAAAATTCTTAAAGCTTATGCTCCAGTAGTCTAGTCCGGTCAGTTTCCAAAAAGGAAAGCCGAAAGGATTCTGCCCTTTCGAGGCGGAGACCCGAGTTCGAATCTCGGCTGGAGCATTAAATTCTTATTTGACTGCTCGGCCCATATTTGGGCATGTACATGATATGTACAGATATATTATATACTGGAATTTTCTCATAAGGAGGAGAAAAATGATTAAATTTAATATACACAATTATGAGAAAACGATGGATAACGAGATTAGAAATATTGAGAAATCCAGCATGACTAAAAGGAATAAGGAATTAATTTTTCAGTTCAAGGATTTCTGCTTCATGGACGGCTTGTCAAAGGCAAGGATTAACAGATTATTGAATACAGCAAAAGCAATAGCCTTAGAATTAAAAAAAGACATGGATAAGGCAACAAAAGAGGATATTATGAAGATAGTCCAGAAAATACAGACAAATGAGAAATACAGCATATACACCAAAAATACCTACCTTGTTATCTTAAAGAAATTCTATAAGTGGCTGAATGGCAATGAAGAATATCCAGAGCAGGTTAGATGGATAAAAGCAACTGTTAAGAAATCCCAGATGAAACTGCCATCTGAGGAAGGATTGATAACAGAAGAAGAAATTAAAACATTGATAGATGCAGCAGACACCCCAAGAGACAAGGCCTTGGTTTCTGTAACGTATGAATCTGGCTGCAGAATAGGAGAAATACTTTCCTGTAGATTAAATAGCTTAACTTTTGATGATTTAGGATGTAATATGGTTGTTAGTGGAAAGACTGGGGCAAGAAAGGTAAGATTAATTGCTTCTACACCATACTTGGCTAACTGGCTTGAGCATCATCCCTATAAGCATGATAATGAAAGCCCATTATGGATTAATACAGGCAATAAAAAGAGGGGTATTAATATGATGTATCCAACAGCAAGAGCCATATTTAGAAGACTATTCAAGAAAACAGGCATTAAAAAGAGAAGCAATCCACACTTATTCAGGCATTCAAGAGCTACTTTCTTGGCTAGCCATCTTACTGAGTTTCAGATGAACCAGTATCTTGGCTGGATACAGGGGAGTAAGATGCCTCATACTTATGTGCATATGTCTGGAAAGGAAGTGGATAATGCAATTCTTGCTATAAATGGTATTAAGACTGAGAAGAAGGCTAATGAAACAATATTGCAGTCTAAAGGATGTCCTAGATGTAGTACTGTAAATGGCTTTAATTGTAAGTTCTGTTCTAAATGCGGTGCTGTCTTGGATATGAAAACTGCTATTGAAATAGAAGAGAACAAGAAGCAGGAGATAGTTATCAGGAATAGTTCAGATGATTTAATGAATGCCTTGATTAAGGACCCAGAGATACAGCAGATATTAATTAGGAAGATAATGGAACGGGATTTAGGGAGTAAGCTGGAAGGGTTGAAGATTGGTTAAAGTTTTTTTCTTCTATGATTTTCTCTAAATATTCATTCTAAAAACGAAAACTATATAAATAAGTTAATCTTACTAATAAGATATACTTATCAAGGAGGTAAATAAAATGGAAAAACTTGAAATAGCAAGCATGAGTTCACGCGGTCAGATAGTCATACCTTTGGATATAAGAGAACATTTAGGGCTAAAAGAAGGGGAAAAATTTGTCGTTGTTGGAGAAGATGACACTGTTGTATTAAAAAAAATAGCAATGCCTTCTTTTAAGAATTTTGACAAATTAGTGCAAAAAACACGGCAATTTGCTAAAGAAAAAGGTATAACTGCTGCTGATGTTGAAAGAGCAATCAAAAGAACAAGAAAATGAAAGTTGTTTTAGATACCAATATTTTTGTTTCTGGTATCTTTTGGACTGGAAGTTCTTATGATGTATTAAACGCTTGGAAAGATGTAAGATTTAATTTAGTAACTTCTCTTAGCTGTATTTCTGAAATTGTAAAAGTTTTAAGTGATTTTAAAATAAGACTTCCAGATGAAACAATAAGGGAATGGGTTGATTTAATCGTACAAAACTCAGAAATAGTAGAACCTAAAGAAAAAATAGATATTGTGAAAGATGATCCAAACGATAACCTTTTTGTCGAAACTGCTGTTGCTGGAAATGCAGACTATATTGTCTCACAGGATAAACACCTATTAAAACTAAAAGAATTCAAAAAAATAAAAATAATAACTCCTGAAGAATTCAAAAAAATCTGTGAATAAATTATAGCGGTTTTCTCGCCCCCTCTTTCTCAATCTTCTCTTTCAGCACCCTAATCCAATAAGGCAATTTAACCTTGTAATTTTCTATCAACGGTTTCAATTTTCCTTATTATCTCCTTTAGTTTATCCTCAAAAAACTGATTCTTACTCAAAGCAAGGTCTCTAATATACCCAGAAACTGTCTTATAGCCCTTGATATTGGCATTCTGCAGAATTCTCTCTTTCTGTGCCTTAGTTACAAGAACCTTAACTATATTATTAGACGTCATTCCTGGAGTAGATAGAGCAGTAAAGGAATTCCTTCATTCCTATTTTTCAGCTCTACAATCCTCCTTATCAGCTCATCATATGAACCAGAAAACTCCAGCTTAAACCTGATAATATTTGATTTATTTCTTAGCTGGGGAAACATATCAAGAACAGGCTTCTTGAATCTTATAGTATTCCAGGCCTGAACGCTTTCATGATAGGAAACCTTGCCGGTAATCTCCAAATTATTTGTTTTTGGCCTTAAAAGATTCACCTTTGCACCCCCTGCTATTGTGTTAATATGCTTAGAATTAGCTTGGTATATAAATTTTGTAGCACAAAGTGTACACAAACTGTTAAAAAATAGAGAAAAAAGGAAGATTTGATTAGTAATGCAAAATTTATTTATATTTTAATTTTTATAAAGTAGTAACATAATAGAAAGATTTATAATTAGTAGATTACTAATTTTTATCATATTTATAGGAGAGAAAATGAGTCTTGATAAAAATCCTTTATTAAATGAAAATGATGAAGCTTTAAGCTTAACTCAGGTAGATTTTATTAGAAAGTTTAATGATATAGGCAGGATTATGATTAGTGCACCTGATTTATATGGGGCAGGAAAGAGTGAAGATTCTGAAATCCTTAAAAGCCTGCAAAAAGACCTTAAAGAAAGCTGGATTGTAACAAGCACAAGAATTCACTATGAAGATGGTCTTGAGGGAACGATAACCCATTATTTTGGCAGTGATGTTATTTCTCCTCATGAAAAAAGAGTAGTTATACCTTATTATGATGGAAAAAATTTAGGTGATGTATTGGGGGATGAGCAGGGATTAAAATACTTACAAACCTTGTTTAATACAGATGATAATTCTGATAATATCAAAAAAACATTAAAAAAATTAAGCAATAAAGCAACCAGCAAAACAAGGATTTGGACTCCTGATCAGGGTTCTAGAAAAAGTATTTCTGACAGGGCGGTTGGGCTCTACTACGATGTTGATGGGTTTCTTGTCGTTGGCTACTTCCGTGTTGTTAACTACAGTGGCCGCTCCCGTGGGGTGCTGGAAAACCCTTTAGGGGGCGCGCACGAAAATATAGCAAAAGAAGCAAGCAAAGAATTAAAATATCCCCTTGACTTAACTTCTGGTATTAATAGAAAATCTCGCTGTGTTTATTTCAGCAGTGTTCAGAATATAGGCGATCTTGTAAAATATGCAGGTCTTTTTTGTTTTAATAGAAATCGTTTTGTAGTTTCTCTAACAGCACAGGAAACTAATGAATATGACAAAAAAATTAGCGCTTTACTATCAAAAGAAAATCAATCCAGAGAAATATTAAATAGCCTTGATAAAGAATTTTCTCCTCTTTATGCACATCTTTTGAGGTATAAACAAGGAGATGATGGTTTTGTTTTAGTTGATGATTTAGAGGCTTTTGGAGAGCCAAGAATAAAGGAGTTAAAATGAATCCCCCAAATAATATTGTTATAGAAATGACTGATAAGGATGTTCAGGACAATACCATAAGTATTCTTGATAGCATGGAGAGGATAAGAAAAGAAAGCATTACAAACCTTGGAGCGGGTGATGAGCAGAAAATGGATTATTTAAGGCTTACCGGGGAATTAGCAAGCTGTTTAAAAACATTTATGGAGGGAAATAAGCTTGAAGGACATGCCAATGCTTTAAGTTCTTTAGTTGATAGTGATTCATTATTAAGAAATTATGACCCTTCTCAAGATAACTTTTGGAAGGACCGGGAATCAAGATTAAAAACAGCATTGGATGATTGCAGTGTAGTTTTACTGCGTGATGGCTTTGTTAGTGAAAATCAAGCATATCATATTTTCCAAGCACTGAAATACTTAACTATCAAGAGCAAAGAAGATAAGGATGATGTCTATGAGACAATCCTTCCTTATAATACTTTATTAAATGAAAATTCATTAATTTCTCCTGATGTCAGCAGTTATTTAGTCAGGCAATTGATTGATGTTTCTGGCAATGGTGCTGGTGTTAGAGCAAAAAACATAGATATAACCAAATTTATAAGAACTCTTGAGCAGGCAGGAGCTTTTTATGTTGATGTTCCCAAAGAACTTTATCAATCATTGAAAAAAGATTTTCCTAGAGCAATTCTTATTGAGGAAAATGGCCAAAAATGTGCAAGGGTTTTTTTTGAAAATAAAGAGGAGAAACAAGGACTTAATATTTTTAAGGTATTGCAGGAATATGCTCAGCTTGATTTAGAATCTGAAGAAGACCTTGTTAAGAAAACATCTAATTTTTATGGATTTGGAAAAAAATTTCTTAGTGAGATGAAAGCAAAGATTGGTGTTAGGGAGTCTACTCCAAAACAAATAAATGATTTAGAAAAGGTTTTGATTCTTGATGATTCTGCAGCAGATAATGGGGATACCAAGACACAGAATCAGTGGATAAAATACTGGGATAAAATAAATGATGGGAGAAGATTTGCTTCTGCTCCAGATTTATATCAGGTTTTCAAGCAACTAAAAACAAGAGGGGATGAAGCAAAAACCTTGGCTGATTCCTTAAAGGAAGATTTTAAGAAAAGCTGGATTGTAACAAGCACAAGGTTAATTTATCAGCCAGATAATTATAATGCCAAGATAATCCATAATTATGGCAATAAAAATTCTTCCTTGGTAAAGGAAGTAGACATTAAGGTTCCGGAATATTTAGGTGTTTTGATTGCTGATAAAACCAATGATGAAGATTGTTTGGCATACCTGAAAGCATTATTTGATACAAAGGATGATATAGAAGAAATTATATCTGTTTTGGAATATACAAGTGATAAATCAAGAGAAAAAATTAAATTATGGACACCCCCTTTAGAAAGTAGTACTTACCTTACAAGGAAACAATATCTAGAAAGGGCGGTTAGGGTCTACTACGATGATGGTGAGTTTCTTGTCGTTGGCTGCGGCCTTGTTGGTTACTACAGTGGCCACTCCCGTGGGGTGCTGGAGAATCAGCGAAGCTGACGCAAAAATAAGTTTTTTATATGAAATAATAAAATCAAAAGATATTTTAAATAGATTTGTCCTTCTTTTTTTGTCTTGGTTAATGAACCAAGGCCACACGTCAGTTTACTAAGGCAGTAATCTGTCATAAAATACAACTGTAACACCCAGTAGCATCTGCGAAAAAGTGAAATAGTGGTGAAATATATAAGGTAAACTGGCTAATGTTTGGGGCGGTTAGGCTCTACTACAATGATGATGAGTTTCTTGTCGATGGCAGCGGCCATGTTGATAACAACAATGGCCACTCCCGTGGAATGGCTTTGGTTACCAAGATAATCTCTAAGATGAAAAGGTATGGGAATTTATTTGAGGAGTTATGTTCCTATGAAAACCTTAAATTAGCCTTCAAAAAAGCAAGAAAAGGGAAAACACAAAAACCATATGTAATAGAATTTGAAAAGAATCTTAAAGATAATTTAATTGAATTAAGGACAGAGCTTTTATTTCATTCTTACTCCCCTAAACCATTGAAAACATTTATTATTCGCGACCCAAAAACAAGAAAGATAAGTAAATCCAATTTTAGAGACAGGATTATACACCACGCTTTATACAATATTATTGAGCCAATATTTGACAAAACATTTATTTATGATTCCTATGCTAATAGAATCGGAAAAGGAACATGGGCAGCAATAAAAAGATTTGACAAATTCAAGAGCAAGATTGCACAAAAGGGATTTGTTCTTAAAGCAGACATAAAGCATTATTTTGATGAGGTTGACCATAAAAATTTACTCAGTATCATTAAGAAAAAAATAAAAGACAAGAAAGTTATCTGGCTGATAAATAAAATTATTTGCAATCATAATTCAAAGATTCAAGGCAAAGGCATGCCTTTAGGTAATTTGACATCACAATTCTTTGCAAATGTTTACTTAAATGAATTGGACCAATTTGTGAAAAATAAATTAAAAGCAAAATACTACATAAGATATGTTGATGATTTTGTAATTCTGCATAACAATAAAAAAGTACTGGAAGAATATAAAGACAAAATAAATGATTTTCTGAGAAAAGAGCTTTTGATAGGATTGCATCCTGAAAAATGTAAAATTTTATCTTTGAATAAAGGAATTTGTTTTCTTGGTTACAGAGTATTTTGTTATCATAAGCTTTTAAGAAAGACCAATTTAAGAAAAATGCAAAGTAATCTTGATAATTACAAGGGGCTTTATGACCTAAAATTTGTTGATTATGATGAGATTTATGAATATTTTCAGGGGTGGTTGGCATACGCAAAAAGTGCCAATACCTATAAACTTAGAAAAAGAACTGGACAAAAACTACAAGAATATTTCCCAAATGAAATATCTGGTATTGAAATTAACAGATTGATAAAAAAAAGTAATATCCAGAACAAAGATAATAATTGAGGAATAGAAAAGCCTTATTATATGTGCTGACTAATTTGCCTCTAATGCCCAAATTCCGCGTCACTGGGCTCTCTTCCTATAAAATCACATTCTGACTAATTTCAATGATTTTGTGACTATTTAACATAAACAAATTTTTGAGAGAAATAGCTTCTCAAGATAGTTCTTCAGATACCTTTTATCAGCAACCTTGCCGTAAGCAGAATATTTCCTATTCAGATTCCTGTTAGTAAGAACAAAAAACCAGTCATCATAATTCTCATTCAATAACTTTACCTTTTCGATTAGCTGTTTCTTATTATTTTTTAGGTTTTTTCCAGTCTAGATTTCAATTGCTATCTTTTCATTATTAATTTTAAAAATTATATCTGGATGTGTTGTCTGAAATAACTTAACATCAAAATTCTTGCTTATTAAATAATTGGCAATATCCATTATCAAGAAAAAATGGCTGATGCCTTCATTAAATCTCGGCTTGACTAAGTATTTCTTAACGTTGCTAAAGCAACTCTTCCTAGAAGTTTCCTTATAGCCCTTCTTAAGCAGGTAGTTAATTTCATGTTTATTTAATTCATTACATTTATAGAAGCCTTTCTCTACGTCAACATTTATCTCTACTTTTTTATAAGGCTCACCATAAATATTTCTCGGTCTTGTATTATTTATATTTCCAGACATTTCAACCTCCGATTCCAATTGGTACATAATTATAAGCAAGGAGATATTTATAGTACGGGGTGAAAATTTTTGTCAAAATTTTGTCAAAAAATATCAGTTTTACCGACGGAAAACAGAAAACTATTTAAGCAAGTATGATATTATACATTCATAAGAGAGTTTCAGTGTATAGGCTATCAAATAAGAGCTTCTATCTCGGCTGGAGCAGTTTTTTAATCAAACCAATTAGTAAACCAGCTAAATAATCTTCCAAAGAAACCTTTTTTTACTTCTTGACTAATATCTTTATTATCAGTATTTATTTTTTTTACCTCTTTGCAGTCTTTAATCTCTTCTTTCTTGCAGTCTTTATTCACACATGAATTAATAGTGCACGGATTATTATCATCACAATCCTCATTAGTCTTGCAGATATAATTTAGAATATTTTTGCATTTCCCATTAGAACATTTATCATCTGTATCTATATTCCCGTCATTGCAGTCTAAATCCTTTTTACATTTTGCTTTATTATGCTCGCATAAATAATTACTGCAGGAATCCTCAGTTAAGTTATTTCCATCATCACAACCTATATCTTTCTCGCATTCTGGAATAACGCATTTATCAGAAATACATTTGCCACTAACACATCCGCAATCACTGCAGCAGTCTTTCTCTTCAGGATTACATTTGCCATCACCGCAGGAATAAGTTAATCCAATTTCAATGGTTGCAGTTGAATCCTCATCATCTAAATAGAATATGCTTATTAAATTTATTTTTAAATTATTTATCTCTTTTTCCTCGTTAATAGAAATTATATTTTTAACACCGTCTACACTGACAACAATTTTATCTTCTTGTATCCCAATTATTTTTATTTCTTTTGAGGAAACATTAGTAGATTCTCCCTTTTTTAGTGTAACAGAATATACACTCTGTAATAAGATAAGGAATACTAGTAAAATAATTATCTTTTTCATTTTCTTAAATTCTTAAAATAAATTATCTGCCTCTCTCTTTTCAAAGCATCTTTCTTTGTTCTAAATTCTCCTAAAACTTTTTTCCCGTCTTTAGTAAACAATACCCATTTGTAACCTTTTTTCTTTATCATCTTTCCTCAAGAATACTTTGTATCTCCCACTTTTTATTTCTTTTCAATTTCCCGACAATTGCCTTTCCCTTCTTCTTTCCCTTGTATGAAGTATGACTTAATGGAACAGTTCTGAAGCTGTTTTTAATAAATAAAGAAGGGCTCTTTTGTCTCCACCTTTTGTATCTTTTGGTAATTCTTGGATACTCTCCTTTAAACCTCTCTTTTTTATTCACAAATTATAAAAGTTGAAGAATTATTTAAATCTATTTGAACCAGCTAAAGAATTTCTCTCTTTCAACAAAAGACATGAACTTGAACATTTTTCTGGAAGTCTTATCTATATCCTCATTTAATTCATTATATTCCTCTTTGCTGATATAGCCCAAATCTTTGCTTAATAAAACTAAAACATCTAGCTCTTTCAAACTGCCATAGGCATAAGTTAAAAATTGTAAAAAACTAAGTTTGGTCCTCCTTGAACATCCCTCTGCAATATTTAAAGGGATACTTGTGCTTGCCCTTCTTATCTGTGAAATTAAATTATCTTTCTCATTTTCAGGAAATTTATTTGTAATTTTATAAAATTTTAAAGTCAAATCATAAGAAAGTTTCCATATCTCTAGCTCTTTGTAGTTCCTTGCCATAATATTATAAATAATAACCTTTATAAATACTTTATTGTAATTTTTTAATCATAATGAAAAGAAGTTCTAGGCGTTGGAAAAAGAAAGGACAGATGCGTTGGAAGTGGCAGCGCAAGAGAATGAAAAAAGAAAAAAGAAAGAGAAGAACTAAATAATTCTGACGGTGTGTACAAAAAATAATACCAACAGCCTAATGCATATGTCTTACCAAAATCTTTATAAACACCTCTTTTAATCAATTTTCTGCAGTATATGTTTTGAATTTGTGAAAAACATATCTATACTAGCCAATTTATTTGTGACATAGCGACTAAATAATTTCCGTTGATTCTGCGGAAGGTTGCTGCTATTGAGATTCGACTTAGACATGCAAGTCAGGGGTTTCTTCGGAAACACCGGCAAACGGCTCAGTAACACGTCGATAATCTGCCCTTTGGTCTAGGACAGCCTTGGGAAACTGAGGGTAAACCTGGATAGGAGAGAAATACTGGAATGTTTTTTCTTTTAAAAGCAATGCCAAAGGATGAGTCGGCGGCTGATTAGGCTGTTGGTGAGGTAATGGCTCACCAAACCTTTGATCAGTAGGGGGAATGAGAGTTCTAGCCCCGAGAAGGGCACTGAGACAAGGGCCCTAGCCCTAAGGGGTGCAGCAGTTACGAAACCTTTACAATGCACGAAAGTGTGATAAGGGGATCTCAAGTGCTCTATCATTGATAGAGCTTTTGCCAAGTGTAAATAGCTTGGAGAATAAGTGGTGGGCAAGACCGGTGCCAGCCGCCGCGGTAACACCGGCGCCACAAGTGGGAATCACATTTACTGGGTCTAAAGCGTCCGTAGCTCGTTGGAAAAGTTTTATGTGAAATTGTTGGGCTTAACCTAACAACGCGCATAGAAAACTATCTGACTAGAGACCGGGAGGAGACAAGGGTACGTTAGGGGGAGTGGTAAAATATGATAATCCCTAACGGACGGCCAATGGCGAAGGCATTTGTCTAGAACGGGTCTGACAGTGAGGGACGAAAGCTAGGGGAGCAATCCGGATTAGATACCCGAGTAGTCCTAGCTGTAAACGCTGTGAGTTATGTGTTACATATTCTCCGTGAATATGTAGTGCCGAAGCGAAGGCGTTAAACTCACCACCTGGGAAGTACGGTCGCAAGATTGAAACTTAAAGAAATTGGCGGGGGAGCACTACAACGAGTGAAATGTGCGGTTTAATCGGATTCAACGCCGGAAATCTCACCAGGAGCGACGGCAGAATGAAGGTCAGATTAAAGGTTTTACCTGACAAGCCGAGAGGAGTTGCATGGCCGCCGTCAGTTCGTGCCGTAAGGTGTCCAGTTAAGTCTGGTAACGAACAAGATCTATATTCACAGTTGCTAACATCTCGTTAGAGGATTGAGCACATTGTGGAGACTGCCTTGGTAACAAGGAGGAAGGTGTAGGCCACGGTAGGTCTGTATGGCCCGAATCTCCTGGGCTACACGCGCATTGCAGTGGTAGGGACAATGGGATACAACTCCGTAAGGAGAAGTCAAACCTCTAAACCCTATCTTAGTCTGGATTGTGGACTGTAACTCGTCCACATGAAAACGGAATTCGTAGTAATCGGAATTCAATAAGTTCTGATGAATAGGTCCCTGCTCCTTGCACACACCGCCCGTCAAACCAACCGAGTAGGGTCTAGGTGAGGTTTAATTCAAGGTTAAATCAAACCTAGGTTCAGCGAGGTGGGTTAAGTCGTCACAAGGTAGCCGTAGGGGAACCTGCGGCTGGATCACCTCCTTTTATTATTATATTAATACGGGCTCGTAGCTCAGCGGTAGAGCGCCACCCTTGCATAATATTCATAAAATTACAAGAGAGGCGGAGGTCTCGGGTTCAATCCCCGACGAGTCCACATATATGCAACTCAAGAATTATTTTTTGGGTGAAGATACTGATAAACATTCATGTTTAAATGAAGTCATAGATAGATTAAGGCCTTTGTAAACCACTAGGTGGATGACTCGGCTTGATATGAGATGAAGGGCGCGACAATCTGCGATAAGCCTTGGCGAGATGCACGTAATCTTAGAACCAAGGATCCCTGAATGAGAATCTCACTAATTCCTATATAGGAAGTCGAACGCAGGGAACTGAAGCGTCTTAGTACCTGCAGGAAAAGAAATCAATTGAGATGCTGCAAGTATCAGCGAGAAAAAGCAGTATAAGGTAAACCGAATTCTCTATGGTAACATAGGGTATATGTGGTGTAATAAGACTTGCTTTTCATCCTGTTTAAGAGATTTAAAGTCTCCTGGAAAGGAGTACCAGAGAGGGTGATAGTCCCGTAGAGTTTTTTCAATAGGATTTGCAAGTATCTTGAGTAACATCCATTGGATTTTGGGTGTGAATTTTGGAGAAATCAACTTCAAACCTTAAATATAAGTCAAGACCGATAGAAAATAGTACAGTGATGGAACGTTGAAAAGTACCTTTGACCGGGAGTCAAAAGACCCTGAAACCTAGTGGCTATAGTATGCTACTGCTCTTCGGAGTTGTAGCGTATGTTTTGAATAACAGGCCAGGGAGTGCATTTAAGTGGCAAGAGTAATCTGAAAAAGAGAACTCAAAGAGAAATCAAGAACCCGCAGTTTACGAGGGGTGTGGTATTAAAGTGCCATAAGTCACTTGGGTGCGACCAGAAACTAGTCGATCTAATCCTGGGCAAGGTGAAGCGGTGGTAAAACATCGTGGAGGCCTGAAGAGGTTCTAGGTACATCTGTTCTTCTGACTTGGGATTAGGGGTGAAAAGCCAATCGAGACTGGTGATAGCTGGTTCCTATCGAAGTTGACCTAAGTCAAGTCTTGGGTGAGATAGCTGAATGTGTAGAGTCACGGATTGGGGGTACAGGGAAAGAAATTTCTCGGCCTCTTGTTCAACTCCAAATCATTCAACATCGTAGAACTCAGGAGACGGGGGCTCTGGGGTAAGCTTGAGTCCCGAGAGGGGAACAACCCAAATTGCAATTAAGGTCCCAAAATATCAGTTAAGTGTTAAAGGGTGAAAGGTGTGTATTACCAGAGACAGCAGGGAGGTATGCTCAGAAGCAGCAATCCTTCAAAGAAAGCGTAATAGCTCACCTGTCAAGGTAATATGCCCTGAAAATTGACGGGGCTAAACTGATTACCGATATTGTAATCTAATCCTTATTGGATTAATGTGATAGGTAGGCGTTTTGTAAGGGTAGAAGTTTCTCCGTAAGGAGGGGTGGACCTTATAAAAATGAAAATCCTGGCAGTAGTAGGACCTACTCAGAGTGAGACTCTCTGATACCGAAAGGGCAAGGGTTTCTTAGCACTGTAGTTCAGCTAAGAGTAAGTTGATCCTAACCATCGTCTTAATCAGATTTGATGGGAAAGGGAAAAATGTTAATATTCATTTACTATCTAAGTACACGTGGCAACACAAGATTATTTCCTGACACTTCTGGTTAGACTGACGTTAATCGTCGTTAACGCTAACTGGAATAAATCTGGGGAGTATTATAATGATGAGAACCAGATTAAATCTAGGAACAGCCAACATTAGTTGGTTCAGTTGAGACCAGGAGTCCGTGAAAAAGGAAATGATAAGGATCTTAGATATTCATACCCAGAACCTGCACAGGTGCCCCTAGGTGAGTAGCCTAAGGTATGAGGGATTAATCTAGTTAAGGGAAATCGGCAAATTGGCAGCGTTCCTTCGGTTTAAGCTGTCCCTGCGTTTGTGTTTTAAGGATGCGAATACAGGGTTCAATAACTAGGGGGATCCGACTGTTTAACAAAAACACAACCAACTGCTAGCCAGTAATGGTCTGTATAGTTGGTGACGTCTGCCCAGTACTAGTACTTCAAACTCCGGTTCAACGGAGCTAAGAGCTAGCAAACGGCGGGAGTAACTATAACTCTCTTAAGGTAAACACTAAAGTTGCCTTAGTAAAATCTGGCTATATGCTGGAAAGTCTGAGTATCCTGAACTACCTTACTTGACACACTTGACATGTCAGCGCATGGTTTATATATAAAAAAGTGTTAATCTTGTAAGGTGATAATGTGACAGGTGCAGATAATCAGCAGGAAAGATTAGATGTCAAATGGATTGTTGGATTTGTTGATGGAGAAGGTTGTTTTCACGTCTCTATTAATAAATTACCAAAAATGACACTAGGTTGGCAAGTCCTTCCAGAGTTTAGGGTTGTTCAGCATAAACGTGATGAAGCAGTGCTTGATAAACTAAAAACATTTTTTGGTTTTGGAAACATTGTTGTAAATCATGGAGACCGAAAAGAATTCAGAGTAAGAGGCCTAGAGAATTTGAATAAAATAATTCAATTCTTTAAAGAAAATCCTCTTAAAACATCTAAACAAAAAAACTTTGAACTTTTTTCAGAAATAATATGCTTAATGAACAAAGAACAACACTTGACAAGAGAAGGGTTAGAAAATATTGCTAATCTGGCTTCACAGATGAATAAAAAAATTATTAGACATCTAGAATCCTCAGAGACTATACGCCAGAACTCTTTAAATAAAGAGTAAGATATAGTCCGACCCTTACAGCGATGTAAGGAGGTATATAGAAACATATGCCCACCTTCTAATAGAAGGTCAGTACCTCAAATGAGGGAAAGTAACAGACGTGAGCGAAATGCCTTGTCGTTTAATTGGCGACCTGCATGAAGGCGTAACGAGATCCCCACTGTCCCTAACTAGAACCCCCTGAATACTCTCTATTGGTGCAAAGGCCAGTGACCTCCAGTGGGAAGCGAAGACCCCGTAGAACTTTACTGCAGTTTGTTTTGGTGCTACGAGTTTCGTTGTTCAGCATAGGTAGGAGTTGCTAAAGCTTAATCGTCAGGTTAAGTGTAGACAAAATTGAGATACTACCCAACGAGGCTTGTATTACTTACCAGAAATGGGACATTAACAGATGGGCAGTTTGGCTGGGGCGGCACCCTGCTGAAAAGATATCAGCAGGGCCCAAAGGTTGACTCATCCGGTTTAGAACTCCGGAGTAGAGTGCAAGAGCAAAAGTCAGCTTGACTGAATTTCAAAAAATAAGAAATTCAGCAACGAAAGTTTGGTCTAGCGAACCCTTATACCTCTTTGATAGGGGTTAAGGATGACAGAAAAGCTATCTCGGGGATAACAGAGTCGTAGCGCCTAAGAGTCCAAATCGACGGCGCTGCTTGCTACATCGATGTCGGCTCTCCGTATCCTGGCCGTGCACAGGCGGCCAAGGGTGAGGGTGTTCACCGATTAAAACGGATCGTGAGCTGGGTTCAATACGTTGTGAGACAGTATGTATGATATCTACTGGAGGTGTTTGAAATCTGAGAAGAAGGATGTCATAGTACGAGAGGAACTGGCACTCGGGGCCACTAGTGTATCTGTTGTCTGACAAGGCAGGCAGAGCAGCCACGCCCTAACGGATAAGTGCTGAAAGCATCTAAGCACGAAGCCATCTTCAAAAAGAGATTTCAAGAGCGACGGTAAAAGACCGGTTTGATAGGACTGGGGTGTAAGCTTTAAGGAAACGAAAAGTTCAGCCCGCAGTTACTAATAGCTCTAAGCCTTAATTTATCTATGACTTTTTTATTTATTTTTCACAAAATTATATTTAATGAAATTTTATTCTAAGAAAATGATAAGAATTATTCTATATGTTAATTCTAAGAATACTCTACAGTTAGTTGGAAACTTTTAGAAAAAAGTTTCATCAAAAGAAACAAAAATCAACTTTTTTCTTGATATTTCATATTCTTAGTTTTTATAATATTTTTAATAAATCTTCAATAGTATTTATCTTATAGGTTGGCTCTCCGGTTTCTTCATTTGGAACTTCATGAGCATGCTCTCCCCGCTGAATCCAAAAAGTTGTACAACACAATTGGTTTCCTACTTTTATTCCTCTTATTGTTCTATCATCAACAATTGCAGTTGTTCCTGGAATAGTAGCCATCTCCTTCATGCATTTTAAATAATGTTCTGAAGTTTTAGTTGTGTCAACTATAACAGAATCAAAGTAGTATAATATTCCTGAAGAGTTTAATTCTTTTAATCTTGATTCTATACTATATTTAGCTAGTGAAATAAGCCCGAATCTATATTTTCTTAATCCGTTTTCTCTCTTTTCTCTTAATCTTTCCAAGACTCTTTCTGAATATGAAAACAATCCTTTGTCTCTTTCATACAAGGTTCCTATCCAGTCAAATATTATCCCCTTTATCATATAGTCCTTCTGTCTCTAGATTCCAAAGGCTCAAGAATGTCATAACACTTCCTTCTTTTTACATATACCCCCACTAAGAATTTTAATGGCTCTCCAAATGTACTATATGCTTCTGTTATTTTTACTTCTTTGAAGTCTCTTGCCAAATAGTCTGCTTCTATTTTAGCCTCTCCTCTACCGGGTTCAGGAATTTCATTAGTCAAGAATTCCCATCCTTCTGCTTCCAATTTCTTTTGTAATCCTGATTTTATTTTTGGCATTTTATTTCTCCTTAATTATAACCCCGAGGATAAGTAACTCAATTCCTTGGCACTCTCTTTTTCTTTGGCTATTTCAAATTCATAATTTCTTTGATATTGTTCTAATTGCTCTAATGTTATCTTATCCGGGATTAGGTAAGGGTGTTCGGATACCTTTCTTATAGCGACTCTCGCAATGTTCTTGTCTGGGAAAGGATGGATAGATATTCTTCTTATTACATCACCAACAAAAACATCCTCTATTGTCTTCTTGCCGCCACTAAAAACATCAAGACCTTCAATATTTTCATTAATATTAACAACTCTCTTGAATGTATATGTTCTGCTTACTGACCCAAGATTATCCCAAAACTGTAAGTAACCAAATACAAATTCGTCTTTTTCCAAGCTAGCTGAAAGAATCTTATATGGTTTTCTTATAAAAAAATTACCAGAAAATTCTAGTTTTAGATCAGGAATAAGGTCATGCATAAATCTATTCATTCCATCAGCAGTATAAATTCCAAGCCCATTAGGGGCAACATAAAATGAAACAGACTGACAGAACAAATGAAATGGATATTCTTTATCCTTTATAGGAGGCAATTCAACTTCTTCCAAATTTTTCTTATCAATTGTTTTCGTAGTTTCATCTACCAAAATAATATTATTATTTGATTTCAAAGCATTTCTTATTAATTCTAACTTTTCTGTCATTTTATTCCTATAATAACTCCAGAACTATGGAGTGTTAATCACCCCAAATTTAAGCATATTTTATGCTTTTTAAACTTTATGGCACCATTTATTATTATCCATCTTGCTTAAGATAGATTTATAAATTTAGAAAATATTTCTCTTTTATGATACGTCCAGTCCAGGAAAAGGATTATGAAAATCTAGTTCCTTTATTTAAAAAATTCTTTCCAGTCCATAACCAATTCCAATTACCAAAAGAAAAAATTATTTCTTATTTGAAAGAGCAGTCAAAATCAAATGAATTAATTGTTTATGATGACAAAGGAATAAGAGGAGCTATGTTCTTAGTATCTTTTGGACAGAGTGCAGATGGAAGTCATAAATTATGGAAATTTCGCCATTTTGCCTTTGAAAATGAAGCTATTGGCTCTAAATTATTAAAAGAAGCTGAAAAAATAATCAAACAAAAATCAAAAACAGTCAAGATAGAATTAACCATTGCAGAAACCGAACCAGGAAAGGAATTCTATCTGGAAAATGGGTATAAGCAGGAAGCAGCACTAACAAATCATTATCGTTGGAATGAAACCTGTTTTGTTCTTGCTAAATCACTAAGATAATTATTTCTTCTTCATCTTTCTTACATTATTCTTAGTCAGCATAGAATTAGGTATGTACATAATATCCCCGTTTTTTGTTTTTATCTTGGTTTCAACAAGATTAATGTTTATTATCTCCCCCTCAACATCATTTACACTTATAAAATCTCCGACATTTAAATTTCTTTTCTGGTGAATAAAAAACCCGGCTGTAACATTTGGAACAAAATCCTTGAAAGCCAGTATTATAAGAATAATAATTATAATCAGAATAACAATAAGAATAATATACAGGACAGTTGTTGCTAATCCCAATTGATTAAGAGCCATGATAATAGCAGCAAAAAATATCAGATACTTCAGGGCATTGCCGAAGAATTCCTCAATAGGCACCTTTACTCCTCCCTCTTTTAATATCTTGTCAGTATTTAATTCATTCAGAATCTTTTTTAACAGATTTCCGCAGAACCTTCCGACAAATATCCCTATTAATAAGATAACAATGGCAGCAATAAGCTTGGCAAAATAATTATTATAGAGCCATCCTGTTATAAAACTTAAATCCATACCTAGCTGATTCTTTTTAACTTTAAAAACCTTTTTATATCTTCTTTGATTAGATAAAATAATGCCAATAAACGCAAAAATAGATTTTCAGCTTGCACGGGGTAAATTCGAGAAAGCAGAAACTGTCCAGGATAAATTGAAGTGTGCCCAGGAAATGCTCAGTACAGCCCCAAGGCATAAAGGAACAGGGGAATTATTAAAAGAGATAAAAACAAAGATATCCAAATACAAATCAATGATTGAAAGGGAAAAATCCCAGAAAAGGGGGGCAAAAACAAAATTATCAATAAAAAAAGAAGGTGTAGCAACAATTTGTCTTGTAGGTGCTAAATTCTCTGGAAAAACAGAATTACTTTCTAAACTAGCCAATATGAAAAATGAAGAGCTGAATATTGGAATTGTAGATTATTACGGAATTAAATTGCAGTTGATAGAAATCCCTTCAATACAGAAAAACTTTGAAAATACAAAAAATGGCCATGCCCTTCTTGGTATAATGAAAAATTCAAATCTTATTATTCTATTTTTTAATAAGCCGGAAGAAAAACAATTACTGGATTCTGAACTGTCTGAGCTTGAAGATATTCCTAAATTAATTTATAACAATCAGGAAAATATACTGGACTTGATTTGGAAAAAGCTGAAACTTATTAAGGTTTACACAAAACAGCCTGGAAAGGAAAAAGAATACCCGCCATTAGCTTTAAAGGAAAACTCAACAGTTGAGGACTTTGCACTAAGAATTCACAAGGACTTTGCAAAAAATCTTACCTTTGCCCGTGTTTGGGGAGAATCAGCCAAATTTCAGGGACAACGAGTAAATTTAAAGCACATTCTGAAAGATAATGATGTTGTTGAGCTACATTTAAAATAACTAATTAGTAGTAACAAATAGAAAGACTTATAAATGAAAAATTTAGACTTATTTCTTATGACTGGATTAAGCATGAATTATGGATTATACCAAGGACAAAGACTAGAATTAAGAATGGATCTTCCTTATGAAACTATTGGTGAATTGGAATTACTATCTTTACATAGAGTGAAGAATAGAATAAATAGTATGGGTGTACATCCCCAAGTTAGAAAAAGACTGATTTATGAATTTGTTAGGGAAAATCAAGATTATAGGACTAAAACAGGTAAAAAATGGAGTTGTATTACCCCTGATTCTTTGGATGGTGCTGTTGATAAAGTTAATGATTATTTGATTAAACAAGTGAAGACAGGAATTGCAACTATTGAGGACACTAGAATTAGAGAATTAATGGATAGGAAAATGTCTGAGCAGGTTGATGTTCAGATGGGTATAATTAAACAGTGGTTTGTTGATAATTATGAAGATATATTATATAATATGGAGAGAAAAATACCTTATATAATTGTTAAAAGAATGAGAGAAACATTATCTATGTGGGCTTTAGATAATATTAATCCCTTTGGTCAGTCTATTGAGAAGTTAATAGAAGACACAGCAGAATCTATTGGTATGAATATTAAAGGTTATGGTAGTTATGAAAATATTTGGAATGATTTAAAAAAATATTGATTATTATATATTAAAAATGAAAAAAACAATCTTATTCCTATTACTTGTATTAGTATTTGCAGCAGGTTTTTATATTGGCACCTCTGAACCAACAGTTACAGGGGCAGCAGTTGCTAAGCCCGTCTTCTCAGAAAAAACAATTTATCTGGATAATGTGGATAAAATAGTAAATCAGACCGCAGAAATTCTTTACAATGTTAATGACTATACAAACTTAGCAGCAGAGAAAAAAATAGATAATTCCCTGTACAAAGAGATATTATCAGAAGATTTGGGTAAAATCCAGAATTTAAAAACCCAGGTTTATTCTTTGAATGCGCCAGAAGAATTTAAAAATCACAATGAAGGGCTGAAAAAAGAATATGATTATTATGAATTAACTATTAAGCAGATGCTGAATAATATAAAATAAAAAAAAAGAAATTAGTTGTATGAAGCCGTTACAATGAAAGATGCTACTGCGCTCTTCTCAACTATCTTGTCCCCTTCTCCTGCCTTGTACTGGACCCTGACCATATATAATCCAGGTGCTAGGTATGAAGGAATTTTGTAGCTTGCTTCTATTCCCTGGTTTTGTACTGGAACCTTTTTGCTGCACCAGCTGCCACATGTTGTGACAGTTATTGCTCCAAGAATTCTGCTCTGAAGCTCATCTACTATCTTTGGCTGGTAATAATACTTGACATTATTTCCAGGTGTTAAGCTTACATAAATATTGTCTCCTGCCTGAACAGTGTTTAATCCTGAGCCGTAATCTCTCCCTTCAACAACAATCTTTATGTCTGAATTGCCCTGTGCAACAGTCTTTCCTGTAATGTTCCCAAAATTAACAACAATCAATGCCAGAATGATAATTATCAAAATGGCAAAACCAAGATTTTGTCCGCTAGTCACCTTATTTTTTTGATTTCTTTCAGCCATTCATATCACCTTATTGTAAAACTACTTGTTATCTTTTTCTCACTGCAAGGATCTTTTATGTTTGCTATATAACTACCTGCAGGCAGTATTGTTTTTGTAGGAGTAACTATCTCTTTTTTCCCATCGCTTCTTTTGGTTATTCCATTCTTGCTCGCTAAAGTTCCTACATTGCATGTTTCACCGCAGTCAAACTTTGCAGTATAAGTACCACCAGCTATATTTTTTATGGAAATTGTGTTGTCAAATTTTGTTACTTCCTTGCTAAGAATTGCTTTAAAATAAACCCCACCTGTACTTGGGATGCTTTGTAGAACTAAACTTCCTATGCATGTATTTGTTTTTCCAACCTGTCCTGTTACATTGTTGAAGCCAATTGCAATAAGAACAACCGCAGCAATAATTAAAGCATAAACACCGAATTGTTTACTATCCATTACTATCCCTCCGTTTTTTGATACTTTTTTTAATACTCTTTTATATTTAAATGTTTTTATTGGTTGTAACCGTTTAGCTGCTTAGGGTTTCCCTAAGCATGCTGTTGGTATTGAGCCCCCTCAAATTCCATGTTGC
>AQRL01000029.1 GCA_000402515.1 Nanoarchaeota archaeon SCGC AAA011-G17
TAGATATTTACAAATGAAACTCAACATCTATCTTTTCAGGCATGGTGAAAGTGTTTTTAATGAGCAGAAAAGATTTACCGGCTGGAAGGATTCTAAATTAACCAAGAAAGGGATAAGAAGTGCCCAAAGGATTGCTAAAAAACTAAAAGATAAAAAAATAGATGCTGCTTATCAGACAAGGCTTTCTAGAAGCAGGGATACACTAAAGGAGGTATTAAAATACCACCCTGAATGCAAGAAGATTATAACTGACAATAGAATGATTGAAAGAAGATATGGAAAGTTACAGGGAAAATATCATAAAACAGTAATAGAAAAATATGGGAAAGAACAATTTGACTTATGGCACAGGAGCTATAATACTGCTCCACCAAGTGGCGAGAGCATTAAGATGGTTGAAAAGAGAGTAAACTTGTTTATCAGGGATTTATTAAGATTCATGAAAAAGAATAAGGTTAATGTTGCTATATCTGCACACGGCAATTCAATGAGGCCATTCAGAAGGTATTTTGAAAGGCTTTCAATTGAAAAAATGATGAGATTAGAGAACCCGTATGATGATTATTTCTATTACAAAATTAATATTTAGTTACTAGAGAGTGATAAAGGATAGAAAGGTTTATAAAGAAGAAAAATGGCTATATTTCTATAACATTCATAAAGGGAGATTAAAATGGTTTCAGAAAAAAACGATAAAAAGAAGGAAAGTATGCTTATTTAGCACCTATTGCTTTTCCATTGTCTGTGGTCTTGGGAGTAACAATAGGATATCTTATTCATGAAAGGGATTGCAGACTTGAAAAGGGCATAATCGGTCAAAACAGACCATATATGGCCCAAATAAGAGAATTAAATGAGGATACTATCCCAGATTTATTAGTTTACTCAAAAGGGGGTGAATCTATCTTAATTGGTCAAGGAAATGGAAAATTTTTGAGTATTGATGATGTACTCGAAGCTAAAAAAGATTCAATAAAATCTATCAGAAAATAACTAAAAGAATTAACAAAATAGATGTGAGCAAGATAAAATGGGAAAAATACTAACATTAATATTGGCTTTTTGTATTGTTTTAATTAGCTCTGCTTATGCTGAAGTAACTACAAATGATTCACATACATGGGAAACAGAAGCAGGGAAATTTTTGGTCTGCTCTGGAAGCAACAGCTATGTTGAGTTTAATAATGGAAATAGCGCATGCAGCTTCAGATATGGAGATAATGTTATTGCAAGTGTGAGAAATAATGAATATAAAACACTAAGCGGATGTGGTCTGGCAAACAACGTTAATGCAAGGCTATATTTATGCATTTATCCAGATCCTTTTGATGCACCTATTGTAACTGTTGATAAACCTTATGTTTGGGAAGAAAGTAATGGGAATTTTGCTTTTTGTGACGGAGCAAGCATAGTTAATTCTATTAATGGTACTACAAGCTGCACTACAAGATATAACAGAAGCAGCACTTGGAGCCGTTGTAATTCTTATAAACTAAGTCAAGAGATTGGATGCGGAACTGGACCATTAGCAGAAGCAAGAATGTGTGAATGTATTTTTCCTGATGGAGTGAGTGCACCTGAAACAGCAAGGTTTAGTGTAAACGATATAACAATACCGGCACCGGCACCAGAGACACCAGCACCTTCAAGTTCTTCAAGTTCAAGTTCAGGTGGCAGCTCAAGCAGGAATATAGCTGTAAATGATTTATCAAAAAGGACAGAGCTTGAAGTTGATATTGTAAATGGTGTTGGGAGATATTTAGACTTGGGAAATAAGGGAACATTTGAGTTTAAAGAAGAGAAACATACTATTTATGTAAAGCAGATAAAAGAAGATAGTGCTGTTATAGTATTCGAAAGCAATCCTATTGAAGTAGAATTAAAAACAGGAGAGACAAAGCAGGTTGATATTAGTGCAGATGGAAAAAATGATTTGAATGTTAAATTAGTAAATATCTATAATGGCATGGCAGAAGTTTTAGTTAAAGAGATTACAATAGTAGAAAAGAAAGAAGTAATAAAAGAAGAGCAAAAAACAGAAGAGAAAAAGGGATTAGAGGAAGTAACTGGTGCTGCTGTAAGCAAGCCGGGTATAAGAAATTATGCTATAGGCGCTACTTTGGTATTATTGGCAGGAATATTTGTTGTTTTAGTTATCAGGATAGTTAAAAAAGATAATAAAACTGATGAGCCATAAACATTTTTCTAATAAAGAGTGTGAATTTTATCCTTGTAAAAATACTGATTTAAACTGCTTGTTTTGTTTCTGCCCTATTTATCATCACGATGATTGCGGAGGAGAGTATAGTTTTACTGCAGAAGGAATTAAGGACTGCTCTGAGTGCCTTCTCCCACATCAAAAAGACGGGTATGAGTATATAATGGATTTTATCAAGGCTAAAAGCAAAAAGTAATGTTTATATATTCACTTTAATTTATTAATTCTATGGATATAAAAAAGATTATTTTTAAATTTGCTCTTCAGAATGCTGTGAAGTATGAAAAAGCTGATTTTAAGGCTGTTGTCGGAAAGGTCTTTGCAGAAGTAAAAGATGTGAAAGACAAAAAGGCTTTATTTAAAGAGGTTAAAGAAATAATTGAAGAGGTAAACAGCATGAAAATGGGCGAGAGGATTTCTAAATTAATGGAGATTGATCCAACCTTAATCGAGGACAAGCCAAAAGAGGAAAAAAAAGAATTGCCAGAATTAGAAAATGTGAAAAAAGAGGCCATAATGAGATTTGCCCCGAATCCAAATGGCGCGATGAGCCTTGGACATTCAAGACAGGCAATATTAAACTGGCTGTACTGCCAGAAATATAATGGAAAATATCTGCTTAGATTTGATGATACTGATCCTAAGGTAAAAATTCCTGAAAAGGATGCTTACAAATGGTTTGAAGATGATTTCAAATGGCTGGGAATCAAGCCATGGAAGACTGTAAAGCAGAGCTCCAGGCTTAATATTTATTACAAATATGCATGGGAATTATTTAAAATGAAAAAGATGTATATCTGTAAATGCGAGCCTGAAAAAAAGAGCAAGTTATTGCAAAGGGGAGAAAAATGCGGATGCGAGGAAAACTATAACTGGGATGGATTCTTTGACATGAAAGAGGGAGAGGCTGTTGCTAGAGTTAAAACTGATTTAAAAAATAAAAATCCTGCTGTCAGGGACTGGCCTGCATTCAGAATTGCTGAAAAAAGCAAGCACCCATTAGATAACAAAACAAGGGTATGGCCTTTATTGAATTTTGCTTCTGCAATAGATGACCATGAATTTGGGATTACACATATTATAAGGGGGATTGATTTGAGTGTGAGTGATGACAGGCAGAAATATTTGTTTGATTATTTTAAGTGGAAATATCCTGAAACAATTTATACTGGAAAATTATATGTCAAAGGGGTAAAGAGCACTTCTGAAACAAAAAAATTAATCAAAGAGGGGAAATTAGAGGGATGGGATGATATAAGAACAGGAACAATAATGTCTTTAAGAAAAAGAGGGTTTCAAGCAGAGGCAATTACTAATTTTATAAAAGACTTAGGGGTTAACAGGAATAATATAGATGTTGATATGGATAATCTTTATGCCTATAACCGAAGGATAGTTGAAAAGTGCAACAGGTATTATTTTGTTGAAGAGCCAAAAAAAATTAAAATCAAGAATGCCCCAAAATTAACTGTTAAGGTTCATTTACATCCTGATGATGAAAAGAGGGGATTCAGAGAATTCAAAACAGGGGATGAATTTTACGTGCAGGATAAATTAGAGAAAGGAAGAGTTTACAGATTTATGCACTTATTTAATTTTATGGACGGAAAATTTCTCAGCAAGGAAATGGATGAAAAGCTTAATGCCAAATTAATCCACTGGCTTCCTGTCGGAAAAAATCTAGTTGATGTTGAGATTAAAATGGATGATAACAAAATAAAGAAAGGATTGGGAGAAGAAGGAATCAAAAAATTAAAGATTAATGAGGTAATCCAGTGTGAAAGAAACTTCTTCTGCTGTTTACAGGAAAAAAATAATAAATTTGTTTTTTGGTTTACTCACAGATGAAATTAGCAGTTTTATTCTCTGGTGGGAAGGATTCTACATTTGCCATGTATAAGGCTATGAAAGAGAATGAAATTATCTGCCTGATTTCTGTTATATCTGAAAATGAGGATAGTTATATGTTTCATACCCCAAATATACATCTTTGCGAGATACAGGCAGAATGCATTGGCCTTCCATTAATAAAAAAGACAACCAAGGGAGAAAAGGAGAAAGAGTTAAAGGACTTAAAAGATGTAATAAAAGAAGCAATTAAAGAATTTAAAATCCAGGGGATTGTTACAGGGGCTCTTGCTTCAAAATATCAGGCAGAAAGAATACAAAAAATATGCGATGAGCTTGATTTGAAATGTGTTAATCCCCTATGGCAGATGAATCAGGAAGATGAGTTAAGAGAAATTATTAAAAATAAATTCAAATTTGTTATAATAAAAATTTCTGCTTACGGCTTTGATGAGTCATGGCTTGGAAGAATAATAACAAATAAAGATGTTGATAAATTGGTTGAGATTAATAAAAAAATAGGCATAAATCTTGCGTTTGAAGGCGGAGAAGCAGAGACATTAGTCATAGACGGACCAATATTCAAAAAGAAAATAAATATAATCAAAGCGGATAAAATAATGGAGAATGAGTTTACCGGGATTTACAAAATTAAAAAAACAAAGTTAGTAAATAAAAAATTATAGAAAGGTTAATAAATAAGTAAAACACTATCTATATAATAAATAATAACAAATAAAAGAGGTTAAAATGGCAAAGAAGAAAAAGAAATAAATAAAAATAAAGTCTAGTTCTGTTTCTTTTTATTTTTAATTTTTTTTAAAGGAAAGCTTTTTAAAGAAATTTTAATGATGTTTTTGTTTACTTGGGGGATTGTTATATCAAAAATGGCAAAAGAACTTGAGAGTATCCTCAAATCTATTGGTAATTTTGGTAAAGATTTTGATGTCTTCAGGTGTAGAGTTGGGGATACAGATTTTATGGAACTTATTGAAAGATTGGGGGTTATGTTATCTAGCCGAATGGAATTTGAAAACCAAAATTATTTGGATAGATTAAAAGAGATTGATGATGATAAATCAATGAATGATGAAAGGAAGAGATGTAACAAAGAACTTTCTGAAAGATTCTACAGAATAATCTCTTTAACAAGTAATATTAATTATCCTCCTACTTTGGGATATCAATTAGAGAAATTCTTAGAAGAGAATCATTCTAATGGAAAAAATCATATGCTGGGTTTGCCATTTCAAATTGCTGATCCCCATGTTCATGTTTATCCTACAATGGTTGAATTATTAAAAAATAGTAAAGATCCTGTAACAATAGTGAGATTCGATGCACATCACGATTGTCATGAAAAAAAGAAAAAAAAAGTTAGTAGTGGTAGTTATATGTCCCATATCTTATTCTCTTCAATAAGGAATAAGATAAACAGGGTGATAACCGCTTCTGGAGAAAGAATATCTAGTGGACTCTTTGAGGATTTAAGAGATAGAGAGGAAGAAGAGAAATTTGGAAAAAATTGTAAGGTTTTGAGATTTAATGATATTGCTCATTATTTGATTAATATCTTAGATTTACCTGTAATTGAAGAACCTTCTATTTTGGATATTGATATAGATGGATGTGAATATGCGTGGGGAGAAGCTAGATATGGTGGACATTGTCTTGCACGCCCCAGTCTAAGTTGTTTAGAATATGATAATCATGAAAATGTTATAGTGCATCCTGAAATAGCTGCAAGAATATTAAGAGATAGAGTTAAAAATCCTGAAATGATTTTTGTTGCTTTAGAGAGGGTTTATAGGAATAGACTGTTTTGGCTTAAAGAAGAATTTGATTTTCTAGAAACCCTTGGGAAATAAATAATGAAAAGCTTTTTAAATGGTTATTTTATAAACTCTGATAAACCAATGATATGTATGGAGGTTTAAAATGTCATTAAATGTTAAATTCGAAGTAACCAAAGATTTACAAGAAAAGGCTTTAGATGCAGTTGAAAAAGCAAGGGCTTCTGGAAAGATTAAAAAGGGAAGCAATGAGGCTACCAAGGCAATCGAAAGGGGAATTGCTAAGCTTGTTATTGTCGCTGAAGATGTCAATCCAATAGAGGTTGTCATGCACATACCAATTCTTTGCGAGGAAAAAAAGATTGCATGCATCCCGATAAAATCAAAGACTGAAGTCGGGGCTGCTGCGGGGTTAAATGTTCCATGCTCAGCTATTGCAATTATTGAAGCAGGAGAAGCTAAAGAACTAATTGACGATATTAATAAGAAAGTATTGAAGTAAAATGGTTAAAGATAAAGGCAAAGAAAGCAAAGAGAAAAGGAAAGAGAAGAGAAGAGAGGAATTAAAACAAAAAAAGACCGGCTATGTTGAGCAGGTTAAACCAGAGGCTGCAACAGGCAATATTAATTTTTCTCAGGCAGTCCCTGCAACTGTTGAAGAGTTGGTTGGAAGAACAGGGACAAGAGGGGAGATAATGCAGGTAAGATGCAAAGTTCTTGAAGGCAGAGATGCTGGAAAGATTTTAAGAAGGAATGTCAAGGGACCTGTAAGGCTTGGTGATGTTTTAATGCTAAGAGAAACTGAGATTGAAGCAAGAAAATTACTTCAGAATAAGAGAGGCGGATAATGGTAAGCTGTTCATTCTGCGGAAAAGTTATTCCCAAAGGAACGGGAAAGATGTTTGTCAAGAAAGACGGGAAAATCCTTTATTTTGACAGCTCTAAGTGCGAGAGAAATTTGTTAAAACTAAACAGAAAACCAAGAAATTTTAAATGGACAAAAAGCTACGAAAAGGGCTAGTTCCAGCCATAAGTTTCTAAGAGTTCATCTGCCCATATCGGACTAACATATTTTGAGTCTCCATTGCTAGGATTGTATTTTCCGTTTAGACAAATATTTTTTAGCACTTCTTTTTGTTTTTTACTGAATCCTACATTATCCCATTCTCTTGTGTGAAAATCCTTTGGGAGACCCATCTTCCAAAGATAATACATACTTACCCTATTATCATCAAGGAAGGTATCTCTTGAGCTTATAGAATCTGTTAATGCAAATAAAGATATTAAAGAAGTTGCTAATAAGATTTTTTTGAACATTTTTAGAAATTAAGGTCAACACCAACTCTTGCTGATAATGTCTTTACTGGTGATGCATTTCTTGAATTAAATTCAATCATTAGTGATCCATCTACTTCTGAGTTAACTGCTGTTAGTGGTATCCTTGCACCTGCTCCATAAAACATTCCAAATCCATGGTCTTTATATGTATCCTCAGAATATTTTTCTTTGAAAAATGACCTTTCCTGTTCTCTTAGTTTGTCAAAAACCGAATAACTACCATAACCCATTCTTGTAAAAAGAGATTCTCCTATATTCAGTTCTAAATATGGCTCTAAACCCACAATTGTCAGTGTTTGTGTTTCTGATTTTTGTGAGAAAAAACTTCTTTCTTTTTCAAGATCTCCCGAACCTGTTAAAAATGTTAATCTCCCACCAACATGCAATGGTCCTTTAACTCTAACTCCACCACCAACTGAACCACCAAAGGCATTTCCATAAACCTCTGTCAAATAATTATCTCCTGTAAACTGAGCTATTTCTCCAGCAGCTTCAAAATAACCTTTTGGTTTAACATTAATTTTAAAATACTCTATTGGTTTATCATTATCCTTAGCTAATGCCGGACTTGTTAATCCTAGCCCAACTAACAAAGACAATGCTTTTACTAATCCTTTTCCTTTTGTTTTTTGGTATAGTTTTTGTAACATTTTATTTTGTTAATTCCTCTTACTCAATTTCCTCTAATTCTTTCCAATAGTCTTTCCGATAGTGGTTTTTTTACTTTATCTAATTTAAAAAAATGATAAGTATTATCCCCAAATAATGTATCTGTAAACTCTCCTTCTACCAAATGTAATCCTCTTTCTTGAGCAACATCTTTTAAATGTTTTAGTATGTTATTGTTATCTTGCTCGCTTAAATGAGAAATAAATACATCATGTTCAACCTTGGGGTATATTACAAAAAATTGTGTAGTGTAAGGTCTTCTAAGCCCCTTTGGTTTTAATTCTCCTATTGCTACTGCAAATCTTCTTCTCCCATCAAATTTTTCCAAGTTTTGATAAGGATTATAGAATATTTTTCCTTTCACTAAATATTCATCAAGTGTACATAAAGCATCTTTTAAATCTATATAACCTACTTTATTTTCCATTCCTTTTTCCATTAATACTGTAGTATTTTTTTCTAACATTTTATTTCTCCTTAATTATTTAGCTAATACTTTTAAGTTTTTCATCTCGACCCTGCGGGTCTTGAACAACTTGTACCCGACCAGACTCATACGAGCCAAGTAGATAGTCAAGCCTGGCATCCAGCCCAACCTACCCGTAGCGATAGAGCCTCCTGAGACCTGATTGACTATCTGAAGTCAATACACCTACACCTTCTTCAGATGAAACTAATTCTTTTCCATTAAAGCTTACTTTTCCATCATGGCTTAAGTAAGGTGCTTCTCTTGCTTTTGTAAAATCTGTTCCTATAAATATAAATCCATAATTATTGTCTGCTTTTTCTACTCCTAAGCCAGAAACTACCAATGGAAACTTGCTTTTCTTTCCAACAATCCCTAAGACTATTTTCCTTAAATCTTCATTAGAACCTTCAGAACCTTCTTTAGGAAAGATTACAACGCTGTTCGTATCTGCATAGGTTGAATCTCTTTCTGGTATTGCATTCCAGTATTGAACAACTTCTACATCACTTAAAACATGGGTATGTGGAAATATTTCCCTCAAAATTTGAGCATAGCTTTGAATTCTTGGAATATTTGAAAAAGAAAGTGGCTGTCTTTTTTTATAACTATTTTTATCTTCTATATTTTTTACTCCTCTGAATTTTTCATTATGCAATGCCAGAACTTCTTGTCCTAAATCATTATAAACTAAATTTCCTATTATTGGAACTAATTTTGGATCCACAATTGGATTTCCTTCAATTGAATAATCTGTCATGTTTATTTCCCCCATGTAAGCATTATTTTATAGAAATTAGGGCGTTTTGCTTATTTATAAAGCTTTCGATTAGTTATTTCTTTTGAGTAGTTACATAACTGATATAAGTTAGTTATTAGAATTTTAAAGCATGATTGAAAGAACGTTAATATTAGTAAAGCCGGATGGAGTAAAGAGAGGATTAATTGGAGAGGTTCTAAAAAGGTTTGAGCAGAGAGGATTAAAGATAATCGGCTTGAAATTGGTCTGGATTGATGGTAAATTTGCCAAGAGGCATTATACAGAGGATATTGGTAAAAAACACGGGATGGATGTTTGGAAAAGATTATTGGATTACATCAAAGAAGGACCAGTAATTGCTGCTGTCTTGGAGGGAGTAAGCGCTATTGAGAATGTCAGAAAAATATGCGGGAATACTTATCCTCATGAGGCACTGCCTGGAACCATCAGGGGAGATTACTGCCATATAAGCAAGCATTATGCCAATGAGAATAAAAAGAATGTAAAGAATATTGTCCATGCTTCCGGAAACAAAGAGGATGCTAAAAAAGAAATTAAGTTATGGTTCTCTGACTCGGAATTAGTTGAGTATAAGCTAAGCCATGAAGATGAATTAAGATAGAAATCTTTATAATCAGGTAATATTTAACAAATAAAATGGAAGACTATGAATCATCATGGGAAAATAGGTTTATGAGTGATGCAGAAGCATATCGGTGTTATGGCAAAGATGTTTGTGGATATTATGGGGGATTACCCAGAAAAGAAGATGATCTTAGTACAGAAATGCCTGATTGGATGTTTGCAAAAGAACAATTTTAATTTATTTTCTTAGAATAATATTTTAGTTTATCCAAAAGGCTTAAAAATTGGTTTTCTCGTTATTATTTTGAGTTAAAATGGAAAAGATAAGAAGCCTAATCTGTACTGTAATCGGTCATGTTGACCATGGAAAATGTGTACATGCAAACACACTGATCCCTCTATTAGATGGAAGAATAAAAAAAATAGAGAATTTATGGGAAGAATTATCCAAGAAAAATGATATAAAGAGGATAAATGGAGGAGAATACATTGATTTAAAAGATTTGTCATTATTCTCATTTAATGCATCAGATAAGTGTTTAACTACAAAAAATCCACAGATATTATGTAAGTTAAAATCCCCAAAAGAGCTTATAAAATGTAAAACAACCCTGAATACAGAGATAACTGTTACTCCTGAGCATCCTTTTTTTGTATTAGATGGTTTGGAAATCAAAGAAAAGAGAGCTGATGAATTGAAAGAGGGAGAGGGGGTTTTATATTCCAGGCATTTAAATGGAAAGAAGCTATCTCACTCGGAAATTGTTGATTATATATTCAATAAAATAAAAGAAGATAGTTTGTTTGTGTGCAAACCTGATAAGATTTTATTGAAAAGAATAAATGAAAGTTCAAAAAACTACAAAATTATTGATATAGAAAAGGAAATCCCTAGTCTATATTTCAGATATTCTTTTAAAAAAGAGATATTTAGATTAAGACATTTAGTTAAATTATGTGGTTTGCTCGGTATAAAAGAAATTTATAATCACATAGAGCTAATAAAACAAAGTTCACTAAAACAAAGAGCAGGTCATACAAGTAAATGGATAAAATTACCCAAATCTGAACAAGAATTAAAAGATCTTTTTTATTTGGTTGGGTTGCTTACCGGAGATGGGCTTTCTAGAGGAGAGAAATTATTTAATGAGGATGATGAAGTGCTTGAAAAATGTTCTTTAGTTTTAAAAAATATGGGAGTAGATAGTATAATAAGGCAGGGAAGAACTTGCAGAGAGGTATATCATAAAGGCGGAGAAACATTTTATTATTTTTTAAATAAAATTTTTGATTTCCCACAACATAAGAAAAGCTATACTATTGGGATTCCTGAAGTTGTTCAGTTAGCTGATGAAAAATTTAGCGGAGAATATTTATCAGGTTATTTTGATACAGATGGTTATAGTGATGTAAAACAAGGGCAGATTGCTATAACGACTGCAAGTAAAAATATGGCAGAAAAATTACCATTGCTTTTGCTTTATTTCGGTTGTTTGCCTTATTACAGAGAAAAAAAGGCGAATAATGGTAAGAATTATCATGAATTTATTATAGCAGGTAAAAAAAGTTTAAATAATTTTAATAAAAAAATAGGTTTTAAATTAAAAAGAAAACAAGAAAATTTAAGTTTAATTCTAAAAAAATCAGTTTCAAATAGAAAGTTAGATATTTTTCCATGGAATTATAGAGAGATTAAAGAGCTGAGAGTTAGTTTGGGTTTGAGTAAAACGGAGTTGAATATCCCTTATTGGGGCAGGTATGAAAAGGATCAAAATCTTACATTAGAGGTATTAAAGAGATTTATACAAAAAGTTAATGAAAGTAAAGATAAATTAGAAAATAAAATTAAAGAAAATATTAAAATATTACAGAATTTAGATGACAAAAAAATCCATTATAATAATTTAATAAGTTTGGTTAATGACGGTTTGATTGATAAAAATGGAAAAGGCTTGTTTATAACTAATTTCGGAAAAGCAATGTTAAGAAAATGGGAACTTATATTGAAAAATTCTTCTGGATACATAAACAAAATATTAAGTTTTGATAAATTTACAAATACAGATTTATGTTTTGTAAAAATAAAAAATATAGAGAAGGTTCTTTCTGATAGTGAATGGGTATATGATTTTACTGAAAACGACACAAAAACCTTTGTTGCAAATGGTTTTATTGTTCATAATACCACAATTTTAGACCAGATTAGAGGGACTGCTGTTGCTGCATGCGAGGCAGGGGCTATTACTCAGTGCATCTCGTGCACAAAAATTTCCTTTGATATTATTTCTGAGATTACAAAAAATGCTATTGACATAAAAAAGATCAAGATTCCTGGCTTATTATTTTTAGATACTCCGGGGCATGCTGCCTTCAATAACCTAAGAAGAAGGGGAGGAAATCTAGCTGATATTGCTATCCTTGTTGTTGATATTAATGAAGGGGTTAAACAGCAGACTTTAGAGTGTATTGATATTTTAAAAAAATATAAGACCCCATTTATTATTGCCTTAAATAAAATAGATTTACTGTCTGGCTGGAGAACTGGAAAAGACGGATTGCTAAAAAGCATTAACAGCCAGGGTGAAAACACCAAAGAATTACTTGACAAGAAATTATATAATATTGTTGGAAAGCTGAGCGAGTTTGGATTAAATTCTGAGAGATTTGACCGGGTTGATGACTTTACAAAGCAGATAGCTATGGTGCCTGTCAGCGCCAAAACCAAAGAGGGATTGCCGGAATTATTGGCTGTTTTAACAGGACTAGCACAGAAATTCCTTGAAAACAAATTAAAGATTGATGCAAATAAAGAGGGAAGGGGGGTTATACTTGAGGTAGAGGAAGAACAGGGGATTGGGGTTACATTAAATGTTGTTTTGTATGACGGAATGATAAAAGAAAAAGACCAGATTGTTATTGGCGGGATAGAGGAAGCTATTGTTACCAAAGTAAAGGCATTATATGAGCCTGGCGGAAGAAAGTGCAAGGAGTTAATTGATGTTAAAGAGGTTACAGCTGCTGCTGGTGTAAAAATATTTGCTCCTGGAATCAGCGGTGTTGTTTCTGGCATGCCATTAAGGGTTGCAAATAAAGATGTTGAAAGAGTAAAGAAAGAGATTCAGGAAGAGATTAATGAAGTATTAATTGAAACTGATAATGAGGGGATTATTGTCAAAGCAGACAGCTTAGGAAGTTTAGAGGCATTAATCGGGCTGCTAAAAGAAAAAAATATTCTGATTAAAAAAGCAAATATCGGGGATATCAATAAAAAAGATATTAGTGCTGCAAGTGCTGAGGAAATTCCATGGAACAGGCTTGTTGTCGGATTCAATGTCAAGGTTAAGGACAAAGGGGATGTCAAAATTATTAATCATAACATTATCTACAAGATTGTTGATGAGCTGGAAAAATGGCAGAATGGAGAAAAGAGAAGATCAGAGGATGAAAAATTAAAGTCTGTAAGGAGGCCATTCAAACTTATGGTTTTAACCGGCTGTGTTTTCAGACAGAGCAATCCTGCTGTTGTTGGTGTTGAGGTTCTTGCAGGAACTTTAAAGACGGGCAGGGATGTTTTAAATGAAAATGGAAAAAAGATTTCTGAAGTTAAGAGCATACAACTAGAGGGAGAAAATATCAATGAGATTGAAAAAGGCAAACAGGTTGCTGTTTCTCTGCCGGGTGCAACTGTCGGCAGAAATCTATTTGAGAATAAAGTGCTTTATTCTGATATTCATGAGAATGATTTTAGAAAGATAAAGGAATTGAAAAGGTTTTTAAAGGGTGATGAAGTGGAGTTGTTAAAGGAAATAGCTATGATAAAGAGAAAAAATAATCCTATGTGGGGGATATAAATGGTTGAATTGAGAATCTGTGTCGGGGATGTAAAGAACGCAAAAACATACCAAAAGGTATTGAATGAGAAAGAAGCTGATGTTCTAAAGGGATTAAAGATTGGGGACAAGATTAAAGGTGATAATATTGGTATGAGCGGGTATGAATTAGAAATAACCGGCGGGAGTAATGATAGCGGGTTTCCAATGAGAAAAGGAATAGAGTCAAGCGGGATGGTTAAGATTTATGCTCAAGGCGGTGTTGGGATAAGAAAAGGCAAAAAAGGGATGATAAGCAGGAAGAGTGTTGCTGGTGCTGTTGTAGATATCAGAACAACACAGTTAAATTTAAAAGTTTTAACATATGGTAAGAAAGCAGTAGCTGAGTGCTTTGGGATAGAAGAAAAGAAAGAAGTGAAGGAAGAAAAACCAAAAGGAAAAGAAAAGGAAGAAGAAAAAAATGATTGAACAAATTGAAAATAAAAATTACGAACTGATAAAAAAGTCTATTGAAAATATGGGGACAGAATTTTTTGATGTAACTTACCCTCATCCAATAGAATCAGAACCTGTTTTTTCTATAAAAAAAGCAAGAAATTTTTTTTATTCTATTTATCCTTTTGTTCTTATGAACGCCGGTATTTTTGGTGGCGCTTTAGGTGCTGCGCATTTCGGAGAGAGCAAAGAAGATTTCAATAATAGATGTTGGGGTAATTGTACAAGTAACAAACTTGCGGCTATAGTTATGGTTCCATTCTATCATGTAACTCAACCGGGAGTTGAAATAGCATATTTATCTGAAAAAAAAGGTTTAGGAAAATTAATATTTGGTTGGTAAATATCAAAATGTTCAATAAAAAACTGAAAACTAAAAGTGTAATTATAGGAAGAAGAAAGAGAGTTAACTGCAAGGAAGATTCTGATTTAAGAGACTGCTTTGTAGATTTATTTGATGTTAATAATCCGCATTTATGCAATAAAGCACCAAAAAAAATCTTTGAATTTGAAGGAAAGCATAAGATTGTTATTAAAGATTTGGATGTTAATTACTTGTTATTGGGGCATGATCTTGTTATTAATGATTTAAAAGAGATTGAGATAAAAGAAGATAAAGAGCATATCCATATTACAGGCGAGCAAAAATAAATTTTTATAATGCCTCCACAAGAATATAATTCTAGGATAATAGATTTAGTTAGAAAGATTAATGAAGAGTATGAAATATTAAAAAGGTTAGATAGAGGGAATAAACTGTTGAGTTATGCGGATTCAGGGAGGTGTAGTTTGTTTATTAAAACAGAATTTAGAGAAATATTTGGAGAGAGTAATGAAAAAAATCTTGAAGAATACTATTTCTTGCTTTTGAGTGAGAGAAAAAGAAAAGAGAGAATTCCAGAATCTAAAACAGGGTAATTTTTATAAGTAAGTTGTTCTTCTTTTATCTTATGTCAGACTATGCAAATCCAAGTTATAGAAAAGGGAAAAATGACAAAAAGATGAAAAGAAGGTATAGAGTTTATAAAAGAGGCGGCAGAGACAGGATTAAAGAAAATTTATGAAAACATATTTAAACTAGCTTTTCTTATCATTTGTATTAAAAAGGAGGTGAATTATGGCAAAATTAACTGCATGGCTTGTCACTTTAATCGGTGTCTTGCTAATATTGCCTTTAATAGGCATAAGTCAATTAGACGCACTGTCCAAGTGGATTATTCCATTAGCAGTCTTGGCAGTAGGTATCGGCAAGTTAATGAGAAACTATTCAGGAAAAAAGAGATAAACAAAATAATTTTTTTCTTTTTATTCTTTTTTTGATAATGATTAATTTTATAAACACTCACTTTTACTATTTTTCTTATGGGGGATAAAATAATACAGCCAGAGATTAATATAGGTCTCGTGGGTCATGTCGACCACGGAAAATGTCTTTCTGTAGATGAAACTGTATTAATAAATAATAAATTAATCAAAGGAAGAGAGTTAATAAATTTAGCTAAAAATAAAGGCAGACTTATCTATAAAAAAGAAAATGAAGAAGCATACGATATCGATAATTTGTACACATATTCCTTGGATAATAGATTGAATATAAGAAGAGCAAAGGCAAAACTATTTTGTCAAAAATATAAAGGAAAATTAAACTTTATTAAAACATTAACTGGGAGAGAGATCAGACTTACTAAATCTCACCCTTTATTAGTAAACAGGAATGGGAATTTATCCTGGCTGTCCAGTGATAAAATAGAAGAAGGGGATTATATTGCTGTATTAAGAAATTTAAATATTCCATCTAATAAGAATTATGATAAAAATTATTTGGATAGATTAAAGGAAGTATACTATATTATCATTAAAAAAGATTTTTTATATATCAAAAGAAAGACAAATAATTTTAAAAATTTAGAAATTTGTAGTTATGAAGATTTAGATTTGATAAGAAAATTACTTATGCAATCTAGAAATAACTTTGAAAAAAATTGTAAATTAAATGGGGGAGTTCTAAGTGATATTGATAAAAAGAAATATAATTTAAGCAATGACAATAAACAAAAAATAATAGCTTATCTGCAAAAAATGAAAATTGCTCCATTGAATAAAGATGAGATTATATTTTGTGATAAAAAAAATTGTAAGCGACAGTTTGTTAAATTTAGAGAAATGAAATTTGATGAGAACTTTGTTAAATTTTTAGCATTTTTTATAGCTGAAGGATATGCTGATCATAAGAGGGTTAGTTTATGTCAAAGAAATTATAAATATATGAGAAATGAAGTTTTAGATTATTTATCCAGTTTAGGTTTGGATTATAAAAAAATAAGTGATAAAGATTTTCATTATGACTATAAATCATTTGTAGATTACTTAAAATTCAAATTTGACCTAAAAACAGGTAATAGCAGAGAGAGTGGAATTCCTAACTGGTTATTAAATTTATCTAAGAATCATAAAAAATTGTTCTTAAAATGGTTTTTTACTTTTGAAGCAGAAGCTAATAATAAATCAGGCCAAATTAACTTAAGTCAAGCCAATAAGGATAATATAAATATCTTATCTTATATTCTATCTGAATTTGGGATAATTACCAACCTAAGTAAATCACAAAAATGTGCCACCAATAGTAAGCTAAAGAAAAAAAGAATTTATTATTATTTGTCAATATCTGGTTATGAGAATTTAATGCTTTTTTTACAGAGAATTGGTTTTAACGATGAGAACAAAAATAATAAAATTATAAGTTATATAAATAGTCTTTCTAAAAAAAGAATTGGAAAAAGAATATTCACACCTGTGAACATTGATGAATTTAAAAATTTTATTAATGAAACATTTACAGATAAAAAAAACAGAAAATGGTATAAGAATATAGATGAAGTCAAAAAAAAAGGTAAAATAAGTGATTTTTTTATTAATAATATTTTAAGAGATTCAAAAAATAAAGAATTATCAAAAAAATCTAAACTTTTTATTAATTATTTAAAAAATTCATTTACTGGTCCTATATTTTATGATAAAGTTAATAAAATTTCTGAGGTAGATTACGATGACTATCTAATAGATCTAACTGTTCCAAAATATCATAATTTCTTTGGAGGATATGGGGGAGTACTTTGTCATAATACTACATTGGTTTCTAGATTATCCGGAAAATGGACAGACACCCATAGTGAGGAACTCAAAAGAGGGATTACTATCAGATTAGGCTATGCTGATGCTGTTTTTTACAGATGCGAAAAATGCGAAAAGTATGGGGTAAGTGAGAAATGCAGCTGCGGCGGAAAAGCAAGTGTATTAAGGAAGGTCAGCTTTATTGATGCTCCCGGCCATGAAACTCTAATGGCTACGATGCTATCCGGCGCTGCTATAATGGATGCTGCTTTATTATTAATTGCTGCAAATGAGGAATGCCCCCAGCCACAAACGAGAGAGCATTTAATGGCTTTAGAAATTATTGGAGTAAAAAATATTATAATTATACAGAATAAGATTGATTTAGTTGATAAAGAAAATGCCATAAAAAATTATGAACAAATTAAGAATTTTATCAAGGGAACTATTGCTGAAAGGGCTACAATAATTCCTATAAGTGCACAGCAGAATATCAACATTGATTTACTGGTTGAAGAGATAGAAAAAAATTTTAAGACCCCAAAAAGAGATTTGGATAAAGACCCGTTAATTTATATTGCCCGAAGCTTTGATATTAACAGACCAGGAAGTGAATGGGAAGATTTAGCCGGGGGAGTACTTGGCGGGGCATTAAAGCAGGGAAAATTAAGCATTAATCAGGAGATTGAAATAAGGCCTGGATTAAAAGAAGAGGGAAAACAAAGCAAATGGAAGAGTGTAAGAACAAAAATAATAGGATTAAAGGTTGGTGGGGAGAGTGTTAAAGAAATTACTCCTGGCGGAAGCTGCGGGATAATGACAGAGCTAGATCCATCAATTGTCAAAGCAGATAATTTAGCCGGAAGTGTTCTTGGCTTACCTGATAAAATGCCTGATGTTTTCAATGAGTTAAATTTAAAAATCAAGCTGTTAGACAGGGTTGTAGGAGCAAAGGATGATTTGGTTGTTGAACCAATCAAAAGGGGGGAATCATTAATGATAAATGTTAACAGTTCTGTAAGTGTTGGCATTGTAGATAATCTTAAAAAAGATATTGTACATCTTATATTGAGGAGACCTTTATGCATTGCAGAAAAAGACATGGTTACTCTGTCCAGAATGATTGGTGCAAGATGGAGATTAATAGGGATTGCTGAATTAGAAAATGGGACAAGAAGAAGTTAAAAGAGAGTTAAAAAAAAGCGATGGATGGCTATTAAGCCACGAGATAGCTGGAAGAACAGGGCAGAGCTTAACATCTGTTCAGGCTGCCTTAAGAAGAATGGTTAAATGGGGAGATGTCCGGAGGAAAAATGCTGCAGAGGTTATAAAAGATTCCAGCAGATTAGCCAAAAAATGTTTTGCAGGCTTTGCCTACAAGTTAAATAATGAAAAGAAAAATGATGAAAAGATTAAGATTAAATGAGGGCGAGGGCCTGGAACTTTTAAAGGCATGGGTTGCAATAAGCCTTGCATTTGCTATTGTTTTGAATGAAAATATTTTTTCTTCAAGTTTTGTTTTAACTTTATTATTAGCTGGATTAACTGTTGGTATCGGCTTTCTTGCCCACGAGATGGCTCATAAGGTTGTTGCACAGAGGTATGGATGCTATGCTGAATTCAAATCATTTAACGGCATGCTTGTACTGGCAGTTCTAATGAGTTTTTTCGGATTTGTATTTGCTGCTCCTGGCGCTGTTTTTATTAATGGGTATGTGAATATTGAGAAGAATGGAAAAATTTCACTTTCCGGACCCTTGACTAATTTAATACTGGCTGCTTTATTTTTTATTTTAAATATGATAATCAGCACTGGCTTTTGGTCACAGGTTTTTGGATATGGCTTTATGATTAATACCTGGCTGGCTTTATTCAATATGATTCCGGTGTGGAATTTAGACGGAACAAAGATATTAATGTGGAATAAGACAGTTTACTTTGGAGTTATTATAGCTGGTTTGATTTTCTTTTTTAGCGGATGGATGTTTTAGAAAATGAATTTTTTTAAAAAGTTGGAGAGAGAGATTGAATTATCAGACTTAATAGATGAATCAAATGACAAAAAATTTGAAAAAAAGTTGGATTTATGGTTTATTAGTGTACTTGACAGAGGAATAAACTTGTTTCCAAAGAGTCCTAGACTTTATTTTGTAAGGGGGGTATTAAAATTTAAATACAATAGTCTAGAGGAAGCGCTTAATGATTTTACAAAGACCGACTCATTGTTAAATTCTTCCAAACCCTCTCCTATTTTTTATCGTGGATTGGTTTTCTTTAGATTGAAAGAATTTGAAAAATCTAGAGAAGAATATAATAAAGCTATTAGGTTAGATTCTAATAATGTAACATTATATTTTTTTCGAGCACTTGTTTATGAAAAATTAAATGAGCATAAAAGAGCTATTGAAGATCTTGATCAATCAATAAAAATATGCCCTACTTCTTCAAGACTATATAACCACAAAGCAGTTATTAGAATGAATAGTGATTTAACCTGTGCCATTGAAGATTTTAATAAAGCAATAGAATTAAATCCAAATGAGGGGACATTCTCAGCAAATAGGGCTGTTTTGAAAAATAAACTTGGGGATTATCTTGGAGCAGAAAGGGATTTTATAAATGCGTTAAATTTGGGTTATAAAAATGTTGCTGGGTTGTTAAGACGAAGAGGGCTTAATAGAGAAAGTCTTGGAGATTATGAAGGTGCAAAATCTGATTTATTATTGTATGAAAAACTAAATAAATTAAAAGAAAAATAAATTTGTTTGGCGGATGGATGATTTAGAAAGGCTTAAAAATGTTAAAATATGTTTTAAATTGGGGTGATGGTACCTCAGAGCCTATTCTGGATAAAAAAATGACAGTAGAATTATCTGAATGTGAAAGGAATGCAGAATTTTATTATCATGGAACTAGTAAGAAGTATCTTGTAGAACAGACGGATGAGAATGGAAGATTTATGCCAGAATATAAAACACCTTATCCTGAACCAATATTTGTTGCCGTGGAGTATTTTGTTTCTGAAGGGTATGCTCAAAACCAGACTGTAAGATGGAGGAGTGGAGACAAATATTCTCTTGTTCCTGTTGTTTTAAAAATCAATGGAGATAAAGTCAGAGACAGGGTTTATGTTCATCCTCAGATAGATGATATTTGTGTAGATTATTTAGATAAAGGTGAGTTTGAAGTCTTAGAACTTAGGGTTGATAAAAAAATATTGGCTATGCATTAAAAAACTGTATAATCTTGTTATTTCTTTATAACTTTAAATTTTATTTTTCTAAATTTGTGAATATTCTTTCTGTTATATTACTATTCCAATAAAAGCAAGAATAACATTACTGATACACCAAGTATGAAAAAGATTAATTGAAATAATGATTTTTTCAGGTTACATTCCTTATGCAATTCTGGGATTAAATCTGACCCAGCTATATAAATAAAACTTCCTGCTGCAAATGGAATTAAGAATAATGTAATGTTTTCTGCTTTTGAGCTTAATGATAAAGATATAATTACTCCAATAATTGATGTTAGTGCTGTAAGGAAGTTAAGGAAAATTGCTTTTGTTTTTGAAAATCCTCCATGAATCAATATTCCAAAATCTCCAATTTCCTGGGGTATTTCATGCAGGATTACAGCAATGGTTGTTGCTATACCCACCTGGATAGTTACCAGATAACTTGCCCCTATAATTAATCCATCTATAAAATTATGAACAGAATCACCAAAAAGATTCATTATTGAGAATGAATGCACATGGGTTTTAGTAATCGGCAGATGGCAATGCCTCCAATGAATAACTTTTTCAACAAAGAGAGAGAATGCTATTCCTGATAAAATGTAAATAGAAATATTAAATGTAAATCCCTGTTTTTCAACTATTCCTGGAAGAAGATGGATGAATGCATCCCCAAATAAAGCTCCTGCTGAGAAGGCAATCATATAAATCAAAAACTGTCTTAATCTTTCTGTACTTATTGGCAAAGTGATAATCCCAACTAAGGAGATTAAACTAACTATTAATACACTTATCAATGAATATAACCAAGTTTCTATCATATTTGATAATAATGTTTGTTAGTATTTAAACTTTATTTATATTGCAGGGAACCAAAATATTTAAATAGTAGTTAATATTAATTAATAATCATTATTAATAACAAAATGACTACACGAATGACAAACCAGAGAATAAAAATATTAAACTACCTAAAGAGTGTTGATAACCATCCTAATGCAGAGGCGGTTTATGATAATGTTGTAAAAGAGCTACCACAAATAACTTTAGCTACTGTTTACAGAAATTTAAACTTATTAGCTGAACAGGGAGAGATATTAAGGCTCGAAATAGGCAGCGAATACAGATACGACGCAAGGGTGGGGTTTCACCAGCACCTTATCTGCAAAAAATGTAAAAAAATTATTGATATATTCCAAAAAAATATTCCGGAAGATACAATAAAAAAAATAAAAAACAAAGAATTTACAACTGAATCAGTAATAGTTGTATTTTACGGCTATTGTAAAAAATGCGGAGAGTAAGATGATAAAAGAAGAAAAAAAATTGATCAAGGAATTAAAGTGCCCGGATTTATGCTATCTTGAATCAAAAAAAAGACTAAAAAAAATTGTTAAGAATGAAAGGGAGGATAAAGAGTGTGAATGCTAAAATGGAACATAAAATAAATAACAGGAAAGGTGAATATAAGGTTGATAAATTATTTCCTAGCAGATGGTCTCCTAGAGCAATGTCTGGAGCGGTAACTAAGGAAGAGCTTATGACTTTATTTGAAGCTGCAAGATGGGCGCCTTCTTCATATAATAATCAGCCGTGGAGATTTATATATAGTCTAAAGGGGACAAAACACTGGAATAAATTCTTTAATTTACTTGGAGATTTCAACAAAATGTGGGTTAAGAATGCTGGAGCTTTAATACTCATTGTTTCAAAGAAAACATTTGACCATAATGGAGAATTATCAATAACACATTCCTTTGATGCTGGTGCTGCCTGGCAAAATTTGGCTTTACAGGGATCAATAACAGGGCTTGTTGTTCATGGAATGCAGGGGTTTGATTATGTTAAGGCGAAAACAGAGTTGAATATTTCTGATGAATATGATGTAGAAGCAATTATTGCTATTGGCAAACCAGGAAAAAAAGAAGATTTACCAAAAGAAATACAGGAAAGAGAGTTCCCAAGCGACAGAAAAAAGATTTCAGAAATAGCACTTGAGGGGGGATTTAAATGATGTACGGATATGGTTATAGTATGATGTTTTTTGGATGGATAACTTGGATACTTATTATTGCGCTTATTATTGCTGCAATTTATTGGTTAATTAAGACGGCAGATAAGAAGAAATAAACAAAATATTTGGAGGCGATTTAAATGTACAAACTTGAACCATTGCCATATCCATATGGCTTTTTGGAACCGTATATAGATTCAAAAACTATGGAGATTCATCATGATAAGCATCACCAAACATATGTTGATAAATTGAATGTTGCTTTGGAAAAACATAAAGAATTGCAGAACAAAAAAGTTAATGAGCTTTTAGAAAATTTAAACAAGATCCCTGAAGAAATAAGGAATGCTGTCAGAAATAATGGCGGAGGTCATGCAAATCATTCTTTTTTCTGGCCATTATTAAAAAAGGATGTTAAATTTGAAGGCAAGATTGCAGATGCTATAAATAAAAGATTTGGAAGTTTTGAGAAATTCAAAGAAGAATTCAGCAATGCTGCAATAAACAGATTTGGCAGCGGATGGGCATGGTTGGTTTTGGATAAAGGAAAATTAGAAATAGTGAGTAGTGCAAATCAGGACAGCCCATTATCAGAAGGGAAAATTCCATTATTAACATTAGATGTATGGGAGCATGCTTATTATCTGAAATACCAAAATAGGAGAGCAGAATATGTTAGTGCCTTCTTCAATATTATAAATTGGAAAAAAGTAAATGAAAATTTTGTTAATATGAAAAAATAATATTTTAAAGAGGTGTGATATGAAACAAAAAACATGTACTAGGTGCTGCCAGCCAATAACAAAAAGCGGGCTTAAAAATCCGTATTTATGCAGAGAATGCGAAAAAATTAGTGAAAATAGCCCGCATGAAAAATTTGCATGCTTAGATGTTATGCAGGGATAATATGAAAAAAATATATTTTGTTTTGATTGGGTTGATTTTCATAGCAGGATGCGCATACAGCGATAATGCAACCAAAAAGGAATCAGCACCTATCAACGAGGAAACAACAAATCAAGGAATAACACAAAGTATAGAGAAACCAAAAGAAGAGATAAAGGAATTTGATATTACGGCAAAAACATTTGAATTCAATCCCAGTATAATAAGGGTAAATAAGGGAGATAGAGTAAAACTAATAATAAAAAGCACAGATGTAACACACGGGTTTGAGATTAAGGAATATAACATCAGAGAAACTCTTTATCCTAATGAGCCAGTAACTGTAGAGTTTACTGCCGATAAAGCAGGAGAATTTATATTTAAATGTAATATTCCCTGCGGCTCCGGGCATAAAGAAATGAATGGAAAATTGATAGTAGAATAAAATAAAAATTGGGGGTGATTATATGATAAACAAGGCTGCGCCTGATTTTAAAGGAGATGCATTTGTAGATAACAATATAAAAACGATAAGTTTGGGTGATTATAAGGGGAAGTGGGTTGTTCTATTCTTTTATCCTGCAGACTTTACTTTTGTCTGCCCGACTGAACTAGGAGAACTTGCAGATAATTATGAAAAAATAAGGGAATTAAATGCCGAGATAATAAGTGTAAGCACTGATACTGCTTTTGTGCATAAGGCCTGGCATGACAGTTCGGTTACAATAAAAAAGATAAAATTCCCAATGCTGGCAGACCCAAGCGGAAGAATATCCAGGAATTATGGTGTTTATATTGATGAAGAGGGGATTGCATTAAGAGGGACATTTGTAATAGACCCAGACGGAATAATAAAAGCCTGTGAGATTCATGACAACTCTATCGGCAGAAACTGCGGAGAGATAATAAGGAAAATTCAGGCTGCAAAATATGTTGCAGAGAATAGCGGAGAAGTCTGCCCTATGAACTGGAAACCCGGAGAAAAAACATTAAAACCAGGAATTGATTTAATCGGAAAAATTTAATATGGCTGAAAAATTTTCAGAAGAGATAAAAATTGGACTTGTTAGAAGAAAAGAAACAAATAATTGGGATTTCACCGATAATAAAATAAAAAAGATTTTTAAATTTAAAAATTTTAAAGAGAATATGGCGTTTGTTAATAAAATAACAGAGATTGCAGAACAAAAAAACCACCACCCAAACATTTGCATTGACTATAACAAAACAGAGATAACTTTATGGTCACATTCTGAAAATAAAGCAACAGAAAAGGATTTTAATCTTTCTAAAGAGATAGATAAGATAAATGAAAGTAATCCCAGTAATTGAAACATTAAAGGAATGGAGCAAGGATTATGGACATCCTACACTAAGAAGGTCTTCTTTAGAGAAAGATCCTTTCAAGACCTTAATCTCCTGCTTATTATCCTTAAGGACACAGGATAGAAATACCGAGAAGACAAGCAAGGCGCTATTTTCTGTTGCTAGCACTCCTGAAGAGATTTTAGAATTACCTCAGGAAAAATTAGAGAAATTAATATTTTCTTCTGGATATTATAAGAATAAAGCAAAAACAATAAAGCATGTTTCTAAAGTAATATTGGAAGAGTATAATGGGAAAGTTCCTTCTGAGCTAGATGAATTAATGAGCATAAAAGGCATTGGAAGGAAAACAGCTACAATAACAAGGGTATTCGGCTTTGGCATTGCTGACTGCATACCCACAGACATTCATGTTTTTGTTATTGCTAATAGGCTAGGATGGGTTAATACTAAAACACCTGAAAAAACTGAAGAAGAGCTAATGAGAATTGTTCCAAAGGAATACTGGTTTGAGATTAATACTTTATTTGTTTTATATGGAAAAGAGATTTGCCAGACTAACAGCCCGTTTTGCTCTAAATGCGTTATAAATAAATATTGTCCTAGAATTGGTGTTAAAAGAAGCAGATAATTATATTTTAAACAATTTTTTATATTTTGCATATCCTTCTTTTTCCAGATCCCCTTTAGGAATAAAGCGTAATGCAGCAGAATTGATACAATAACGCAAACCCGTTGGTTCAGGACCATCATTAAATACATGCCCGAGATGGGAATTTGCTTTTTTGCTCCTTGCTTCTTTTCTTTTTACCAATAATTTTTTATCTTCTTTTTCTGCAATATTTTTTGGCTCTAATGGCTTTGTAAAACTAGGCCACCCTGTTCCTGAATCATATTTATCTTTTGAACTGAAAAGGGGCTCTCCGGATACAACATCAACATAAATCCCTTCTCTTCCATTATCCCAATATTCATTATTGAACGGGGTTTCTGTTCCATCTTCCTGTGTTATTCTGTATTGGATTGGTGTTAATTTCTTTTGGTTATCATCTTTCCACATCTTTTCTATATATCTGTCTCTTCCTGACCCCATTTTATAAAGTTTGTACCTTACTGAATTTTTTTTATAATATCCCTGATGATATTCTTCTGCTGGATAAAAACTTTTAAACGGCAAAATATCTGTTACAATCGGCTTGTCAAATCTTTTCGAATTTTCAAGGCCTTTCTTTGATTTTTCTGCTATTTTCTTTTGTTCTTTATTATGATAAAATATTGCTGTTGTGTACTGTTTCCCCTTATCAGCAAATTGCCCCCTGGGGTCTGTTGGGTCAATCTGTTTCCAGAAAGTATCTAATAATTCTTCATAAGAAACTTTTTTTGGATTATAAATTATTTGTATTGCCTCCCTATACCCTGTTTCTCCTGAAGATACTTCTTCATATGTGGGATTATCTTCATCTCCTCCAGAATAGCCGGATATTATTTCTATTACTCCTTCAAATTTTTCGAAGGGAGGAACCATACACCAGAAACATCCCCCCGAAAAAGTAGCCTTTTCCATTTTAATCACCAAGATTATTCTAATCTTTCCAGATTATCGATAAGATTTAATATTTTCTGTTCATGCTGCTTTTCATCCTCTATAAAATGGATGAGCATTACTTTTATTTCCTGCTCTGATACCTGGCTTGAAAAATTAAGATAACTTTTGTATGCCTGCCTCTCTCTTTTTATATCCAACTCTAGAAATTCCTTTATCTGTTTTAAGCTGTCCTTCCCTTCATATCTTGTTTCTATCTCTGATTCTGATAATGTGAAATTAAAATCTGGATTTATCTGCTTGATTTTTTCTATTATTTTTCTTGCATGCTGTATTTCTTCTTTTCTTATATCATTAATAATTTTTCTAATAACAAAAGCCTTTCTTATACTATTTATCTGTAAAGCATATCTTTTTTCAGCAGCTATTTCCTGCTCCAACACAGAATCCAGTATCTCCAGCGTATTCATAATTTCTTTTAGTTTTGGCTGTATTTAAGTTTTTTCAGTCTTATCATCTTTGTTACCAAAATTTTAGTTTTAATATAGCCTTAGCAAGCTTGTATGCTCTAGATTTTTCATAATCTTCTTTTATATGGTAAAGATATTCTTGAACCCCTTCTTTACCAAATTTCTCTTCAATAGAATGGAGAAATATCGGTATTTTTAGAATACTATGCCTCTCTTCTTTCTCTTTTTTAGTAGAATGAAACCCTTCTATCCATTCATGCAGTTCTTTGTATTCTTTTCCTGTTCTCTTTAAACTTAGTCTAAAGTGTTCATTAATAGTTGGCATTTTATACATTATTTCTCTATTTTTATAGCATTTACAGGGCAGATATCTTCTGCCTCTTTATTGCTCTTTAACTCATTTTCAGAAATTTCTAATTTTTTTGGCTTGACTTTGTCCCCATCCCTAATCCAATTATCACAAACAGATGTGCAGGCTTGACAACCTATACATACCTCTCTATCAAACTTTATTTTAAATTTCTTCATTCATACCACCTAAACTTTTGGAGTAAAACAGCAATAACCTATCTTGTCACATTCTTTTTTAATGTCATTCCATCTTTCTTTTTTCAAATTCTCTTTGAAATCTTTTATCAATTAACTTCGTATTGTTCCGTCTATACCAACAACAATTTTTTTTAGTGTAATTCTTTTTCCTGTTTCACTTAGGGCATCCTCTGTAATCTTATACAAACTAAAACAGCAAGGAACCTCCATTATTGCCACTGTTATTGTGCTTAAATTATTCATTTCAATAATAGATTTTATTTTTTCTTTATACTTTTCTATATTATCAAGTTTCGGACATCCAATAGCTATTGCTTTCCCCCTTAATAACTTAGAATGGAAATTTGGATTAGCAAAGGCGGTGCAGTCTGCTGCTATTAACAAATTAGCATCATTAAAAAAGGGTGCTGTTGGAGGTAAAAGATTTAATTGTATTGGCCATTGCCTTAATTCTGTTTCCTGTTCTACTGAAATGTTATTTGTTTTGCTTCTTAAGTCTTGAAGTGCTGCCCCTGGACAACCCGAATGTTGCATGGGTTTCACCTCCGGAATTTTTATATTATTTTTTTTAAGAACATTTATGGCTTCATTATAATATTTTGTTTCATTATGATCAAGAAGGTGCTGTAAATGGGCTTTTATTGTATTTGGGCCGTGTTTGATAATATTCTGCATTGTTTTTGTTTCATCATATGGTTCTGCTTCCCTTTCTATTATTGTGATAGCATCTTCAGGACAATGATTAATACATGCTCCTAAACCATCACAGAATAAATCACTTATCAATCTTGCTTTATTATCTATTATTTGGATAGCTCCCTCTGGACAGTTTGGAATACATAAAGTACAACCATTGCATTTATCTTCATCAATCTCTATTATTTGTCTTTTTGCCATTTTTCAAATTCGTTTGCAAGTTCTAAATATTTTTCTTTTGTTCCTTTTGTAAATCTTTTAGACTCTGCTTCTTTAAATTTCTTAAGCATTGATTTCTTTTTTTCTTCATTTAATGCCTCATCAGCCATAGGATAAAGAATATTATCTTCCTTGGATATATGATCCTGCAATAATTGTGTGTACCCTCTTGCATTCTCCAAAACTTTCTTTTTATTATTTTCTTTTAGTGCTTGTTCTATGCCCTTTACAAAATTTCTTCCAAGGTCATGCTCATATCTCATTTGTTCTGTTGGATTGCAATGCATATTTACATCATCTTTACATAATTCCTTGAATAAAATGTCTTCTTCTTTTGCATGATGAAACTTATCTGCATAATTTCTTATAAAATCAATAGCTCTCTCAAAGAAATTTTTATCAATACTTTTTCCTTTCTCTAGAGCGTCACATTCCCTGTTTAATGCACCAATAACCTTAAGAATAAATTGATGCTCTTCTGATAATATTTTTGTTGGTTCTTGCATTTTTTTATTGTATGGATTATAGGTCATACATTGTTCCATTATACTTGTAATTTTGTCTCATTTGTTCAATTACTCCATCAATCCCGCTGAAAAATATTTCACTTTGTGTTCCATCATTTCTTCTGTAAAGACCATTTTTTACTAATCCAATTGTGGCATATCCTGTGTCTAATGAAACTGTTGAATTACAATCCAAACACACCGATATTTTGTTTTCATTGCTATCTTTTAGTTTTACAAGCTTATGTTGACATTTTTCTTGGGACATTTTAGCCTCTTTTTAATTTTTTAAATTTTTATTAGCTTGTATAGTTCTTTCTTTTTATCGCCATAGTATCTTTTTTATAGCAAGCAGTTATTTAAATAGGTTAGAGTTTCTAATAATATACCTAAGAATAAATATAGTTTAACCCTTTTTTCACTGTTGTTTTTATTTTTTTTATTTGTTTCTCTGTTAGATTAGTGGCGTTTCCTATTTTATATACCTTAGATTTTATTCCACAGAAACCAAGAATCTCTTTTTTTATTATTTTTCTTGCTCTGTCCCCCATGAAAAAATAGGATAATATATTGGGAGAGCTTAGAGTTATGAAAACTAATGCCTTTTTTCCTTTTAATAGTTTTATTGGGATTCTTCCTTTAAAATAATATGCAAAATGTGGCGTCAATATCCTGTCAAAGAAGCCTTTTAAAACAGCAGGCATAGTGTTCCACCAGACAGGATAGATAAAGATAAATTTATCTGTTTGTTTTATTTTTTCCTGTATTTCTTTGTTTTGTTTTGTAATGTGAAAATTGCCTGCAGTATAATGCTCATTTTCATGCAGTATTGGATCATATTTTATCTTGTATAAATCAATTAATTCATATTCAATATTCTTAGAATCAAGATTAGTTTGAACCTCTTTGAGGATAGTAGAGCAATGCCCAATTGTATTTGGATGAGCGTATATTATTAAAATTTTCATAATAAAGATTTATGGTTTGTGAGGCCATTTTACAGAGCCATAGCCTATTAATATTAAAAATGCTGCAAAGAAGAGCAATGCTGGCTCTCCTTTGTTGGTAATGGGATTTAATCCAGCTGGAAAATGAACCATGAAATATGCCACAAGCATCTCTATTGCACCCAACAAAGCAGCCCATCTTACTAAAATACCTGTAATGAGCGCAATTCCGACTATGATTTCAATTGTTCCTGCAAGGCCCATCAAACTCATTATATTTATAGAACTGCTAAATTTCTGAATGCCATGCATAAAGAATAAAATACCTATTAAGATGCGAAATACAAAATAGAGATAACCACGGTATTTTACTATTAATTCATTTTTCATGACTGAGTATAAAAAAGATACCTATATAAGGTTTTAGGTTTCTAAAAGTATATTATGAATAAAGATTGTGCTGTATATAAAACTGTGGATTTTATCGGCAAGAGATGGACTCTACTTATCTTGCTTGAGTTGTATAAAGGGGATAATAAGTGGAAGAGATATTCTGAGATAAAAAACAGGCTAGATGGAATTACACCAAAAATATTATCTATGAGATTAAAAGAATTAAAAAAAAATAGACTAATAGAAAATAGAATTGATGTAAAACAGTTTCCGATAAAAAGCGAGTATTCCTTAACCATGAGCGGGGAGGATTTTATCAGTATTATTAAGGACATAAAGAAGTGGAGTTTGAAGTGGAAAGGAAACAATAGGCTGTGCGAAGAAAAAGACTGTAAAATATGCAGTTTATAATTTTTTTCTTCTTAATAAATTAGCATTACCAACAACAGTTATTGAGGATAAAGCCATTGCTAATTCTGCAATTGCTGGATGCAAGAAACCTGCAATAGCTACTGGAATTGCAATTGTATTATATGCAAATGCCCAGAACAAATTCTGCTTTATTTTTCCAAAGGTTGCCTTGGATAGATTAATGGCTTGAACAACCCCCTCAAGAGAGCCTTTAGCAAGGACTATATCCCCAGATTCTATTGCAATGTCTGTTCCTGTTCCCATTGCTATACCAACATTTGATTGTTTTAAGGCTGGAGCATCATTAATTCCGTCACCAACAAAGGCAACCATCCCTTTTTTCTGTAATTCTTCTACTTTCTTTGATTTGTCTTCAGGCAACACGTTTGCCATTACCTCTTTTATCCCAACTTCTTTGGCAATTGCTTTTGCTGTTCTTTCATTATCCCCAGTAATCATAATAACTTCCAATTTCATGTCTTTTAATTGTTTTATTGCTTTCTTAGAGTCATCTTTTACAGCATCTGCAACACCAATTATCCCTATTGCTTTAGAATTTTCAGAAACTATCATTGTTGTTAATCCATTTGATTCAAATTCATTAATCTTTTTTGTGAATTTTTCTAGTGGAATTTTTATGTCCTGCATAAGTTTTGTGTTTCCTATTGCTACTCTTTTTGCCTCTATCTTTCCTTCAATTCCTCTTCCCCCCAATGTTTTAAATTCTCTAACTGATTTGTATTTTTTCAGATTTGCTTCTTCCACTATTGCTCTTGCAATTGGATGCTGTGATAGTTTTTCAAGGCTTGCTGCAATTTCCAAAAGATGCTGTTTATTTTCAGAAAAAATTTCTTTTACTTCCGGCTTTCCTTTTGTTATTGTCCCGGTTTTGTCAAGAATAATGTATTTTATCTCCTTCATTGTCTGGATTGCTTCTCCTTTTCTTATCAAAATGCCATTCTTAGCCCCCATTCCGCTTCCAACCATCAGTGCTGTTGGTGTTGCTAATCCCAAAGCACATGGGCATGCTATAACTAATACAGATATTGCTGCTGCAAGGGAGTTAGCAATATTGCTTGTAAAATAAATCCATCCTAAAAATGTCAGTAAGGTAATAACAAGGACAGATGGAACAAATATATTAGTTACTCTATCTGCAAACTCCTGGATTGGAATTTTACTTCCCTGAGCTTCCTCAACTAGTTTTATAATATGCGCAAGGAAGGTGTCTTTTCCAATTTTTGTTGCTTTTATATATAAGATTCCGTCCTGATTTACAGTAGCCCCTATAACATTACTGTTTTTTGATTTCTCTACAGGAATGCTCTCTCCTGTTACCATAGATTCATCTACACTGCTCTCTCCCTTTACAACTATTCCATCTGTTGGTATTTTTTCCCCCGGCTTTACAATTAGAATATCCCCTAATTTAATCTCTGAGATATCAATGGTAATTTCTTTGTTATTCCTAAGAACTGTTGCTTTTTTTGCCCCTAATTCAAGTAATTTTCTTATCTCTTCTCCTGCTTTTCCTCTTGCTTTTGCCTCAATGTATTTTCCTGTCAGGAATATTGCCATAATCATTGCAGCAACACCAGAATAGTCTTTGACCGGCAAAAAGAAAGTAGCGATTCCAGATAAATATGCAATTATGGTGCCCAATGAGATAAGAAGGTCCATGTTGAAATAGAGTCTTATTATCCCTTTAAATCCACCTTTAATGGTGCTCCATCCTAGAATAAATATTACCGGGAAAGCAAGGATTAATATAACTCTTGTTGATAATTCTTTGGGTAATAATTCAATACCCAATAATCTTTCAGAAAACATCAGTATTGCAATTGGAATTGTAATAATCCATGCCCAAACTAATTTTTTCTTCCACATATTAATTTCAGATTTCTCTGCTGTGCCTGAGTGATGGTCATGATCTTCATGCTTCATAGTAGAATTTTCATGATAGTGTTCTGAATGATTTTCATAAGAAATATTTTTTATCTTGTAATTCCCAATTTTTTCAACTGCTTTTCTTAGTTCCTTTTCATCTATATTGTTTTCATAATCAACATAGGCTTTTTTGGAAAGCAGCTGAACATCTGCATTCTTTACATTTTTAACTTTCTTGAGGCTTTTAGTTATATTGAGCTGGCAACTGGCACAATGCATTCCATCAATATCTATTGTCAATTTTTTCATTTGTTATTATTGTTTTATAATTTATAGTGTATCAAGCTTATATTTAATTTTAACCTTTATTTGATAAGATATTCCAATTATTAATAATATTATTGCTAACCATCCTAAAATGGGCCTTAATGGCTCAAAATAAAGCATTACTCCTGAAATTCCAAACAATACAACGAGTAATGTGTTACATACTGGACAACTTACAGCAAATAAACCAGCAAAGGCACCAGTATAGGTGCAGATCTTTCCTTTCTTATTCCTGTTATAAAGATAAAGACCAACATACACCCCTATTAGAATAGATGTGCTTATAAGAAAAAAATAATCTATGGCTGTAGTTTCAATCATTCTTGAAAAAAAAGGAGTTTTAATTATCGCAGTAAGTATTCCAAATAGGAAAAAAACAATTAAACTTGTTGTTGCTCCTAATAAAATATGCTTTAAATTTTTCATTTTTTTAGTTTATACCATTTAATATGCTCATAATAGCTTGACCATAGCATTCCAAATGTGAATGCGAAGATAAGCTCTTCTATTGGTATCCCAAGAATTAATATTCCAGAGATAACTGATAAGTTCCATACCATGTATACAATACTTGGATAATATGATGTAAATATTATAAAAAATATAAAATAAATAAAAGTAAATATAACTCCACTAACCCATATTTTCTTCTTTAGGTCAGGCCTGCATAAAAATGCTGAAATACCACCAATAAACATTGCTATACTTGCTGAATAGATTGGATTTAGATTTGTCAAAAAAAATAATGGAATAAATACAATAGGAGCAGATATTAAAGCCAGAAGATGAAATCTGTGCCTTTTTCTGTGCATTTCATGCTTAGTTATCTTTTGATATTTTATTTTGAAGAATGTCTGGTAGATAACAGCACCAATCCCACCTATTCCAAAACAGAAAATTAGACTTTCGATGTCAAAACCTGTTTTAGCAGCAAGATTGAATAAAGATGGTGGATTCCAGTATTCTGGAACAAATATGGGCTCTGTTAAACCAAGAGGCATTGTCAGCAGGCTAACCCAGAGCATCTCTTTTCTTAAAATTGGTTTGAATAACCATATTATAAACCAGATTACTAAGAATATTAATGAAAAGGTTAGCCATTCATTCATGATGGCCTCCTCTGTGCTCTTTCATATTTTAAATCTTCTCTACATGATGTAATAGCAAGTGATAAAGCCACAATGCTTGGTTTTATTTTTTCCATTTAAGACCTCCACCAAGTTGGATGCATTATCACCAGCATGATTATAAAAAATGCTACAAATATTATCCATACCATCACATTCTTAATCCCCTTTTTGCCTAATGACATTTTTTCTCCTCTCTATTTTTATTATCGCCGTGCATGTATTTCATCATAAAAAAATGCATGAGTGGACAGAGCAAAAGAACCAGCCAGAAAATATATTTATTTGATACGCCGAGAAAATAAATTGCAAGGATTAATATGATTAAAGGAGTTGCACAGCAAATAATCATCATCAAACCGTGATTCTTCTTTATTTTATTAAATAAATCTTTCATGCTTATTTTTTCTTTCATTTTTATGAATTCTGGATATAATCTATTTTTTTGTATTTATAGATTGCATCCACTTAATCTGGCCAAATTTTCAAATGTCTGCACCTGTTCATACATACTGTCATTTATCTCCCAGGTTGGAGTAATCTTTACGCCTTTCTTTTCGCATAATTGCTTGTTATCTATGCATTTAACATACTTGAGATACTTCCCAGATTTACCAAAGAAGCTTAACTGTTTTGTAGTATACTGGCAGAAATCATTGCCGTAAATTACAACTCCTCTTTCTGTTAAGCATTTTGCAAAATCATCATAGGCTCCTGGTTTGATAGTATATGCTCTGACTGCAAGCACTGAGAATACAATTATGGCTCCAATAAGAAAAATTATGATATATTTCCTTAAATTAAATTTTGTTTGTTCAATTCCTGATTCAGTATGCTTTGCAAGACCATGCTGCTTCATGCTTTCTTCTGTTTTAAACTTCTTACTACAAATTTTGCATTCAAATATTTCCATTTTCTATCTATCCTTTTATCGCAAACCGCATCCGCCACCGCCATATTGGCTTGCAGAAGAGCTATAGCTTGCTGCACTAACACCTGACCCAGACATCTGAAATCCTATGAATATGCCAAGTGCTATAAGCAAAAGTACAATCAATACTATAACAAATTTATCCATTTTTTCCTCCTTTCATTTTATTAAGATTTTAATTTGATTAACCACAACAACTTCCCCCTGATTTTGAGTTTTTTAAATGTTCTTCAACTTCTTTTTCATAACTTTCTGTATGCTCTTCACAGCAAAAGGCTTTTTCTTTTGTTCCAATAAATCCAGGTGTTTTCACATCTCTAAAAATCTCTTTACCTTTTTCAATCTTCTTCTTACAATACAGGCATTTCTTTCTAAATAAAGTCATTTTTGTTTTTTTGACCCTTTTTCATATTCTTTTAAACAATTTTGGCAACAAAACCACTTTCCATGTTTTTCTATTCCTTTTCCCTTTTCCTCTTTCATTCCACATATTGGATCCTTTCTTTTAAATAAACTAAGCATATTGAATTCCTCCATTTATACTCTGTGTTTTGTTATTTCAAGATTGCAACTCTTGTATTTCTTGCACCACTTCTCGCATTTATCTGCCCAATACTTCTCTCTATACAAGAGTTTACATTCTTTACACCTGAAAAATGTTCCTTCTCTATCCTTATTTTGACTTAGCAAAGTAATTATATATCACTGCAAACATCCAGCCAGTTATTAATGCAACAATAACAACTGCAATTAACCCGGTTATTACACCAGATAGGGTAATTGGCGCTGCAATTCTTGTAATATCCATTCCATGAAAGATGCTTCCAAAAAATTTAACTGCTGTCCCCGGAGCAAGTGCAATCAAAAAAGCACATAATAATGAAAGTATTCCAGAGACAGTTGCTAATGAAAGTGAAACAACCTTTGCATTTAATTTTTCAACCATTTACTCCTCCTGTTCTTTATTATCATCAAGCAATTTTTCTCCATATGATTATCAATAAGTTTTAGTATCGGAAATATTGTTTTTTTATTTATGACGTATCTCCTGTATTTGCCTTCTTTCTTTGAATTTACAAACCCGCATGATTTCAGTTTTTTTAGATTGTGAGAAACGTTTGTTTGACCTGTTTTAAGCTCTTTTGTGATTTCTGTCACATTCATTGACTTTTTTTTCAACAAATTCAATATTTTTATTCTGTCTATGCTTGAAAATGTGTTAAAAAACAGTTTATAGGCATCATAAATTTCCTCTTCAGCAACATTATGTATGTGTTTATTTATCATATGATAATTCTATACATATATTATATATAAATCTTTTGTTTTCAATGAACAATTTACCCAAATGTTAGAATTCTATCTGCTTTTTCAACCAATTTTAACAAATCTTTCATAGTTGAGATTGGACAAGCATTACTGCCTTCTTTTTCCTTATTGTTTTTAATTCATCGTTCATTTTATCATGCTATCCAATACTTTTATTACCTCATCTTTGGTTATCGAACCGCTTTTTCTCCAAATTTCTTTACCATCTTTCAGGAGAATTAAAGTTGGCACAGAAAGGATTTCATATTGCTTTGTTAATTTTTCATTTTCCTCAATATCGATTTTAACAAATTTCACTTTATTTTTATATTTCGGAATTACTTCAGATTCCAGTACTTTGTCTAAAACAATGCAAGTCGAACACCATTTACCTGTGAAATCTAATACTTTTATGTCCATTTTAAAGCCTCCTCAATTATCCTATTGCCAAAATACTGATTGTTTTCAAATTTACTTACAACATAAATTACAATAGACCTCTCTATTTTTTCAAATAGTTCTTTAAATGAATTTCTAATTTTCTCATCTTCTTTCACAGCATTCCATAACTTAATCAAATCTTTTTCATCTTTATTTTTAACAACAGTAGCAATATTGGGTAATATAAATTTTAAAATTTCATTTATTTTTTCTTTAAGATATTTTTCATCATATTTGCTTTGTATATACCCATTTACAAATTCATCAACCAAATTCTGAATACTTTGCATTTTCTCACTTGGCGTTATTAATAATTTCTTTAATGTCTTTTTCCACTTCTTCAGCTTCTTCTTTACTGACTTCTGAAAAAAAGTGTGAAATCATAGTCGGCTTCATTCCAATAATCTTTACTTTTCCATTTTCTTCCAAAACATTTATCTTGCATGGCATACAAAGAGAAATTAATCTATTCTTATTCAGAAATTGATTTGCATGTTTGCCTGAGCAAATCTCAATAATTTTTAATGGTTTTTGCTCAAAGCCTTTAGCTGCCAATCTTTCCTTTACATCATAAATCTGGAACAAAGCCCAGCCTTTTTGCTCTACTGCTTTTAAAACTGAAATAACTGCTTCATCAAAGCTTTTTTCTGTTTCTACAATATATGCAAAATCTTCTATTATCATTTGAATCATCTATTCAATTCCTTTTTCATCTCTTCAAATTGCTTTTTTGTTATTTCTCCAGATACATATCTTCTTTTTAATATTGCTAATGAATCTGGCTCATTCTTATTATATTGGTTTGTATTGATTAGGGTAACTATAACCCAGATAATAGCTCCCCAAAAGAGCAACATGAATAAGAATCCAAAACCCATGCCAAATCCCATCATCCCATAGCCGCCCATTCCAAAACTTCCTATGAGAAAGATTACAATAATTGTAGCAATTAAAATCCATAATAACCTGTTTTTATCTTTTTCCATATAACCCACCTATTTCCTTTTTCATTTCCTCAAATTGTTTTTTGTTTATCTCTCCTTTAGCATATCTTTTCTTTAAGATATTAATCGGAGTTTCAGAGACTGCTTCTTTTTTTATTATGAATTTTATTATGAATTTATAGATAAGCCAAACTATCAAAATAATTATTCCTATCCAAAACAATAACCAGATTATATCCCAAACCCCCCAGTAGCCATAACCAAATCCTATAGGATTATTACCCATCACTCCTTGCATCATACCACTCTGTAAGTTCTGCCCATTCATCATACCTCCTGGTCCCATCATATTTCCACCTCCCATCATATTCATCATCATAGGCATCATTCCCATCATGTTGCCCCCCATCATCCCATTACCAATCATTCCACCATAACTTGTATAATCACCACTGCAATACATCATTCTTGCCATATTCACATGAACTTGCTCATGGTATTTTGTTCCCTCTTCCATGCCCATCATTTTATGCATTGCTTCATGTTGTTCACCAGGATGCATTTGCTCCATATAATACTCTCCAATGGCTTCTAGTTGTTCATCTGTTAATTTATCACAACTAATTCCACTATCAACAAGTTTTTTCCCTTCCCCAATTTCGCTCTGATGGTCTCCGTTAGCTAATACTAAAGATATACTTAACAAAAAAGATATACTTAACAAAAATATTCCTAAAATCATTATTATTTTTTTCATTTTGACATCACCAATATCTTATTACTTTAGCTGGAATAAGTATCTTGCCACTTAAACCGTTTTAAACTGTTTTCTGTAAATAAACTTTGTACGTTTTTCCAATTCTTTCTCTTTGTATTAACCCTCTTTTATCAAGATTCGTCAAAATTGTTGAAATTTTTGCTTTGCTCCAATTCAATCTGAACCTTAATGAATCCTGAGTTATTTCACCAGCTTTTTTTACCTCATCTAAAATTTTCTTTTCATCGTCTGACAAAGCTTTTCTTATAATATTATATTCTTGTTCTTTAGAATCATGCTTAAATAAATAAAAAGAGACAATAAGAGCTACAGTAATAGCAACAATCAATGAAACTAAGTTCATAGTAGTAGAGCTACTACTAGAAAAATTCATCATATCAGAGCCCATCATTTGACTCATCATTGGGGAGGGTTTTGTAATAAAAAAAGGCTTTAATATTGAAAATATGATAAAATAAAAAATAACCCCAATTAATAGTATTAATAGTATTTTGGTTACATTATCTAATCTTGCTATATTGATATTTCTCATCTTCCTATCCTATAAATTTTTAACAATATTTCCATTTTTCTTTAATTTTTCAGATAAAACTTCTCTGATTATATCAAACGCTTTAATTATCTTTGGATTTGTAAGTTTGTAATAGATATTCTTTCCTTTCCTGTTTGATGTAACAATCACTTGGTATTTCATAATTGCCAAATGCTGGGAAATGTTTGCTTGGCTTAATTTTGTTTTTTCTATTAGTTCTGTTACTGACATTTCCTTATCTCTTAGCAGATTTAGAATTTCTAGTCTAGTAGGATTTGAAAACACCTTACACATTTCTGCATGTAGTCTATACAATTCTTTCATACTATCTTATTAGAATATTCTAATATATAAACTTATCTCTTATATCAGTATCTCCGAATAGGCTTTTTAAATTGTAGTGTTATCTCTACTTTGTGAAAAACCTTTCCTTAGTGACCCTACAGATGATCAATCAAAAGACT
>AQRL01000030.1 GCA_000402515.1 Nanoarchaeota archaeon SCGC AAA011-G17
GAGATATCTATTTGATTAACATCTGCTGAGCCGTATTCCATTATTAACAAACTTAATTCTTCTTCCAGGCTTTCATTCGGCTTTTCTATAACTCCCAATGCTCTTAATCCGTATACAACTTTTTTCATATCTTTTCTTGTTAAGGCAATAAATATATTTGTTAATTTGCGCTTTAGTTCATCGTCTAATCTTCCAACTATCCCAAAATCCAGCAAGGCAATTTTATTTTTTGGTAGAATGAAGACATTTGCAGGATGAGGGTCTGCATGAAAGAATCCATGCTCAATAACCTGATACATAAAACAGTTTGCCAGATTAGTTGCTATCTCTTTTTTTGAATAATTTCTTTTTTCTAACTCTTTTTCATTGTCTATTTTTATGCCGTCAATATAGGACATTGTAAGAACTCTTTTTCCTGTGTAATCCCAATATACTCTTGGGGTTACAACTGTTTTTGAGTCCTTGAACATTTCATAGAACTTCTGGATGCTCCTGCCTTCTCGGTAATAATCCAGTTCGTTCTTTGTGTATCTCTCAAACTCTTTTATAATTTCCTGAATATTATATTTTTTTAATTCTGGAGAGTATTTTTCTGCCAAGAAAGCCAAGTGTTTTAACAACTGAATGTCCTGCTCTATTGTCTTTTGTATGTTCGGGCGTTGAATCTTTACTGCCACTGTTTCTTTGTTCAATAATTTGGCTTTGTAAACCTGGCCTATTGAAGCAGATGCTATGGGCTCTTCTGAGAACTCTGAGAAAATTTCATCTTTTGATTTCTTTAGTTCTTCTTTCAGAATAGCTAGTGCCTGCTTTGTGCTGAATGGATGCACGCTATCCTGGAGTTTTTTGAATTCTTCACAGTATTCATTTGGAATTAAATCAGGCCTTAAACTTAATAACTGTCCTAACTTTATGAAGGTTGGGCCGAGCTCTTCCAATGATTTTCTTATTTTTTCTGGAATAGATGATGGGGGATTGGGCTGTCCTCTTACTCTCTCACTTACTCTTAAATGCTGATGAAGACGTAACTGATAAACATAGAAACCTAAATCATTCTTAAATAAAACTGAAGCAATATGCTCCAATCTTTTGATATCTTGATACGCCTCTTTTATATTCTCTATTAACATTATAGTTCTGTAATATTCATTTGTTTAAATAAGTTATCCTTTAGCTATCTTCCATAATAATTCGAATTGTTTTCTATAAGCTTCCGCTACATTTTTATTTCTTATTATTATTAGATAATCTGGGTTTCCCCAAACTATTATCTGAACATTATCTTCGTATATTTGTATTGGATTTTCATTAAAGAACTTTTTTTGTATCTTTTTGTATCTGGATGTTCCTTTTTGAAAAATTCCCTTTATTCCCTCTTTGATTATAACTTTTTCCTTGATATTATAATGTAATAAATCTCTCTCATATTGGTCAACAATTGACTTATATTTCTTTATAGCAAGATATTCATCTACTGCTGTACATAAAACTATCCCCCCTTTATTCTTTAATGTATTGATTATGTCTCTTAAAGCAATCCTTATTGTATTCTTTCCTTTATATGTTTCAACAATTAATGGTTGCTTTGAACTCTCATTTAGTTTATTTAGTTCTGGGAGAATCTGCTTATAATTTTCTGTTCTTTCATTAAGAAATTCCAGAATTAATTTAGGGTCAATTGCTTTGAATAACTTTGTTTTACCTTCTGTTACTGAACTAACAAAACCCTTTTCAGATAGTCTTTTTAATGAGTCATATGTTACTTGTCTGTATAGACCTGCTTTCTCTGCTAATTCATAAGCGGACATTTGTCCATTTGCTAAAAGAGCTAAATATATTTCTGATTCATGCTCTGTAAAACCTATTTCTTTCAAAACATCTTTATTCATATTAGTATGATTTCATACGAATTAAATTTATATAACCTTTTCTACTCACTAATAAGTAATTAATATTCATAAGAAATATTAAGGAGGTAAAAGAAATGACAGATATATATGATGAAGAAAATCGATATAAATTCGATAGAGAGGTATATAGAGAAGACTCTTCTAAACATCTTCAAGAATTAGCGGGGAGATGTTCGTTAAGAAGAAAATTAATGAATCACAACAAAACAACAGGAGCTATAATGGCTATTCTGGGCTTTGGTGGTGCTCCATTTGTATATCAAATGTGGGAAGCAGAACAAGCAGGAGCAGGAGTTCCTTTTGCGATAATGGTTGGTTTAGTAGGACTTGTAGGATCTTATATCACATATGACTCAACAAAAACTGTACGAGAGTTGCGAAGGCGGGAAGAACTATCATTAAAGAAAGCAAGTGAACTTGAATAAAGGGTATAATTTCTAGAGTTAATAGGATTATATGCGCTGACTCTTATAAATTAGTAAATAATTTTTTCTTTTTTTTTGAATAGTAAGTTTTATTAACTATTAAAGTTTTTTAATGAATATGATTGACCCTAATGATTTTGAGAGTTTAAAGCAGGAGTTAGAGGATTATGACAAGGCAAGAGATCATGTAATTTCCAAGTCAAATGAGATTGTCAAGCTAAGCAAGGTTATAATTTATTCTGTGCAGAGAGAGGAATTGAATTTGAACAGAGAAATTACTGAAATGAGAAAGAAAATTATTGAGTTAAGAGAGATTAAGGGTGATTTGAGACAGGAGGGCTCTTATAAGGTTGCTATACAGGAGTATGTTGAGGCACTGACTTTTTATGAGATTATTAAGAATGGGAAACTGCCAACAAGAATACAATTGAAGGTTAATGCAGAGGACTATCTAATGGGTCTTTGTGACTTGACTGGCGAATTATTAAGAAAGGCAATGAATTATGCCATTTACAAGAGATATACTGATGTCTTTAGAATAAAAGAACTGGTCAGCGATATTTATTATTATTTTTTAAGATTAAATTTAAGGAATTCTGAGCTAAGAAAGAAGAGCGACGGTATTAAATACAATTTAAGGAAAATAGAGGATGTTGTTTTTGAGCTGAAATTAAGAGAGATCCCATTAGACAGGAAAAGAGAAGAAGATACAAGCAAAAGAGTAAGAAAGAAACCAACTGAAAATTAGAAAATCTTAAAAGTACATTACAGAAATCTTTATATATTATTAATACTTACTAATATGTATGAGTAAACAAAAATATAAGAGAGTGACTATAACTTTACCTAATGAACTTCTTGAAGAGTATCAAAAGTATTGTGAAAAAGAAGGTATGAATTTAAGTAGTAGAATAGCTGTTTTACTTAAGAGAGATTTAGAAAAATGAATGAAAAGAAATTTAGAACATTTCATCTTACAGATCTTCCAAAAAAAGAAATTTATATAATACTAAATGAACCCTTCAGACATAAATTTTTTAAAAGATTATACAATTTAATCGGAGGTTCTACTATCTTAGGAAATAAATTATCTGTAATTAATGAAACGATAAGAAGGTGGAAGGTGGGGGAGAGAGCAATACCTAATTGGGCTTTATTAAGTTTAAATGATTTGTTAGAAGATAATAAATTTTCTATAGAAGAAATTGAAAATAATATTACCTCTTATAGGGGAGAATCGTCTAATAAGCCAATCACAAAAATAAATTTGCCTATTGTAGAGGATGAAAGATTGGTTAGAATAGTAACACATTTATTATGTGATGGTTATGACGGAGGCAAAAGACACCTTCCTACATATAATAATACTGAGAAAATACTAATTAAACATTTTATAGAGGATTTATCTGTATTTGGAAGTGTACCAATAAAACTAATAGAATATGTGCAACCAAAAGGAAAGAAATTACTTTATAGAGTAGAGTTTCCTAGGATATTTGCTCATATTCTAAGACATATCTATAAAATAAAATTTCATGGTAATGATGGAAGGCTACCTTCCTACTTTTTTGATTTATCTTCTGATTTAGCATTCCAAGTTATGAAATCGGCCTTTGATGACGAAGGTTATGTAAGAGAAAGTAGGGTTGGTATGGCTTTATCAAATTTTAACTTATTAAATGATTTTAAAAAATTGATGGAGATTAATTTAAAAGAATCTGGAAATTGTATATCAAAAATAAATCGTAGTCATTCTACTTATTCTTTAGACAATTATTCTAGGAGACCTCAGTATTATTTTGAAATAAATAGAAAAGCTTTAGAATGGTATAGTAAATATATATGTTTTGAACATCCACGGAGGAAAATATTGCTTGATATAATAATCAAGAGAGGTGCCAGATTAGGAAATAAACATAGCAAAGGCATAACTAAAATGAAAATACTTGATTTGCTTTCTAAAAACCCCGCTAGCTCTATTGATCTTGCTTTGAGGTTAGAAATCAAACCAAAAAATATAAGATATCATTTAGAAAACCTTAAAAAAGAGGATAAAATAGATATTTCTCATAAGGGATGGAGCGATACCATTATTTGGAAAATAAAATGAATCTAAAAACATCATTACGTACTCATACTTGTGGAGAATTAGGAAAAAAGGATGTTAATAAGAAGATCAAACTTTGTGGTTGGTTATCCAGTAGACGTGATCATGGGGGGGTTATATTTATTGATTTGAGAGATAGATATGGTCTGACACAAATTGTTTTTGACCCCAGATTTTCTAAAAATTGCCATAAGGAAGCTGATAGTTTGAGGAGAGAGGATTGTATAAAAGTTCATGGTCTTGTAAAAAATAGAAAGAAAGATATGGAGAATAAAAAACTAAAAACAGGCGAGATTGAGGTTTTTATAAGTGAGTTAGAGGTTTTGAATAAAAGCAAGGTTCCTCCTATTGAAATTGATGACAGACTGGTTGCTTCTGAAGATACTAGGCTAAAGTATAGATATTTAGATTTAAGAAGACCTGTAATGCAGCACAATTTAATAATGAGAGCAAGAGCTGCTAAGAATGTTAGGGATTTTCTGACTAAAGAAGATTTTATTGAAATTGAAACTCCTTTTTTTGTTAAAGCTACTCCTGAAGGCGCCAGAGATTTTATTGTCCCTTCGAGGGTTAATCCTGGAAAATTTTATGCCTTACCACAGAGTCCACAACTATACAAACAAATATTGATGGTTGCAGGATTTGACAGGTATTTTCAATTGGCTAGATGTATGAGGGATGAAGACTTAAGGTCAGACAGGCAACCAGAATTTACACAGATAGATTTGGAAATGAGTTTTGTTGATCAGGATGATATTTTTAAAATTTGTGAAGGAGTGGCTAATTCTGCTGTTAAAGAACTAACAGGAAAAGAAACAAAATTACCCTTCAATAGAATAACTTACAAAGAAGCGATTGATAAATATGGAGTTGATAAACCTGATTTGAGATTTGGTCTTGAGCTAAAAGATGTAACTAAGATTGTTGAAAACTCTGATTTCTCTGTTTTTAAAAATGTAATTAAAGATAAAGGGATTGTAAAGTGCCTTCCTGTTGATTATAATTTTGGCAGGAATGAATTAGATAATCTTATTGATTTTTGTGTTAAAGAGGGAGCTAAAGGAATGGCTTGGCTGAGAATTAAAGACCAGAAAGTAGAAGGGAATATTGCTAAGTTTTTTGATGATAAAGTACAAAAAGAATTAATAAAAGAAAGTGAAATTAAGCAGGGGTATTTATTTTTTATAGCAGATAATGAAAAAACAACTAATAGAATTTTGTCTTTACTAAGAAATAAGCTTGGGAAGGATTTAAAACTCTGTAAAGAGGGTGAATTTGCTTTCTGCTGGGTTGTTGATTTCCCATTATTTGAGTGGAATGATGAGGAGCAAAAGTGGGATCCTGCACACCATATGTTTACAATGCCTAAAGAAGAATTTTGGGATGTGATAGAGAAACATCCTGAAAAGGTTATTGCTAAATGTTATGATCTTGTTTTAAATGGTGTTGAGCTTGGAAGCGGAAGTATAAGGATTCATAGAAAGGATATTCAAGAAAAGGTAATGAATGTTGTTGGTTTCTCTAAAAAAGAAGCAGAAAAAAGATTTGGTTTTTTGAATAATGCTTTTGAGTATGGTGCACCGGTGCACGGCGGATTTGCATTTGGCTTTGATAGGTTGGTTACTATATTATTGGGATTAGAGGATATAAGAGAAATAATTGCTTTCCCTAAAAATAAGGCTGCCCAATCTCCAATGGATGGGAGTCCTTCAGAAGTTGATGAGAAACAGCTTAAAGAGCTAAATATTAAATTAGATATTCTAAAGAAGAAACAATAACAATATAAAAATATATAAACCTTTGGTCTATTTGTTAGTATATGGAAATAAACGATAAACTAATAGAAAATATAGCTAAAATTTCAAGATTGAATTTAACAAAATCAGAAATAAAAGAGTTCCTGCCACAATTAAAAGAAGTACTAAATAATTTTTCTAAATTAAATGAACTTAATGTTGAAAAAGTTAAGCCTAGTTTTCAGCCTGTTATTGTAAAAAATGTTTTGAGGGAGGATACAGTTGGCAAATGTCTTACGCAGGAAGAGGCATTAAAGAACTCTAAACATAAAAAGAATGGATATTTTGTCGGACCAAGGGCAATATGAATGTTGACATTTATTTAAACAAAGTAAAAAAAGGAGAGATTTCTATTGTGGATTATATTAAATCAGTAATAAAAGAAGCCAGAGTTTTGAATAAAGAATATAAGTTTTTTAATTTTATTTCTGAAAGTGCTATAGAAAGAGCAGAAGAATTAGAAAAAAACCCAAAAGGGAAATTAGCTGGCTTACCAATATCTGTCAAAGATTGTATATGTGTTAAGAACATGGAGTTATAGAAAAGCCGAATGAAAGCCTGGAAGAAGAATTAAGTTTGTTAATAATGGAATACGGCTCAGCAGATGTTAATCAAATAGATATCTCCTCTTTATTCAGGGATTTCTTGAATATCGCCTTGAGATACAACATGAAGCTTCCAGTCAATTTTGTATTGCTGACAAAAGCAATAATCACCTGCGAGAGTGTTGGAAGAACTCTATATCCTGAATTTAACATGGCTGATTACTCCAAAGACTATGTAGAAAAATTAATAGCAAGGAAATATTCATTAGAAAATATAACAAAGCAGGTAAAGAATAACTTAACAGAATTCTCAGATGTAATAACTAATCTTCCATCTAATATAAATAAGACAATAAATAAATTACAAAGTGGAGAAATAAAGCTTGATATAGAAGATGCAGATGTAAAAGAATTAAGCGCAAATATAAGCCACAGCAGTGATAAAATAGCAATGGGATTAATAATAGCTGCTTTAATAGTGGGCTCAGCGCTGATATTACAGACAGAAAGAATAAAGTGGGTGGCTGTATTTGGTTTTATAATGGCAACTATTTTAAGTATAATCCTTACAGCATCAATATTAAAAGAGAGGTGAAAATATGAAAAAAAATATTAAAAAATTTGTAAAAACAGGTTTGCTACTAGGAATAGGAGCAGCATATCTAACAAAAGAAAAAGTTGACAAATTCTCAAAAAAAGTTCTAAAAGCTGCAAATCAGGGAAACATAAATGAGAGAGAAGCAAGAAAAACATTAAACAATTTCCTAAGCAACGCCAAGAAAGAGCACAAGAGAGTTGAGCACATACTAAGAAGCGCAATAAAAGACGTAGCCAAGCCTTACAGGAAAAAAATTAATAAGAAGAGATGAAATTTAGTATTTTATTATAACCCTCTTCTTTATTTATTATTTCATGTGTAGCATCTTCTAAGAATGATAAATCCTTATATGTTGAATTAATCCCGTCATAAATAACAAGCGCGCTGTCCCTGTCTACAACATCATCATCTATCCCCTGGATAATCAAAGCGGGCTCATCAATATTCTCTAATCTCAATTTCTCTATCCCATTTAACAGCTCAGAAACAGAATTTAATGGAACAGCATTATAAGGGACGCTAAATCCATGCTCCATTAATCTATTTATATGCTCATCGCTCTTTATCTGATAATCCTCAATTATTTTTACAAATGGAATAAACGGAGTATATCTGTTTTTAAGTTTTATAGGTGCATTGATAGTAATTATTCCGCTGATATTATTTCTCGAGGCTAAATCTAAAGCTAATAATCCTCCTAAAGAATGTCCTACAACATAAACATTTTCCTCATCAACATCTTCAAGAGTGTTTGCAGCCTCCCTGTACCATTCGCTGTATTTCTTTTTATTTAATTCCTGTACTTTTGTTGCATGCCCCGGCAGTAAAGGAACATAAACACTATATCCTTTTTCATTTAAAAACTCAGCAAGTTCTTCCATATTTCCCGGGCTGTCAGTTAATCCATGCAGAAGAATTACAGCCTTGTCATTATTGCCGTCTAAATAAAATCCCTTCATGCCGACAATAAAGCCATCACTATCCCTCTCAAATTTTTCCTGATATTTATTGATAGGATATTGATTAACAAATCTGGATAAAAATAACAAAGAAATAATTATTACTATAAAGATAGCTATCTTTATTACTCTCTTCCTACTAATCCTTATTCCCCACAAATTACACCCCTTTTTTAATTAATTCAGCAACCTTTTTAGGATCTACTTTCCCTCTAAATTTCTTCATTACCTCTCCCATAATTGCATTAAAACTAGCATCTTTATTCTCTTTTATTATCTTTTTAATCTCTGATTCTAAATCATCTGGTTGTTTATATTTCTCTAAATTTATTTTCTTCCCCTCTGCTTTTTCAACTAGTAATTCAAAAAAACTAATCTCAGAAATTCTTCCGTCATTCAAATATTCTAAAATCTCATCTGGTTTTGTCTCTAAATTAAATCTCGTCTTAATTTCTTTTCTCATATCAATTAATACTTTTGCAATAAACTCTGGTTTTACATTTTCAAATCTCTTTACATAAACCTCAAAATCAATATCATCATCAATTATCTCTTTTGCTAAATCCCCTCTTAATCCGTATTTCTCCTCTAATCTCACACTCTTCTCAATCTTCAATTCAGGTAATTTTATCTCTTTCAAAAATTTACTGTCAATAATAATTTCAGGAACATCTGTCTCAGGATACATCCTTGCCTCACCAGGCATTGGCCTCAAAAATTCACTGCCTCCATCTTTTTTGGCATTCCTTACCTCTGCCTTAAGATTCTTGGTTTTTAATTGCCTCTCAACCTCAATTTCAATAACTCTCGGTATGCTTCTTAATTCCTGAAATCCCTTTATCTCCACTCTTGGTTTTCCTTTAATACTCAGATTAACATCCTGCCTTATTGTCCCTAATCCTCTCTTTATACAATCTACACTCCTTAATATCATACCAAGTATAGAGGCACTCTCTTTAGCATGCTCACTATCAACAATATCAGGGGCAGTTGCAATCTCAATCAATGGAATTCCCAATCTATCAAGTCTATATGTTACTTTATTTCCCTCTTCCTTAATCTTCTTTGCAGCCTCCTCTTCTAAAAAAATAGTATCAATTCTCACTCTGCCCTTGCTCGTCTCAATAAAACCATCTTTAGCAATTAAAGCAGTTCTCTGAAAGCCAGTTGTATTGCTCCCATCAACAACAATCTTCCTCATAAATTTAATATTTTTTTCAATCTTGGCATTCAATAATAAAGCAACAGTCAGAGCAATCTTCAAAGCATCCCTATTTACCTCGTGTGGAGGATCTTCATCTAATTCAACAAGACAGTTACAATCCTTGTATATTTCATAAATAAATTCCCTGTCTCTGCCCTCTTCATATAATGCAGCAACATCCTTTTCCCCTTTTTCTCCTGCTACTGCTCTTAACTTTCTTATAATCTTAAAATCAGGTTCTTCAGTCTTGTTAGTAATACACGGGCAGGAGCAGAATAACTTCTTCCCATCTAATTGCTGATGAATCTCCAATCCGCATTTAAATCCTAATTTTTTATAATCCATATTTAATCTGATTATTTAGTCAAATATATACTTTACTATAAGAACTCATCCTTAATCCTATGATTAATCTCTCCTCTCAAATTCTCTCCAATTAATTCTCTAACCTCTTTCTTATGATTAGATAATAACCATGCCAATTTCACATAAGCAACCTCTGGAAGCATATCTAACTGGTTCCCTAAAACACCAATTTTAATTAATTCTCTTCCCGGGCTATAAACATTCATATTAACCCTTCCAAACAAGCATTGGGTTGTCATTACAACTGGAATTTTTTTAGTTATTTTCTTAATCTCGTCAAAGGTCCTCTTATTCTCAGAAGTAAAATTATCTATTTTAGTGATTGGAAAATGCCCCAATCCTGTTCCTTCCAAGATTAATCCATCATATTTTTCATAAATTTTTAGTTCAGTAGCAAACATATTTGGTCTTGATTTAATTAATCCAACCTTTAATTTCTCATTTATTAGTTTCAGCTCTAATTTTCCCTTTTCTCTTTTTGTATAATTCAGAAATTCAACCTTCCCATATCTATTTACTCTGGCAATTGCACTGTCATTAACAACCTTGAAAGCATCTCTCCTTGAGCTATGTAATTTCCTCGTCTTAACAGCAGGAAGAATTAAACAATTTTCATCACTCATCCCCTCATGCATGCATATTCCAACACCAAAAAAATCACTATTCTTAATAAATTGTGCAGCACAAATAAGATTCAAACCGGCGTCACTGCTCCCTCTATCCGAACTCCTCTGCGCCCCAACAAGTAAAATAGGTTTATCTAATCCTTCCAATATAAAGCTTAAAGCAGCTGCAGAATAATGCATAGTATCTGTCCCATGTGTAATAATTACCCCATCACTATTTTTCAACTCCTTAAAAATCTCTTTAGCAAGGAGGTTATAATGCTTGAAGTTCATGTCATCACTGCTCATATTCCTGATTAACCTTGATTTAATCTTAACAATCTCTCTAAGCTCGGGAAACATAGAAAGAATATCTTTATCAGTATATTTAGCAACTACTCCGCCGGTTTTGTAATCAACTTTACTACTCAAAGTTCCACCAGTATGTAAAATAGAAACCTTCTTCATAATAGAAAGTTTGATTAACAGATATAAAAAACTATCTTTTGAAAATCATATCATAACACAATATTGCTTATAAATACTATAAAAACCTCCAAATTATGATATTAGGATATAATCAGCCAAGACCTACAGAAAAAGAGTATCATAATTTCCTCGATAGATTAATTACAGGATTAGAAACATTGGGGAATAATGAACTAAGTTTGATGGTTTGGGGATCCTACCCAAGAGGAGATTACAATCCGGGAAGGAGTGATATTGATGCTATTTTATTTTTCCCATATGATGTTGTAGTAGACAAAGAATTTCTAAAAGAATGCTCAACAGTATTAAAAAACTCATTAAAGGGAAATGAATCAATGAGAGAATTATTCCAAGTGACTCCTCTCGATACAGGAATAATGAAAGATGGAAGATTTAATTCTTTTACTAATGACTTCAGAGAATACTTCAACCTAGAGGGAAAGATAATTCTAGGACCAGATTATAGAAAGAAAATAGTTTATTTAAATAAGAAAACAGGAGAACAAGCATCAATAAGTCACAATATAAGGAAAATAAGACAATCTCTTCTTTTCTCAGAGTTTGATATAGGAAGTAATTATGAACAATTCCTAAGAGGATTAAATTCCTCACTTAACGCAGTAAGTAGGGGGTCAAAACAAATCCTTTATTTAGCTGACGGTAAATTAAGAGTGAATCGTTTCTCGGCATTAGAAGAACTATCAGATTTCTTCCCAATGGTCAACATAAAGCCACTAGAAAAGATAAAAGACTTATTTAAAAATCCTGAAAAATTAGATAAAGTTTATTTAAGTTCTCAAGAAGCATTAAACCTATGGGTATCCTCGGTTACTTTCCTTGAAGAATTAATAAAAGAATACATAAAAAATTATTGATACTTTACAAATTCCTCTTCTTTTATTTTAGCAAGCTCAAGAATTCCCTTCAAAGTTCCTGTTTTTAGTTCTTTATGATTCGGAACAACTGTCCCTGTCTTATCTCTGCGAAGAACAATGTGGCTTCCTCTCTGCCTTATTATTTTAAACCCAAATTTATTACAAAGAATTTTAACACAATCTTTACCAGATATTTTTTTAAGCTGCAATTTTAGCCACCTCAAAAGTGGTCAATAAGGGGTGAGAAGATTTCTTTAATGGAAATTCCTCTAAATAAAGTTCAGTAGCTTCCTTCAAGTTATCAACAGCCTCCTCGATAGTAAAGCCTTGGCTAATTGTTCCTACTTCAGGGCATTTAGCTACATACATATCTTCTTCCTTTTGTATAACTGCTGTAAAGCTTATCATAATAATATATAATAAACGACTCTATTTAAACCTTACGACAAGAATTGACTACTAAACAATAATAATACTACAAAATATATATTTAATAATATACTATTAGAAGATATATATTTTAGATGATAACAATATATTTAAACAAATTCACTTTTGAAAGGTATTAATAAAATTAATAAAAATCGAGAATAAGTTTTATTGGCGTAAAACTTATCTTTTGGCGAAGATAAATTTTGGCGTGTAAGTCTTGGCGGACTTTTTCTAGAGGGTAGAAAGTTAAACTTATATTTAAATGTTTCGGATAGCTACACCTCTCCAAACCTATAAAAAACAAACGGGGGAATAAAAAAAATGGAATTTATCATTGAAAGCGCACTAAAACAAAGCAAAGAAACACAATTTGAAGAAGGTATGGTCGGCCAGGCAAACATAAAAGTTATCGGTGTAGGTGGTGCTGGTGGAAACGCTGCATCATGGCTATACAAAAAAGGAATAAAGGGTGCAGAAGTCATCTGCATGAACACAGACAAGCAACACCTTGATATTCATGAAGCAGATCGTAAGATTCTGATAGGAAGAGATCTTACAAAAGGTTTGGGAGCTGGTGGTTATCCAAGAGTAGGAATGGAATCAGCTAAAGAAGCTTCATCTGAAATAAAAGAAGCACTTAAAGATACAGATATGGTATTTATCTGCGCAGGAATGGGTGGTGGAACAGGTACAGGAGCGGCACCAGTAGTAGCAAAAATAGCAAAAGAAATGGGTGCTATTGTTATAGGTACTGTAACAATGCCATTCAATCTGGAAAGAGCAAGAGTAGACAAAGCTGAATTTGGTTTGCAGGAATTAAGGCAGAATTCTGACTCTGTAATTGTAATTGACAATGAAAGGTTGGTAGCAATTGCAGGTAACTTGCCAATTCAACAAGCATTTGCAGTAGCTAATGAACTAATTGCAACAATGATTAAAGGGATAGTAGAAACAATTGCAGTTCCATCATTAGTAAACCTGGACTATGCAGACGTTAAAGCAATTATGTCTGACTGTGGGGTATGTGCAATAGGAGTAGGAGAATCAGATTCTGAAAACAGAATTGAAGAAGCAACAAGAAGAGCACTAACCAACCCACTATTGGATGTAAGTTACAAGGGAGCAACAGGTGCATTGATTCACGTAGAGGGTGGACCTGACCTAAGATTGGATGAAGTAAGCAAGATAGGAGACTTTGTAACAGAGGCGCTTGACAAGGATGCAAATGTAATCTGGGGAGCAAGGATTTCAGAAGGTATGAAAGACAAAGTAAGAATAATGACAATTATTGCAGGAGTTAACTCTCCATACATCCTAGGGAAAACAGATTCTTCCAGAACAAGTGCTGAATCAAAAGCATTTGGAAGAGAACTTGGAATAGATATACTGTGAGAGAGGTGATATTTAAGGGCATTAAATTCTTAGATATAACCCCCCTATAGAATAAAAGCCCTTAACAATTTTGCTAATGCGTATGCATTAGCTTCTTTTTTTTTATTTTTTTAAGAAGATTTTTTATGAAAAACTATTTAAACTAGTCTTCCTTATTCACTTGTATTAAAAAGGAGGTGAATAATGGCAAAAGAACAATCGTGGACAATTGTTGGCATTGCTCTTGTTGTTGCTGTCGTTGCTTCAATCGCAACTGCTTCTATAACTGGAAATGCAATTGTTGGAAGTAGTAATATAAAAGCAAATTCTTGTGATTCTGATAGCATATGCGAAGTTGCAAAAACCATATCAACTAATAGAGGAAGTACTAGTAATTTAATATTGACATCCGATACCAAGGGGGTCATAGTTGATGGAGTTTTATCAGTGAATGGTGGCGTATTTATTGACCGTAAGACTATTTCCACCACCAAAGGAAGTACAAGCGCATTAGTGCTAACTTCTGACGTTAAGGGTGTTATAGTTGATGGATCTTTATCAGCAAACAGCTTAGCTGGTACTGGAAACGCTTACGCTTGTGTTAATTCTGTAGGAAAACTATTTAGAAGTGTTAATCCATGCAAGTGAGTAAGAAAAATTTTTCTTTTTTTTATTTTTTTAAGAATTATTTTTTAAACAATTTTCTAATCTTTCCTAAATTTACCTTTTCGTCTAATTTCTTATATTGTTTTACCAAAGGCCATACGCTAAAATCCAGTTCTCGCTCATTATATTTTTCAAAAAATGTAAGGAATTCAATTCTATGCCTTCTTCTGTGTTTTTTATCCTCAGCAATAGGTTTGTAAGCAGGATAACCAAGAGGAATAACTGCCTCAATAGAAATATTCTCTGGAATGCCTAACAATGTTCTTAATTTATCCTCATTAAATACACCAACCCAGCAGCTTCCTAATCCTTTGTCGCATGCTGCCAATAAAATATTCTGGATTGCAGCTGCACAGTTTTGTATAATGTATTTCTCTCCTTTTTTTTTGTACATAGAGCTAACTGCTTTATTATCACCGCAAACAACTATGTGTATAGGAGCCTGATTCATCCAAGTCTGCCCTAAACAGGCATCGGCAATCTCCTCCCTCTTTTTCTTGTCCTTTACAATCAAAAATCTCCAGTTTTGAACATTGCCTGAGCTGGGTGCATAACTGCCTGCCTCTAAAATTTCAGAAACAATTTCTAATTTAATCTCCTTATCCAAATATCTTCTTATGCTTCTTCTTTCTTTGATTGCTTTTATAGTATCCATTACATAAACTTTAAATTCAACCGAATATTTAAACTTTCTTATGAAATACTCAGAATTAGCCAAACTATATGAAGAACTGGGAAAAACAGCAAAGAGGCTGGAGAAAACAGATATTCTTTCAAAATTCTTAAAAGATATTTCAGAGGAAGATGCTCCATCAGTAATCTACATGCTGCAGGGAAAAGTATTCCCCCCATGGTCTGAAAAAAAGATTGGAATGTCCTCTCGTTTGATTCTGAAAGTAATTGCAAACTCATCAGGTATTTCTCAGGAAAAGGTAGAATCATCTTGGAAAAAAACAGGGGATTTGGGAAAAACAGCAGAGGAAATAATGAAAACAAAAAAGCAGTCTACCTTATACTCAACAACATTAACAGTAAAAAAAGTATTTGAAAACATAAAAAAACTGGCAGAGTTGGAAGGAAAAGGAACAGTAGATAAAAAAGTCAGCCTTATCTCAGAATTACTGACCTCTGCAAAGCCGGATGAAGCCAAATATATAGTAAACACAATTCTGGAGACATTAAGGGTGGGGGTAGCAGATGGAACAATGAGGGATGCAATTTCCAAAGCATTTAACATTGATGTAGAAAAAATTCAGCATGCCTATAATGTATCAAATGATTTCTCCCAGGTTTTAATCTCCGCAAAAAAAGGAAAGCTTTCAGATCTAAAAGTCTCTCTAACCAAACCACTCAAGTGTATGCTTGCTTTAAAAGAAGATACAATTGAAAGTGCATTTGAAAGAACAGGGAAGCCTGCGCAACTAGAATTTAAATTGGATGGATTTCGCTTGCAGATTCACAAGCACAATGATCAAATCTCTTTATTCACAAGAAGGCTGGAAAATGTAACAAAGCAGTTTGCAGAATTAGTCCCAATAATTAAATCACATGTAAATGGAGAAGAATTCATTTTAGATTCAGAAGCAGTTGGTTATGACCCAAAAACAAAAAAATATCTTCCCTTCCAGAATGTTTCTCAAAGAATCAGGAGAAAGTATGATATAGAAAAAATAGCAGCAAAAATACCTATTGAAATCAATGTTTTTGATATAATGTTCTATAATGGAAAATCAATGCTCAATGAGCCCTTTAAAGAAAGACGAGAATTGATTGAAAAAATAATAAAGCCGGAAAAATACAAAATAGTTCCAGCAAAAAAATTAGTTACTTCTTCAGAAAAAGATGCAAAGAAATTCTTCAAAGAATCTCTAGAGCTAGGAAATGAAGGATTAATGTTCAAAAAGCTGGATGCACCTTACAAACCAGGAGCAAGAGTTGGCTACATGATAAAATACAAGAATGTAATGGAAACACTAGACTTGGTAATAACAAAAGCAGATTATGGAGAAGGGAAAAGAGCAGCATGGCTATCCTCATTCACACTATCATGCAGAAAGGAAGATTCATTTGTTGAAATTGGAAAAGTTGGAACAGGAATAAAAGAAAAAGAAGGGCTGACATTCAAACAGCTGACAAAAATACTAAAGCCATTAATAGAAAAAGAAATAGGTAAAACAGTTATTTTAAAACCAAAGATAGTTGTTGAAATAGCCTATGAAGAAATTCAGAAATCAGTAAATTACAATTCGGGTTATGCTCTCCGCTTTCCTCGTGTAAAACGCCAAAGATTGGACAAATCATCAAAAGATTGTGATGATATTAAAAAAGTAGAGCAACTATACAAACAGCAAAGAGGAAAGAAATAAAATTAACTACTAAATATTTTTTAATTAACCTACAAGTAATATCTATTTTTCATTTTTAATCAGCCTTGTGAAATTTGTTTTTCATTCCTTAATTCTATTATTCCTTTGCTATGTCCTTCAAGATAGTCTAGATCTAATCCCCAGAGGAATTCATGCGGGTTATTTAATGTTCGTTGCTCTAGTCCATCATAAAAACCAAATAACCTTTTTTCTTCATGTGATGATTGATCGGGGTATTGTAAAGGTGAAAAATCACAAAGACCCCTAAGAAGAATACCATCAGAATGTCTAGTAAGTCTTTCCATATTCCTCAATTCTTCTCGTTCTTTTAGTTTATCTTGTAGCTCCTCTTTAAGGCCTTCAGGAAGATTGTCTGAATAAAATGCAGATAGATACTTATCAACTATATTATCATATTTTTTTTCTGTCATTTTAATTACTTTCTCCAACTTTTTTAAGGAATCCAAATGAAACTCCAACATATTTAGAACAAGAGTCTAATGTTGAACGTCCATGTTTTACAATATATTCTTCTTCTTTATCGTGTGCCATTTTTAATCTCCTAATATTTCTAATAATTTTTCCGAATCATATACTAAAAGTTTTGAAAATATTTTTCTTCACCAAAACAATTTTTCTAGATTTAAATTGTTATGAGGATTATACTTCATCCGATTATAAATACTAATATCCTTCAATAATTCACTAATTGATTTAGAAAACTGAACAGGATCTTGCCATAGGGTATGTTCTTCTGGTCGACTGTCGATTAATTTTGTTTTAAAATCCTCTAATAAAAGAGTTTCTAAGAATTTATCTAAGTCCTTACTCGTCGTTTCTCTAAACCACAGATTATGTGCATGAGAATGTTTCCATTTGTTACCAGTTTTCATACTTTCAGGAAGTAATTGCTCCGTATATTCTCTTACCCACATATAACTTGGTTGTTTTACTATTTTTTCTTCATAAGGAAAAACATCTAATCTAGAAATAACTATCCCTTTTGAAAGGTCAAATGTAATTCTATAATCAGTGAATCTGTCTAAATTGCCATCGACTTTGTGAGCAAGGTTAGATATGGGAACGGTTATCCACTTACTCCTTTCCTCAGAGAATACGTTACAAGTCTTATCAGTCATGCTTACCCATTCGCCTTTTGATTCCTCTGTTTCAATAAGTTGTTTGTCTTTTTTTAACAGATATCCTTCAGCATGAATGCCGTAAATAATTTCATGCCTTTCTCTCATTACAGAACAATTGGCACCTCTTCCTTCTTTAGATAGTTCGATAAATCTTAACTTTGGTTTTTCTTCTTCTGTCATTTTAATCACTATTAAAGAGAAAATCAAGGAGTTTTAAATATTTGTAGTATCTTATTGCTACCACAATACTTATATATTCAAAAACCATTATTTTATTATGGACACAAAGATACTGAAAGAAATTGGCTTAACAGAAACAGAAATAAAGATTTATTTAGCTTTACTCTCTATTGGAGCAACATCTGCAGGAAAAATAGTTGAAACAACAGGGATACACAGGAAGAATTTATATGATGCTCTAAATAAACTAATAGACAAAGGTCTAGTAACCTACGTAATTGAAAATAAGATAAAACATTTCCAGCCCAAAGATCCAGAAAATTTAATCAGATATCTGGAGGAAAAGAAAAATAAGATAAGTGAAAAGGAAAAAGAACTTGAAAAAGAAATACCAGAATTAAAGAAGAAATTTCAATCACTAGTTCCAGAAATAGAATCTGAAATATATAGGGGAACAGAAGGAATAAAAACAATTCTTAAAGAGTGTCTAAATTACAAGGAAGTGTTATTTATTGGAGCAACAGGAGATGTTGGAGAGCGTTTGCCTTATTTCTGGCCACAATATAATAAAAAAAGGATAAAATTAAAATGTAAATGGAAGTTGTTATTGATTCATGAAGCTAAAAACAAGCAAATAACTCAATCACAATATTACGAGTATAAGATTCTCCCAAAAATGCTAAGTGGATTAAACGTAATCTATATTTACGGAGATTATGTAGCAAATGTGCTATGGCTGGAAAAACCTCTTGCCTTTGTTATAAAGCATAAAAACTTAGCAAATAATTATAGAAAATACTTTGATTATCTTTGGAAAACAATAAAATAAAATTAAATTAAGCAGGCACTGGTTTAACAATTTCTTTTACTTTTTGGCTTGTTATCCCCCAATAAAATTCTACAAATTTCTCAACAATAGGGTTTTCTCTGTTTAGCTTATACATTTTACATTTGCCACTGACCCTTGTTTGTATAACAATCTTCCTTTTAACCAAATCTCTAATAAGAATTTTCAAAGTAGAATAACCTACAACAGAATTCTCAGAAATATCCGCTATAGAATAATCAAATCTATCAAATACTATCAAAAAATCCAAAACCCTATTTACAGGGCTGTCTCCAAAAGTCTTCAAAAAAACTGATTTCCCCATCATTTTATTTAACCCACCAATATCTTCAGAATTCACCAATTTTTTATTATTCATTTATTCACCCCTTAATTTACTTACTAATACTAGTAAACTAACTTATATATAAGCTTTTCTTTTATAGCCTATACAGGTTAATTAATAGCTCATATGGGTTATGTATAGAAAGATTTATAAACGTTTAAACTATATACTCTCCGAAGAGTAGGTGATAAAGATCACAGAATTAACCGATATAGAAGTAACAGTATTGAAAGTAATGCATTCCAGACAGATTTATGGAAAGAATCATAAAAAGATTGTAACAATAACAAGGTCGGGTTTTCCATCGCATCTAAGAAAAGAAGTTAAGAAAGCAATCTCATCACTAATTAAAAAAGAATATATAATTTGGTATCATAAGCCAGAAGATATACAATTAAACAAAGAATTATATTCAGAAATTGATGAAATTGTTAAGAAATAATTCTAACCTGCATGTCCTATAATGAATAAAACATCACCAATTTCCTTTTAAAAGTAACTACATCTAAATGTAAAAAAGCGTAACATATATTAAGTAGTTATGTTTACTAAGAGGTAGTTCAAAAAGGGGGAGAGGTGTCATAAAATGATAGTAAAAGAAGAATTTTTAAGCCAACTGAGACAATTTTTCGGTTTGAATTTGTATGAAGTAAGAGTTTGGACAGCTTTGCTTTCTCGAGGAGTTTCAACAGCTGGGGAACTATCCGAGATAGGAAACGTTCCAAGATCAAGAGCATACGATGTATTGGAAAGTTTGGAGAAAAAAGGATTTGTTTTAATGAAATTAGGCAAGCCAATAAAGTATATAGCAGTAGAGCCGCCAGAAGTTGTTGAAAGAGTAAAAAAATACCTAAAAGCAATAGCAGACACAAAAATAAAAAGGCTTGATAATCTAAAAACAACAGATATACTAACTGAGCTTAATACCTTGCATAAGCAGGGAATTCAATTTGTAGAGCCGACTGATCTAAGTGGCGCAATACGCGGAAGGCATAATATTTACACCCATCTGGAAACAATGATAAAAAATGCAGAAAAGTCAGTAGTAATAATGACAACATCAAAAGGGCTGATAAGAAAAGTAGAAGCACTGAAGCCAGAGTTAGAAAAGCTAAAAAAGAAGAATGTAAAAATAAAAATAGCAGCAAATCTAACAAAGGAGTCTATGGAAGCAGCAAACATAATGGGAAAAATAGCAGAGGTAAGAGCAGCTGAAAATGTAAGCGCAAGATTTGCAATAATAGACGGAAAAGAAGTAATGTTTATGGTAATGGATGATAAAGATGTTCATCCAACCTATGATGTAGGGATCTGGGCACATACACCATATTTCGCAACAGCTTTGAATGAATTATTTGAAGCAACATGGAAAGATCTTCCCTCTATATCTAAAGCAAAAGTTTAATTCTTTTTTATTTTTTTATAAATTTTATTCAACTATCTCTGTTTGAATCTTATCTAAATTACAAAAATCTGTTGAAAAGTTATAGGCTCCTGCATTTAAAAAAACTATTTCATCACCCTCTTTTGGATTATTCAAGTAAACCCTATACCTGAACAAGTCCATAGAACAGGGGGTCATTCCCTTGATCACATAAGGTTTTCCCTCTTTTTGCAGTTCTCCTTTCACTAATAGTTTAACAGGAACAATCAATGCATCCATATCTGAATTATAAACAGAGGCATTCACAATAATATTATTATCATAGATTCTTACAATTTCAGCAACCAATCTGCCGGAAGGGGCTGCAATAAATCTTCCAGGCTCTATCATCAATTTTATATCATATTCTTTCAGCCATTCCCTAAATTCTCTTATCTTACTAAAAACAGTTTCAATCACATCAACATTAGTATTAGCATACTCCGAAGGAATTCCCCCGCCGATATTTATAAAATCCAAAGCATCTAAAAGCTCCTTGTCAAAAAGATTAGAAAGCTCATATTTTAAATTCCATTCCGCCATATTCTGGGTTTTCCTGTGAAAATTTATCCCTAAAAAGCCGATATTCTTATTTTTTCTTAATTCCAGAATATTTTTCTTAAGCTCTTCATAGCGCATTCCAAAAACAAAATACCTCTCAGTCTTTAATGTATTTTCTTTTAGTTTAAGCCTTAACATCAGATTAATTTTAATCTCATTTTTATCTAAAAAATTTAGAAGTTCTTTTAAATCTGCCACATTATCAACTGAAAAATATCTGATTCCCTCTTCAACAAGATAATTTATTTGCTCACTATCCCATCCCTGCGCTAAAAACAAAACCCTTGACTTATCTTTTATATTCTCCAACTCATTTATCATATGAATGCTAAAAAGAGAATCAGTATTCTCCTCCAATATAGAAGTTATTAAATGATTAGTTTTTGAGCTGTAGGAAATCAAATCACACTCTCTCTTTATTTTATCATACTGCTCCAAAACTTTATTCCTTGAAATTATAAATTTAGCTTTTTGCATATTTCCTGGATCTGTCTAAATTAATTTTTTTCTTTTCTTTATATTCTGCTTTCAATAATCCCTCTCTATCTAATTTTTCCAAAACATTTATCATTACCAGAGGAAACATAATCGTAACATCACCAATAACAGTAGCTACATCACTGTCATCCTTGACCTTCCCCCAGGATTTGGCTTCATCAGTTGTTGCTCCAGACATGCTTCCGGAAGTTTTATGGGCAGTTGTCATATAAACAGCATATTCTGCCCCCCCATTCAACAACGTAGATAAAATAGCATGATGTTTAGAGATACTGCCCCCAAGAGCAATCACTCCCTTTTTTTCATCAAAATTAGTGCAGAGCAGTATATTCCCAAAATCACTTACTACATCCACAACAAAATCCCTATTCTTCTGCTGGAATAAATAAAGATGGAAGCCAAAAGCACCATCAGTTATAGCCGGGCAGAAAACAGGAACATCTTTTTTTGCAGCCTGATATAAAAAAGAATTTTCATCATTTAAACTCAAACCGATTTCTTTTAACATTTCAGAAACAGCCCACCTGTTTTTCTTTTTATACAAATTATCCAAAAAAGGAAGCATCCAATCTTCAAGCTTCATATAGCTCTCATTTTTTATAAATAGATTTCCAACCCTGTTAATCCCTTTTTCATGCAGCTCTACATCATCACTATCAAAACTGCCGATTGAAAATCTCTCACCAATAGCCTTCATTATATCTTCCTCAATAGCACCAACAGTTGTAACAACAATATCTGCCATACCTAATTCAATTAGCTGGGAAAAAAAACCCCTCAGGCCAGAACTAACCATGTTTGAAGTAAAAGTTAAAAATATCTTGGCAGAATCTTTCTTCATCTTGACAATAACATCAGATGCCCTATACAGCTCAGTGCTCTGAAAGCCTATATTTTGGTATCTATTTACAAGCTCTTCAGCAGTTATTCCCTTTTCCCATCTAAAATCCTTGACAAATGACATTTTAATAAAATCTAAAGAAAACTTAACTATTTGCTTTTACAGAATCAAACAACTTTTGCATAAAAATAATCTTATTTTTCAGTTTAAAAATCTATCGTTATCTTAAAGAATTCATAATCTTCATACCAATCCAGACAAAAATCAAGCCGGCAATTAGCAGACCAATTAGAGCAATAATAAACGGCTCTAATCCCATCTTCCTGTCAAAATCCTTCTCTTCCATAAATACTAAAGAATTAATAAATTTATAACTATTCCTCTTTTTTCTTATTCACAAAAAATTTATCCAAGCACTTATTATTCTTTATTGTGTTAAAACTAATCTTTGGTTTCTGCATACAGTTTAGAAACTGACCTTGCTTATATATACACCTAAAATAAAAGATATAGTTCACAAGACCGAAATTTCCCTTAGAGTCTGTGATGTTTACAAAGTAAAAATAACAAGTTACTATTTAACTATAATAATAATTACCTTTCTTCTTCTGCTCTTTATCCTTAACAGAATCCTCTTTGTTTATTCTTGGTCTGCCAAAATTCTCCTCTCTCCTCAGAGTAATCCTCAATTTGCTCAATAATAAATTCATTCCCTTTTCCATAGAAAAAGGACCGTTTGTTATACCCTCAATAGCAGGCCTTCCCAAAAAAACCATTAACCTGTCGCTTAGATAATCTGCAAATAATAAATCATGGTCAACTACAAACGCGCTAATCCCTCTTAACCTGACAATCTCATTAATAATTCTAGCACTATTTAATCTCTGCTCAACATCCAAAAAGGCACTTGGCTCATCCATTAATATAAGCTCAGAATCCTTCATCAAAGTCAATGCAATTGAAAGCCTCTGCAACTCTCCCCCGGATAGTTCCTTAACCCTTCTATCCATCAGCCCAGTTAATTCCAAGCTCTTCAATATCTGTCCTTTATACTCATTCTGCTCTCTGGCAATAACGCTTCCTACTAATTCCTCGCTATTTCCCTCTAAATATTGTGGTTTGTAAGCCACTTTTAATTTAACCTCATCTTTCAGTAACTTGACAAAGCTGGTTTTTCCAATCCCATTCTCACCAAGAATTCCAACAACCTCATTTTTATTAATAAGCCCCTTGTTGACCTTTAATTTAAAATCCCCTGTTTCAACATCCATATCATTCCAATTTGCTAACAAACTTCCCGCCTTTGAAACATCAGCATGATCCCTGAAATTAATTTTCTTGTCCCTGAATCTTATATTCTCTTCTTTTAGATAGCCCTCCAAATAACTATTAATGCCATTTCTAGTTGTTTTAGGCTGTGAAACAACACCATAACACCCATCCTTGCCATACATTATATGAACCAAATCAGTCATGTAATCTAAGATAATTAAGTCATGCTCAATAACCAGAACAGAAGCATTTTCAGTTAATTTCCTTATAAAATTTGCAACCCTTAATCTCTGCTTAATATCTAGATAAGAGCTTGGCTCATCAAAAAAATAAATGTTTGCATCCTTTACAGCAGCTGCAGCAATAGCTACTCTCTGCAATTCTCCCCCAGATAATTCATTCAGCTGCCTGTTAAGCACCCCACCTAAATCCAGTTCCCCTATAACTTCATTTAAAATTCCTTTTTCATCAACGCTCTTTAATAAGCTCAAAACATTTCCTTTGTAAACTCTGGGAATCTCATCAACCTTCTGTGGCTTGACACTTACTCTTATCTCTCCTTTTTTTAATTTTTCAAAATAATTCTGTAATTCTGTGCCTTTAAAAAATTCAACCAAATCCTTATCACTTTTTAATTCACCGGATAAAACTCTTATGGCAGTTGTCTTGCCAATTCCATTCCTTCCTAATACCCCAACTACCTGCCCCTCTTTTGGTATTGGCAGTTTATAAAGAGCAAATCCATTTTTTCCAAATCTAATTATAGGTTCCTGCTTTAATTCCTCTGGAAGATTGACAATAGAAATAGCCTTAAATGGACATCTATTAGAGCAGATATTACATCCAGTGCATAGCAATTCATCAATTTCTATTTTGTTATTAACCTTTCTGATGCACTCTTTCTCCATCCTATTAACAGGACACAATCTAACACAAAGATAATCCCCGCACTTAACAGGATTGCATTTCTCTTTTTTTACAACAGCAATTCTTTTCATGTATAAATTTCTATTTTAACTATATAAAAAACTTTAGATTTTTTTAAGTTGAATTGAGCAATATCCCATCAATCTTTTTTGCTTTTATTACATAATTATATATCTTATTTACTAATATACCCACACTCTTCTTTGCTTCTTCACGTTGAAGCCCGTGGGTCATCATGCAATAAAATATTCTTGAATTTTCAACATACATAATGCCGCAGCTGTGAAATGTTTGTCTGTTGCTTATATAAAACTCGCCGTATTTCTGTGAAACAATAACATCATCCGGAAGCTCAGCATATTTTTTTACATCAAAGGTTGTATTTGTTAAATACGAGAGAATTAATTCAGAGTTCTCTGGTTTTAAAACAGTGGATAAATACAAGCTGATAAAAAGATTGCTTGTTGTTTTAGCGCTTACTAAAAAACTGTCAGATGATTCCAGATAATTCATATTATTTTTATAATAGCCGACATAATTTGTAAACTTCTTTAATTCTCCAAGATTGACCTGTTTCAGAAGCACCCATAATGCAGTATTATCAGATTCTTGAAGCATATATCTTAACAATTCTTTTACAGAAAGCTCATCTATAGGTCGCGCATACAATGTTCCAGATAAAATATCCCTGTCTTCCTGAGTTATTGGTAATTTAGTATCTAAACTTAATTCTCCCTGCTCTACTTTTTCTAATATAATCATTGCAATTGGAAGCTTGTTCAGGCTTAATGCCTCAATTGGCTCTTTTTCATTAATCCCAAAAGAAGCCCCATCCCTCATATTCAGGACATATATTGAAACATTCAGATTATTTTGTATTATATAATTATTAACATCCTTTTTTAAAGGCTCAAAATTGAGGATGAGAAACTCTTCAGCAGGTAATAATCCCGAGTATATCCTTGGGGATAATAATTTTACTTCATCTCCACTTCGGTAATACTCTTGAGAGCATGTATTATTAATATATCTCTCAATAAGAAATACAGATAAAACAACAATAACAATTGCTTCAATTATAACTGCTTTTTTTATTCTATTCACATTCATTTAGTAATTTAACACTTTAAAAACTTTGTTTTGTTTTAATATATACAAAATTGACTATCCAAAAACTTAAATATCTTGTCATATATACTTTGATGGGGGTTAAAATGAAGCTGTCTCTGTTACAAAAACAAGTAGAAATTCCTACACAAGATACAACTCAATTACTGCCAAAAACAGTACAGTCAATCTGCCCAGAATGCAATGCCTCTATAAGTGCTGTAATTCTAGAAAAAAATAATAAAATATGGATGGAAAAAGAATGTGAAGAGCATGGAAAATTCAAAGATTTGATTTACTCTGATGCCAAATTGTACAAAAAGATGCAAAGTTATACCTTTGAGGATATGCCCATTAAAACCCCAAAAAAATTCAATAATTCTTGCAATCTAAATTGCGGTATCTGCAACCAGCACAAATCCTTTGCCTGCATGACAAACATTGATCTGACAAATAAGTGCAATCTAAACTGCCCAATCTGTTTTGCAAATGCAAATAAAAAAGGCTATGTCTACGAGCTAACAATAGGGCAAGTAAGAGAATGCCTTGAAAATATAAAAAAAACAAACTATCCGCAGAAAACATATACAGTACAGTTCTCTGGTGGAGAGCCGACAATACATCCACAATTTCTAGAAATACTAAAGATAGCAAAAGATCTTGGCTTTGTTCATATCCAGATAGCCTCAAATGGAATAATGATCGCGAACTCCTTAGAATTTGCCAAAAAATGCAAACAGAACGGGTTATATACAGTTTATCTTCAATTTGACGGAACAGATGACAAATTATACAAAAAAACACGCGGAGTTCCCTTATTTGAGCTAAAGAAAAAAGTAATAGAAAATGCACGCATAGCAGGATTGAAGGTTGTTCTAGTCCCGACAATAGTAAAGACAGTAAATGATAATCAAATTGGGAATATTTTTAATTTCGCTGTTGAAAATTCAGATGTTATTTCTGGAATCTCCTTCCAGCCAGTTTCCTTCTGCGGAAGAATTAATGAAAAAAAGAGGCTAAAGCAGAGATTTACTCTGTCTGATCTTGCACTAGAATTAGAAAAACAAACAAAAATATTCTCAGCATATGAAGAGTTCTATCCCTTATCTATTACTCAGCCATTTTCAAAATTCTACTCGCTATTAAAGGGGTATCAGACAGTTAACATCTCCTGTCACCCTGATTGTGGTATTGGTACTTACTTGATTATTAACAAAAAAACAAAAGAAGTGATTCCACTAACAAAAATTCTAGATATCCCAAAATTTATGTCTGAGTTAGGCGAGTTAACAGAAAGCAAATATGATAAAAAGATAAGATTATTAATAATAATAAAATTCCTATATTTAGTAAGGAAAAACTTAATAGAGAAAAATCTACCAAAGGGAATGACAGCAAGGAAATTACTCAAAGGAATATTCGATGCTATTAAGCAGTCAAAAATAAAAACAGATTACAATTTTATGATAGTTGCAGGAATGCATTTCCAGGATAAGTACAATTTCAATCTTGACCGAGTAAAAAGATGTGTAATCCACTATGCAGCTCCAAATGGAATGATTTATCCATTCTGTGCTTATAACTCAGGACCAGAATACAGAGAAATGATAGAAAAGAAATTCGCAAGAAAACCTTAAATATCCTCTTTTCTTTTTATCTTTATGAAATGCGCAATATGCAGTGAAAAAATAGAAAATACCTTCTTGAATAAGATAGTCGGGACTTTTATAAAGAAAAAGCCAATCTGTCCAGAGTGCCAAAAAAAGTATTCAAAGGAAGAAATACTTAAAAAACTATAATCTAATAAATATCATCATGGTGTTTTAATCTCCAAAAATAAATCATATTCTTTTCTTTATATACCTTAAATAGTAAAACAAAGCTTTTATCAATATGAACTCTTTTATACTCTCTTAGAGAATATTTACAATTCTTATATTTGTCTATTGAATCCTTATCGTTTTTTATTATTTCCCCTATTTTTTTATTTAATATTATAACTCTAATATTATCTTTTTTTGAAAGCTTTCTTATTAAAATTTTTAATTCGTCTGAAATATCAAAATCAAACATAAATACACCCCTGTTTCAAAGACCACATAATTTATCCAATTCCTTTAAGCTCATCTTTCTTTTAAATTTATATTTTTTCTTCCATTCCTCGCAGTCCCTTATCATTTCTTCTACTACCTCATCCCTTACTTCCCTCTCTACAAATTCCTCTCCATGCATTTCAGTAAATTTGTTCAGAGCCTCAGCTTTATCTTTCAAACCAAATCTTTCTTTTACTACTCCTAATACCCTATTAGTATATTCATTTACATTAATATTCATTGAAGTCATTTTATATTACCCCATGTTAGTTTAAATAATTTTAAATAACTTTATCTATATAAACCTTTCGTTTCATAATTAATTAGACAACATAAGCCTTAAAAAAACTATAGTCTAATTCTTAATAATGCCTCTGTAGCTCAGCGGTAGAGCTTTGCTTTCGTAAAGCAATGGTCGGGGGTTCAAATCCCTCCAGAGGCTTCTTCTAAGGAAAGATTTATATATTTATTACTTACATATATAGAATATGATACTTACATGAATAGATATTAGTAGGTTAATAACCTACATATACAGAAAATGATACTTACATGAACAGAAAAGAAGAGGTGAAAAAAGAAAAAATTAGAGATTTCTCTAGTCCTAAAAATATATTCGAAAAGCTAAAAGAACATGACATTAGTCTCAAAGATTTAGAAAAATTTTATAGAATCAAGCAATTAATAGAAAAATTGGAAAAAAAAGAGCCGGAAATCCCTCTTTCTATCTTCTCAAAAGAATTAAGTTCCTTAGAATCAATCATAAAATATCTTAAAGAAAATCTGGATTATACCAACAAACAGATTGCCAAGCTGACAAAAAGAAGTGAAAAAACAATCTGGCAGGCGTACAATTCTTCAAAAAAATTCCCTAAATTCAAAATTGAATATTCAAAATACTATCTCCCCCTATCAATTCTATCAAACAGAAAATTTGCAGTTCTTGAATCAGTTGTAAAATACCTTCGCGAAGCTCTCAAACTGAACTATTCTGAAATTTCAAAATTGCTTCACAGGGACGAAAGAACAATCTGGACAGTTTACTCAAGAGTCAAAAAAAAGAATGCCAAATAAAAATAAATTAAGGAATCTGGAAAAGAAGAGAATTGAGCTAATCCAAGCTATACAATTATGTGATTATAATAAGAATAAGACAATCAGATTTGCTCAGGATATAAAAAAGCAGTATAGCAGAGGATTGCTCACTTATGAAAGATACTATTCAGAATTAAACAAGGTGCTAAAGCAGAGAACACCCGAGCAGTGGATTAAATATTATGATGATTACTCTTATTATTACCAACAGGAATTAACTGTCTGTGAAAAAGAAATTGGAAAAGAAAGAAATGGAATAAGCCTTGCTCCATTATTAATTACCTTCTTTGTATTGGCGTTGCTAGGATTTGGATTATTCTTCCTAAGGCCAGCAATTACAGGATTTGCTGTTTCAGAGCCAAACATAGCAATGCAGGAAGCAAAAGGAATACCAAAAGAAATGATAATGCGCACCTATTCAACAGAGCAGGTTATAAGAGGAAATTTAGGAACTATAACGGATTATCATGAATTAAAATATCCAATATTCAACGGAACAGATTATCTAAGTTGGGAAGAAGGGGTAGACTATCAAAAAACAGCAGATGGAATCAAAATAAAAACAGCAGATGGAATAGAATGTACTGCAAAATGGTCTCTTGCTGAAGAGAATATAACAAACCAAGAAACAGAAACAGTTGCACTATCAGAATTAAACAATAAGAAACTAAAGCATGATAAATTAAAGAGCTTGAAATTATCTTACCAGAAAGAAGTTAATGAAACAGTAGAAGAATGTAATATAATCCAAAAAGAAGGCTGTGAAAACTGTACAGAAGAAGAAATTTGTCAGAATATAACTAATGCTATAATTATAACTGAATATATTGACTCAAGCAGATTCTCTATCGACATGGATAAAGGAGGTATTAGTTTAACAGATAATTTAACAGAAGAAATAACTGATATAAACATTGAATACAGATACTATGATAAATCCAAAGATATTCCTTTAACAAAAGAAGATATCTCTCCTTCAAAAAATAGATTAGACCTAAATAAAGGATTATTATCAGATGTACAATGTTCTACAAAGCCTGTTGAGCATGTCTCTGGAGACATATACAAAGTAGGCCATTATTATATTGACCTTGACCCAGCCTTCTATGATGATGCTAATGGAGACTGGGTATTAGGAACATTTGGTAATACAACTAACCTTGCAAATGGAAACATAAGTTTAGATAGAGATATGTTAAACCCAATCTATACCGGCTCTTACACAAGCTCGGCTGGTACTGGCTCTATTGATGGGGCATATGGGGTATATGTTGCTCAGCATACTAATGGTGATGATTATGCATATGTATCTGGAAGCATTGCTGATAATGTTGTAATAATAAACGTTACTAACAAAGCATCTCCAGTAAATATAAGTAACTTTACAAATGCTGCACCACCTTATTCAGTTGATGATGTAAGAGGTGGTATATACGCAGTACAAAATCCAATAACTGGTGATTATTATCTTTATGCAGGCTCAAGTGAGGATGATGTAATTACAATGATAAATATCACAATTCCAACATCACCAGTAGCTATTTTTACTTCTATTGCTGATACTGCCGCAGCTGATTCAACAGAGAATGTAAGTGGGGTGGGTTATGGGTATTTACATCCAGTAACTAATGATTATTATGTCTATACAATAGGATGGAGTGATGGTGCGCTTAGTGCAAAGAATTCAACTAATGCAAGTATAGCATCTATTGCTTATAGTCTTGCTGATGTTGCCGGTGCTGGTTCTATGGAGGGAGCAGAAGGATTCTTTATTTCAGTAAATGGAAATAACGATAGGATTGCTTATGTTACTTCATTTACTGATGGATATTTAAGTATAATGAATGTTACAGCTGCAGCCATTCCTGTTGCTTTAGGCTCTATGGTTGTTACAGTAGCTACAAGTAGACCAACAGGAGTGTATGTCGCCCAGCATACTAATGGGGATTATTATGCCTATGTAGGAGAGTATAATACTGACAATATGACTATAATTAATGTTACAAATCCTGCAGCCCCTGCATTAATCGGATTTTTTAACAATTCAGTTGGTGATGGGACAGTTGGTGGTACCAAAGAAGTGTGGGCTTTACAAAATAATGGAGATAATTATGTTTATGTTACTAACTATTATGATGATACCCTAACAATAGTAAATGTTTCAATTCCACAAACTCCAGCTATGGTTTATAGATATAATAGTTCAACTGGTGCTGGTACTATTGATGGGGCAAAGGAATTATATATTTCGGGAGATTATGCCTATATAAGTGCATTTGAGGATGATGCTCTTACTATATTAAATATAAAGCCATATTTCACCTCTGGAACCTACACAAGCCAGATATTTAATGCTGCAGCATCAGTAGACTGGGAATGGGTTGAATGGCTTGGAATAAACAATACTGAAACTAAATTACAGTTAGCATTCAGAAGCTGTAATGATGCAGCATGTGACACAGAACCATGGAGTGCTTATGAGGATAATGGCTCAAGCAGCTTAGTAGGAATTAATGATAATCAATACTTCCAGTACATTGCAAACTTTACAACAACAGATATTACTAAAACACCATTATTGGACTGGGTAAATATTAGTTATGCAGTAGCAGCAAATCAGGCACCAGCTAATCCATCTCAATTAAAAATAAATTCAACAACTAATTTTAATTATACATCTGATGATGTCTATGCAGAATTTTTATTAGGAAGTGACCCAGAAGGGGATGCTATTGTTTATAATATCTCTTGGTATAGTGATACAACTAGTTTTGAATCTGGTAATCTAACAAATTACACAGGATTAATGCAGGAAACCCTAAAATCAGGAAATCTTACAAAAGGAGATAATTGGAGTTTTAGTATTATAGAATGTGATATACCTTCTTATGATTGTTCTTCTTTAGTTTATTCAGCTAATATTACAATCATTGGAAATAAAGAGCCTTATTTTGAGCCTGTGAATAACTTTGCCTTGGATGAAGATTTTACAACATTCACAATAGATTTGTCAGCTAATATTAGTGATGACTATGATGTAGATTCTGACTTGAACTTCACTTGGACTAACTCAGATACAAATAATATAACAGTAACATCAATAGCAAATGATACTGACATTATAACATTTACATCAATAGCAAATGCTACTGGCTTTGCAGATATTAATATAACTGTCTGGAACACAAGGGGATACCAAAACTCCACTAACTTTACTCTGACAATTACTTCTGTTAATGATGCCCCCTTGTTTGATTCTGTTTCATCCTTCTCACTGAGTGAAGATTTTGTTACATTTACAATAGATTTAAGTGATAATATTTCAGATTTAGAAGACCCAGATTCTGACCTAAACTTCACTTGGACTAACTCAGATACAAATAATATAACGGTAACATCAATTGCAAATGACACAGATATTATAACATTTACATCAATAGCAAATGCAACAGGCTTTGCAGATATTAACATAACTGTCTGGGATACAAATGGATTGCAGGATTCTACTAATTTCACTCTAACTATTAATGCAGTTAATGATGCTCCATCATTTGATGCTGTTTCATCCTTCTCATTAAATGAGGACTTCACAACATTCACAATAGATTTATCAGCAAACATATCAGATGTAGAAGACCCAGATTCTGACTTGAATTTCACCTGGACAAATTCAGACGCAAATAATGTAACAGTTACATCAATAGATAATTCAACAAATGTAATAACATTCACCTCGATAGCAAATGCTACTGGCTTTGCAGATATTAACATAACGGTCTGGGATACAAATGGATTGCAGGATTCTACTAATTTCACTCTAACTATTAATGCAGTAAATGATGCTCCTTGGATGAATAATTCAGATAGCTTGAATAATGTTACAAATAATGAGGACTTTGGAACACTAGATAATTTAATACCAAAGACAGATTTGGATGCCAATTTCTCAGATGTAGAGGAAAACAATGCTCCAACTACTTATGAAATTGTTTATCAGTCTAACTCATCAACCTCCTGTTACTTTGATGGAAGTAATAATTGGGATTGTACTTCTATAGCAAATGCCTCTGGGGATGATATTTATGTAATTGCTCTAAATGATAGTGGCAAATTATCTGTAGAATATCCTTGGAATATTAGTATTAATGCTGTTAATGATGTTCCATCAATACCCGAATTAAATGAACCAAATAATGAAACTAGTGTAGCTGTAATCCCAGAATTTAATTGGACTAATTCAACAGACATTGAAAATGATATTATCTACTATTATTTAGAAATTGATAATGATATAGACTTTTCAAGTGTGACATATGCAAATACAAGTATACAAGAAACAGCAAATACAACTGCCGATGTTAGTATTTCTGGTTTGGCTGAAGCTACTTATTATTGGAGAGTTCTTGCCTACGATACAGCTAATAGCTCTTGGTCAGAAACTAGACAATTTATCTATCAAACAAATTCTGCACCATCAGACCCAACAGGAGTAATGATAAACTCAACAACAGCAAATCAACTAAACTACACAGATGAAGATTTAACATCAAACTTCCTATGCTCAGATCCAGATGCATCAGACACATTAACCTATGATATCTACTGGTATAATGGAGGAATCTATAATTTCAGTGAAGTGGCAGTATCATGTGGTTCTGAACCTATTTACATCAGCCATATCTTAACAAATGAGAATACAAGCAAGGGAGAAGATTGGAGCTTCAGTGTAAATGTAACAGATGATAGCTTAGCATCCTCATCAACAATATTTAGTAATAATCTAACAATTATAAATTCCTTGCCACTAATAAACTTTGTCTCATTAAATGGTACAATTGATCCGCTAGATGGAGGGATAAGAAGATTTGAATTCAGTTTCATAGCAAATGACACGGATGGAACTACTGACTTAAATAGCGCAGTTGCAAATGTTTCATCTAATGGGGAGAATTATCTAAACACTAGTTGTTCTACTATTGGTGATGTTGCTCTTGGTAGAAATTATAGTTGTACAATAGAAATGCAGTATTACTTTGCAAGTGGAATCTGGAATTATGCAGCTGAAATAAAAGATTCGGATAATATAGCGGTACAGAATTCAACACTTGCCGGTGAAGGGCAAAATTGGTATTATTCACAATTAGTTGCAAGTAATCTAAGTGTAAGTTCATTAACCTGGAATTTAATACCTGGAGCAACTAATCAAACCTTGCTGACTAATCCGGTTGCTATTGAAAATACTGGAAACAAGCCAACACTAAATATAATAGCACAGGCAATTGACCTTGGAGGAGCAAGCGGAAGATATATCCCTGCAGCTAACCTTACAATTGGTAATATAACCTCTGCTGCCAAAGTAGAATGTGATTCATTAAACCAAACAGCCACGGCAATTCCAGGAGTAAGCCCCTTGACATTCATAAATGCAACAAATATTTACCCAGTAACAGCAGCATTGCCAAGAGCACAAGGTTCAAAAGAAAACCTATATTACTGCCTATTCGATGCTCCAGCTGATTTAATATCAGAAGTATACTCAACAGGAACAGGAACAGAATGGAGTATAAATGTAGAATAATTATTTCAAAAAAGATATTATTATAAAGCAACTTTCCTTTATAAATTAGGGGTATTAGTTACATGTAAGTAATGTTTATATATAAGTTGTTATACTTACATTAATATGCGAGGCAAAAAGCGTGAAAGGATACTCAGAATCCTGCTTTCTGGTAGCAAGACCTTAAGCAAAAATGAGTTATCTAAAAAAGCAGGCTGTTCTAGGCAGTGGGTAATATTATTTTTAAGGGAGCTTGAGAAGAAAGGATTTGCTAAAGGCACAGAAGTTAAGGATGCAGAAGGATTAATCAGATACTGGATAAGCATCCATAAAAAACCAAAAAAATATAGGGAATATATGATTAAAGAACCGTTGAAACTTCTGAAAAAAGCAAAGCTAGATTATGCTCTAACAACCTATCAAGCTGAAAATATTGTTCAGCATCATCTTTTCCCTTCAAGAATAGACATTTACATAAAAGAAAATGATCTGCAAAAATGGCACGAATTTCTAGTAAAAGGGGGATTATATGGCAAGGGAAATGTCCGCATTATTGCGGAAGATGAGTATTTGATTTGCAACAAAAGAAAGTTGAATAATTTATTTGTAGTGTCATTGCCTCAACTTATTATAGATCTGTTTACAGAAGGCGGACCTTGCGAGGAAGCTGCTGAAATGCTTATTAAGAGATTATAAAAATGTATAAAGAATTTGAAACAAGAACATCATATAAATATCTTAAAGAAATAATTGAAAAGCTTAAAGAACCAATATGCATGCTTGGCGGATGGGCAGTATTCTTTCATGTAAATAAAAAGTTTCAGGAAGCACAAGGAAGGCCTTATCTCGGAAGCAGAGATATTGACTTGGGGTTTCATGTCAAAGAAAACAGTTCTGATAAAGAGCTGAAAAATTCTACCTTAAATCAAACAATAAACACATTAAAAGAGAAGTTGGGATTCAAGCCGCTAAGCTTCAGATTATTTAAAGAGATTCACACCGAAACCGAAGAGGAAGTCAAGAAAGGGGAAATTGTTCCAACACATTTCATATTTCCAATGTATATCGATTTAGTAGTTGATCATATTCCAAAAAATTTTAACAGAATATTTGGTTTTAACCCGATAGATGAGCCACTGCTAAAACCTATTTTTGAAAACAGCAATCATACAAAAGTAAAAGAATTCAACAGGAATCTGTTATTACCAACACCAGAACTTCTTCTGGCAATGAAGATAAACTCTCTGCCAAACAGGTACAAGGAGTATAAAAAAGTAAAAGATATATGCGACATATTTTCATTATTGTGGTACAGCAACATTAAACCAGCAGATGCCAAAAAAAAGATTAGTAAATATGTTTTAGATAAAAATATCCTGCAATGTCTTGCAAATATCAGCAAAGAGGACATGCAAAAAGCAAGCTCACAGCTTGGTCACACAGCAGAAGAAGTTGAGAGAGTTATTAAGGTATTAAGTTAAGTATGTTAAATAGTTAGCACTACAAAATATTCACTTCAAAGAGTCGTAAATGGGTATTATGCACTAGAAAATGTTTTAATAAAGAAGAGAGGCTATTTGAATGCCATAAGAAATTTCAGGTCTTAGTGAATACTAACAAAAATTTAATGATAACGCACAAAGAATTTGTTAATTTGGGGGCAATATTTATCCAACAGGAACAGAATGGAGTATAGCTGTAGGATAATTATTTCAAAAAAGATATTATTATAAAAAAATTATTTTCTCTCTTGCCAGAAAGAAATTATTTCGTGCTTAAACTTATTCGTTCTTAAGAAAGAAATTATTTTTTGGGAGTGTTCTACAGGAATGACAAAAACACCCCTGGCTAATTTTCTGCCGCCATACTCTCTAACCAGTCCTTCTTTAACATATGTCTTTTTACCAATTTTTTGTATATAACCATAAAGTTGTCTCCATACAGAGATGCTCTTGTTTCTATTTTTTCCCGGAGTAGCGATAAAGAGATAATATGGCTGTGTCCTTGTTTCTCCGCTATATTTTCCAAATAAGACTATTCCATTAGCAATCAGGCTTCGTTCCAAAGAAGTCCATTCTTTTAATACTCCAACAGAGCAATTAATTCTGTTATTTACACCTAATAAATCCCAATATTTTTTTACTTTTATGCTATCATAAAACTCTTCTTTAATCTTATCTACTCTTTTTTCCAATTTTTTATCAATAACATCAATAAACAAATCAATATCACTTTTTTTAGTTGCTTCGCCCCTTGTAATAGACCCAAAAAGAATAACTTGTTTTATCTTACCTGCATCTTCATTTAAATGTTGGAGGAGAAAGGAAATAAAATCCTGTGCATAAGCAATTAATTTATAATTCATAATTAGTAGCCTCCATGAAGATTTTCTTTAGGAGTGTGAAGTCTTTAACTAGTTGTTCCAATTCTTTTTCATCTGCTCTTTTTCCATAGCACAATTTATTTCTAACATTTTCTATCTTGGTTACTAGCTTAATAATCTCTTTTTTAGAAGGAAACTCAAAGGGAAATTTTTCTGCAATCTTTCTCTTAGAATTAAACCATTCATGCTTAATTACAAATCCGGGATCAATAAGGTTATTTTTATGCAGAATTATTTCCAAAATATCAACTGCTCCTGCAGAAGTATGAAATCCCAACGTTCTTTGTTTTTGCAAGAGACCTTCTGTTATGGATTTTTCTATTTCTTTAACGCTTTCTTTCAAATTTTCTAAATGGTATTCAATTTTCATGCTTTTTATTTATATTACTAAGTATATAAAACTTTCGTTACTGAATAACATAACATACTAAGTATATCATATTTGTGGTAGTTAATCGCATAAAATAATTAGGATAATATAAATTTCTATTAGTTGTTGGTGCTCAAGAAAAATTTGCATGGGCAAAGTGGAGTATAACTGTAGAATAATTATTTCAAAAAAGAATAAAGTTTATAAACTAGGGGGCATTATAAAATAGTTAATTATGAGCGTGTCCATAAAAAAAGAGGTTCTGATAATCTTAGTTGTATTCTCCATGATAATACCTTTGGTATATTCTTTTGATATCATAGAGTGGTTTAAAGAGGGAACAATAACAGGAAATGCAGCAGTAACTGTTTCAATAAGTGTTGGTAATAATGCCCCAAATATAAGCCTTGTTGATTTAGATGCTGGAACAATAGCTCCATCTGATGGCAATATAAGGTATTTTGAAATCTCATTTTTAGTTGATGACCCCGAAGGAAGCGGAAATTTAGATAATACCAGTGCTAGATTAAATGTTTCTCTGGCTAGTCCAAGTTATACTAGTTCAAATTCAAGTTGTACTAATGAAGCTGTCCCTGCAGGAGATATGATAAGATATAACTGTACAGTCCAGATGCAGTATTACTGGACTACAAGTTCATCATGGGGGATTGCAGCTGAAATAGCAGATGCAAACAGCAATATTGTTCAAAATAGCTCTGCAACATTTACCTATTCATCATTAACCGCCAGTAATCTGAGCACTAGTAGTTTAGCTTGGGCAGCCGTTGTGCCCTCAGCCACAAATCAGACATCTACAACAGCAATGGCTGTAGAGAATACAGGAAATAAAGCCACACTAGATATTTTAACAACAATGATTGACCTTGGAGGAGCAAGTGGCAAGATAATACCGGCAACCAACTTTACTGTATTCAATTCAACAGTTGGAACAACCGAGTGTGACTCAACAAACACAACTGCAGCCATATCCTATGGGGTATTGCCTATATCTGGTGTAAATAATACAGCTAAGCATATTTTATTAAATGCATTAGCAGTAGGGCAGGGCAGTACTGAAAGCCTATATTACTGCTTATATGATGTTCCCTCTGATTTATCATCAGAAACATACAGCACAACTGCAGGAGGTAGCTGGGATATAAGCGTTGCATAAAAATGAAATATTCAAAAATAATATTAATGTTGTTGGTTTTAATTTTTGTTAGTTACAATGTCAATGCCTTTGGTGTCGTAAACCCAGCCAATCCGGTTGTTGTTTCTATAGGAGAAACTAAAGACATCGACCTACTAATTCAAAATGGAGCAGGTGCGACAGAAGAGGTCATTACAAAGATTGAAATTTTAGAAGGAAATAATATAGTTCAGCTTGAAAAAGAAGAATATTTAGTCCCAGCAAATAAAGAAGTAAATGCAAAATTAAAAATTATTATCCCAAAGGATGCAAAAATAGGGGACAAATGGAATGTAAAACTCTCATTTAAAGCAACGCCAAAAGGCAAAGAAGGAATGGTAAGCATGGGTTATGGTGTAATTATAAATTTTGATGTTCTAACCCAACAGCCAGCAGCAGAAACCCCAACAGGACAGATTACAAGAGAAGTGTCAAAAACAAATATTTACACAGCAATTGGTGTTATAATTATAGCAACAATAATTTTCTTACTGCTAAGAAAAAAGAAAATAACTAAGAAGAAAAAATAATAACTTTTAAATATTAACCTCTCTTTTTTATTACAATGAAAAAAGAGGGTTTTTTAATTATATTAATTTTATTAGGAATTTCTTTAAATTTTATAATTAATATTCAAGAAAAAGGAATGGAGCATGTTACAACAAAAGGGATTATCGATACAATGGCTACCTTCTATGTTTCCATTCAAGTTAAGGCAGTAAATATTACAACAACACCAACAACAACTGCAACAGAAGATACATTATATTCATATGATGTTAATGCTACAGGAAATAATCTAATCTATAATGTAAACAGTAGTGGTTTATTTACAATTAATTCTAACACAGGATTGATTTCTTTTATCCCAAGAAATGGACAGAATGGGAGTCATAATATTAACGTTAATGTTTATAATCTATATGGGGATATTGATAGTCAGAATTATACCCTAATTATCAGTGCTGTAAACGATGCCCCTGTTTTAAATCCTATTGGAAGTTTGAGTAGTGAAACCGGAACCCAGCAAACATTTACAGCTACTGCTACTGATGAAGAAAATGATGTATTAACATACAGCATTCCTAGTAAAGATAGTGGTTTAAGTATGACTATTAATAGTAATACAGGTTTGATAACAATTCCCTATGGTAATAATGCTGGGGGTTACTCGGCAACCATCAGAGTAAGTGACGGAACAAATACAGATGAAGAAGATATAACCGTCCATATACTTACTACTAATTACGCCCCCACTCTTTCAACTCAGGCCAATTCCATTTCCACTGATCTCACTCCAGTAATAAGAGAAGACCAGAACATAACATTTAGTATAACGTACAATGACGATAATGGGAATAGTACAGCAAGTGTGCAGTGGAAACTAAAAAATGGTAGCTTAAGTTTTAATAGCGTTGGTAATGGAAATAATTACATCTTTATTGGTGGTGCTGGTGAATATCAGGTAAAAGCAGTTGTTTCTGATGGGGTAAACAGTGTTACTTCAAATACCTGGACATTAAAGATTGATAGAGTTATAGATAGTGACGGAGATAATGTTTATGATTATACAGATAACTGTAAGCTTATAGCAAATACCGGTCAAGAAGATGTTGATGAAGACGGAACAGGAGATGCTTGTGAGGGTGATTTTGATGGGGATGGTGTTGGTGATGCTGATGATTTTATAGAAGGTGATGTTAATAACATTGTTGCAAAAGACAGCTCAGGGAATGCTATTGCACTAACATTTAAAATTGCTAATGACGATAATATAAATCAGAGCTTTAGTAGTGAACAGAGAGTAGAATTTACAACTACAACAGTTGATACAAGCACCGGTCAGACGATTGTTGAGCCTATTGTTGAATTTGACCATAATTTTGCCAGTGATAAAAAACTAGACTTAAGTAATGTAAGCCTTAAAGAAGAAATCAAGGTTGTAAGTGGAGAATCTGTTGCTGTTATTGTTATTTCTGGAATCTCTCTTGCTGCTGGAGAAACCAAAACAGCTTATCTTGATATTCTCAAGGATGAATCCGGTATTTGTATAAGGGATGCAGAAATAGATAATGCTGATGAGCTAAGTACAGATTGCAGTGGTAATGATGAAATACAAATTGGTTGTGATGGTACCCTTCAAAGCGGATTTACATGTACTAAAAATACAACATTAAACAAATACAAAATAACTGGATTGAGCTTTAGTGGTATCGGAGAAGCAGGATGTACAGAATCCTGGAGTTGTACTTCTTGGTCTACTTGCTCTGGTGGAACTCAAACAAGAACCTGTGCTGATAGTAACCATTGCGGAACAGAAAGTAGTAAACCTAGTGAGAGTCAGATATGTGGATCAGTTACACCTACAACCGGAAGTGCAACAAGCAGCGGTGGCGGTGGTGGAGGAACAACAAGTGGTGGAGCAATGGGACCATCCTTCTCCTTAGATCAGGAGTTCATAAAAATTCAGCTTAAAAAAGGAAGCTTATTAACAAAACCAATAAAAGTTACTAATACAGGAGATACTATTCTTGATTTTACAATTGACCTGCAGGAGCTGAAAGATGTTGTAACGCTCTCAGAACAAAAATTCAGATTAGAAAAAGGAAAAGAAAAATCAATTGATTTGAATGTTATAACAGGAAAAGGAATTGCACCAGGGGTTTATATTGGAAATATCCTTATTACAACTGGAGATTTCTTAACGAGATTTATACAGACAATAATAGAAATTGAATCTGAAAAGGTATTATTTGATATCAGCCTAGATATACCCTCAGCATATAAAAACATTAATCCAGGGCAGGAAATAACAGTCTATCCAACATTACTAAATATGGGTGGCTTAACAGATGTAAATATTACAATAGAATACAGTATTAAAGATATTGAAGGAAAAGATATTTTAAAAGAGGAAGAAAATATAACAATGGACACGCAAACTACATTCAGTAGAAAATTTTTGCTTCCAAAAGACATTCCTAACGGAGAATATATTTTAGTAGCAGTTGTAAAATATCAGGATTCAGTGGGTACATCAAGCGAAACATTTACTGTTGGTGAATTTAAAAAAGGCTTTACAACATGGAATATTGTCCTAATAGTTGGTATCTTCTTGTCATTTATATTGATAACAATCTGGCAGAGAAAAAAGATAAAAACAATAGAAAAAAGGCAGCTAAAAAGATTAAAAGAATTAGAAAACAAAAAAACAGAGATTCCAAATACTATATATAAAGAAAAGCTTGAAAGAGAATTGAGCTTGTTAGAAAAGAACTACAAAGACAAGTACATCAGCAAAGAATCCTATGAAAAATGTAAAAAGAGGATAGAATCTGCCTTGAAAAATTTATAAAATTAAATACAGGAAAATTTATAAATAAGGGGGTATAAATCAAACAGACATGTTCGGGATAAAAGAAAAAAACAATACATTAGAAACGCAGAAAAATCTAGTTGCAGAGGCTCTTGATGATTTACAAAAAGAATTAGAA
>AQRL01000031.1 GCA_000402515.1 Nanoarchaeota archaeon SCGC AAA011-G17
AAAGGCAGAAGAAAAACTGCAGGGAACAAAAAATTCTGAGAATTCTACAAAAAAGAAAGAAAGTGAACTAAGAACACTTCTAAATGAGCTTATGGACAGAGAAAAGTCCCTAGAAGATGAAGAAGAAAGAGCACAAAAAGAATTAGAAAAAATTGAGAAAAAACTAGAAAAAATAAGCAAGGCAAAGGATGAATTAAGCGGTGAATAATTCTAAATAAAAGAATGAAAAAAATATTTTTGTTCTTGGCAATACTTATTCTTCTAAATGGATGCAAACTAACGCCTGAAAAAATAGCAAAAAACCCAGAATTGGCAGTAAAAGATTGTAATAATTTTGAAGATATAAATCAAAGAGATAACTGCTTTAACGAATATGCAAAATTAGTCAGCCCTGCTTCAAAAGAAACAGCAATTAGCCTCTGTAATAACCTAGAAGATTATCAAAAAAATAAATGCTTATTTGATGTTTCAAATGAACTTGAAAGTTCTAATAGGCTGGATGATTCTATCGAAGTTTGCAAATTAATAGACAAACCAGGTTTCTTAGAATGGTGTAAATCAAGGAGAAATAAAGAGAGTATTAGCGTAGCACCTCCTTTGTAATATTATATCTTTTTTAATAATTTTTCAGCCATATCTAAAAATTCCTTGCAAATTTTCAAATCATGTTCTGCAGTTTCCATAGAATAAGAGTAATGATAATCTGCATCTTCCCTTGCTGACATTGCTGCTTTATAGTCAATAATAAACCTATTTTCTATCTTTCCTTTCCTGTTTAAATCCTCTAAAACAATTAAAATGGCAATATGCTTTTTCTCAATATATCCTAATTTGAATAAAATTGATTTCGCAGCATGACATCCTCTCCACCCTAAAGGGTGGAGTTTCCAGTGAGGGTTAAGCCATGGCGCTTTTCCTGATTTTGAATGTAGGAAGTTGTCTTCTCAATATCTGAGAAGCCAATGCTTGAAGCAAACTTCCCTCGGCTCCAAAGATGCCCTTTTGGATATCTTAATCGGGCTTGAGGATGAGCCCGAAAGAAAAGATATGCAGACCTGCCTTTAAGCAGATGCAAAGCTTTGCTTGGAGTCATAGTTAAGGAAAGTTCTGTAATGCAATGCAGATGATCAGGCATTACATTAAGCTCTCGAATGCCAATGCTGTATTCATGAGCTGCTTTCCTGATGCAGGCAGTCACTAAGTTTTTATACTTAAACTTCCTGAACATCTGGTATCTGTATTTTGGGCACCATTCCATGTGCCAAATACTATTGCCAACTGAATGTTGGTTGTGTGCATATTCAAACTTTGTTTGGATTTCCATTTTTGCCTCCGCGCAATTTTAGGAATCCAGCTCACGCTATTACAATCGTGCCAGTGCGTGCGCCGAATTTCGTTGCGCACTCACTTTAAACATTTCAAAATTGAAAAATGTTAAGAAAAATAAAAGAAGGAGGTCGCAATTCCCCTACAGGCTAAAGCCTGTAAGAGTTTCCTTGCGATGAGAATGAAACATAGCATAATAGCATTTAACAATACACCATTTATAATCCTCATCTTCAAATGCTTTTATAGCCTTATCTAAATCATATCTCGCTTCATTTAACTCTTTCTCGCTCAATTCTTTATCTGGCTCTGATTTAACCAAATATTTTTTGTCCAAACAGATTTGTAGATTCATATCAGTCTTATTTTATCCTTTTCAACTCTTTCAAAATAGGCCTTGTCAGTTTTTAACATCTTTGACCATTCCATAGGTGTAAAAATTTGGAAATTGACTTTAATATTATTTTTCTTTTGGATAATATCTATAAAATCAATAATATCATTTCTTTTTATATTTCCAATTATCAGAATATCTATATCACTATTCTCATGATTCTCTCCTCTGGCAGCACTTCCATAGAGATATACCTCAACGTTCTTGTCTTTTAATTTTTCCATATCTCTTAGTTTGAATAGAGAATTTAATATCTTCATCTGTTTGATTATCGGGGTATTATTTAATTCCAATAATTTAGTATTACCAATCCTTCTAATATTCAAAACCTTCTCTTTTTCTAAGAAAAAAACCCATTTTACAATTGTAGCCTTAGATAATTTAGTTTTTTTTAATAGGTTTGTTTGGGAAATTTCTTTGGGATCATCTAAGAAATGATTCAATATTATCATTAGTTCTTTTCTGCCCAAATCCACAATATTCATACACTAATAAAAAGGTTCAAATATTTAAACCTTTTGGTATAAACAGTTATACTCTAAGGAATAGATAATTATACTCTTTTATGAAATATTCGATAAAAACATTTTTAAACAAAAATTATCCTTATTTTTAACACGTGGGGGTGCCGGAGCATGGTCAAACGGGCAGGAAAAGTATTCAATTTGGGTACTTTTGCCAAACTTAAGTTTGATCATAAGTAATCCTGTGGCTTAGTGCCTACGCGCGTTCGAATCGCGTCCCCCACAATCATTTTCTAACCAAAACTTTATATACGGAATTTCTAAGGAGATATTATGCCTCAGTAGCTTAGTTAGTGGAGCATATCCTTGGTAAGGATAAGGTCGTGGGTGCAAGTCCCATCTGAGGCTTTCTGCTTAAATTTATATATAACATTAGTCTAATTTGTAAGATGAATATAGTAATCCTGGGACCGCAGGGCTCTGGAAAAGGAACCTTCTCTTCACTAATAGCACAAAGATTTAATCTCAAGCATTTATCAACAGGGGATATATTCAGAAAAGATAAAGAATTCTCAAAATACACAGATAAAGGGCAGTTTGTTCCAGATGAATTAGTTTTCAAGATTATAGCCCCATATTTAAAAGACAATATTATTTTAGACGGTTTTCCTCGTAATCTAAAACAAGCCCTTTTTCTGGAAAAGAAGTTAAAAATTAATTATGTCCTATTCATAGATGTTTCATATAACACAATTCTGCAAAGACTAAAAACAAGAATACAATGCCCTGAATGCAATGCAATATATAATATAAAAACAAACCCGCCAAAAAAGAAAGGGCTCTGTGATATATGTAATTCTAGTCTTACAAAAAGAACAGATGATATTGATGAAAAAGCAGTGAAAACAAGATTAGATAATTATAACAAAGAAATAAAGAACTTACTGGGCTTTTATTCAAAAGAAGGAATTCTATTCAAGATTGATGGAAGCCAAACAATAGAAAAGACAATAGAAGAAATCTATTCAAAAATAACGTAACCGTTTAGCTACTCCAGAACAATAATCAAAAAATAGTAGTTCTTATTACTAATTTTTGGGGGTTGGAGTGAGGAACGAATGGAAACCCCCAATGAATTGAAAGATTTGAGCAGAGAAGAATTAATAGAAATAATTCTTGAATTACAAAAAAGGCTTCTTGTGTATGAGAAT
>AQRL01000032.1 GCA_000402515.1 Nanoarchaeota archaeon SCGC AAA011-G17
AGGATTTGAGCGAAGCGAGAAAGTTTTGCCTGTTTAAAATTGTGAGCGAAGCGAACCCTGAATAGAATTGAAATAAAGGCAAAATTGAGCTTAATCGTTGTTATACGCCCCGACGACCGAAGGGAGGAGAGCGCAGCGGGGCGCGACTGAAAGGAGCGAGTTCAAAAAATATTTTTCATTCAATTTCATTTTGATAGGCTTTTTCTTTAATCTGAATAAATTTGTTTTTGTTTTGGGTGAGGGCAGAGGGGATTAAGGGGTGAATGCCCGAACCCAAAACTCCTTATTATTACGCCTGCAGTGGACTCTTTTTGAATAGTTTCTGGAAAATCAGTAGAGAAAACAAAACTACCGGCAAAGAAATAACTGCATTTTGTGGGTTTAGCTGATTTGCTACGAACAAAACTGCAATGCTAATAAACCCTAAAATCAAACTCCAAAAAACAGCTTTTTCTTTCAGTTTCCAGTAGAGCGACCCAAAAACTATCGGGAAAAGAGCAAGATTTAAACTTGCGAGCGAAAATCCAAGAGCTAAAATATTCTGATAGAAAATACCAATTATTACTGCAATAGTTATGAAGAAAACCATAAAAAAGCGAGTAAGTTTTTTCATTGACTCCTCACTGTATTTTTTAGAATAGTTTTTGAGGTCGCGAGTAAAGATTGATGAAACAACGAATGTAACCGTATCCGAAGACGAGAGGGCTACGGCGTAGAGCAAAACCATGCCGAACTCTTTGAGTCCAAACGGAAGCAAGTGAGAAAAACCAGTCACTAGAGCGTCTTCGGGAACGATATTCGGGAAAAGCTGTTTTGTCGCAAGACCAACGACGCTGATGACTATACCAAGTACTAATAGGATAACTGCAGAATAACTTAGCCCTCGTTTCAAATTTCGTTCATCTTTTGTCGCAAAAATTCTTTGCCATAAATCTGGAGCAACCATAATTCCAAAACCAGCAAGGACCAAAAAGCCGATGATGTTACCGAGCCCCATTGTGCCGAGATTAAATTCGGAAACAGGAATATTCGTTTTGCCAAAAAGAAAAATTCCAACTGATAAACTCATGACAAACATAATTATCATTTGGAAAAAATCGGTTCTGACCACTGCCTTGAATCCTGCAAGTAGGAGATATGTCAAAACAACAACTCCCCCAATTATGACAGCAACAAAATATGGAATAGGGAAAATGGCAGACAAAACTTTTCCGCTGATAACCAAATTGACGATGAGAAGCAGGAAAAATTGCAAAACGAGGAAAAATGAGAACATGAGACCATTTTTTTTGCCCAGAATTTTGAAAAAATATTCTGGCATTGTATAAACTTTCAGCTCGTTGGCTTTTTGTTTGATTTTGTGCGCATACTTTCTTACAAATAAAAATCCAAGTGCAATGCCGACAAAAAGCCAGATTGCGGAAAACCCATAAAGGTAAAGAAATGCAACGTATATTGAAAGAGTGGCACCATCAAAAAAACCTGCGCTCATCGTGGCGGCGACTTGCACGCCCTCAATTTTTCTTTCCGCAATCATAAAACCGTCTTCAGTTTCTTTGCGTGCTGAAATAATGCCGATAGTTACTACTATCGCTACGTAGATGAGAAAGAAAATAATTGTGAGTGTCATAGGTTCCATGTTAGTTATTATAGTTCGGTTATCCTATTTAATAAAGTTTTCGTAGCGAAGCGGAGAAAACACCTTATTTCCCCTCTTTAATAAATAAAAAACAAATTTATTCCCCCTTGAAAGCCTATCAAAATGTCCATAATTATAAAGAAAAATATTTTTTGAATTGCGTATAACACTTCATAAGTACAAGTTGCTAAATATTGGCATTTTGAGCTCCTCTAATATTAAACTTCTTGATTCCATAAAAATTTTTTTCATTACTATTATTAAGTTAAACCCCCTCGGTTAAATCTCCAACTATCAATTCCCATTTATCATAATATTGATTTAAAAATCCTCCACCGTTAAAAGGAATAGTTATTAATTTTCTCTTACCAATTATTTCCTTTGGAACAACATAAGTCTTGATTATTTTATACTTTTTATCCATACATACAAATACAAAAAAATCACAATCTCTATTCCTTTCAATTTGAGCATACATGATGTAGGTTCTGTTATCTTTATAATATGCTCCAGCAGTTTTACTACTATGATTGGCAAACTCCCAAATAAATCTATGTTTTTCTTTATCTACCCGCTTATCTTCTCTTTTACATAATCTTCCAGTTTTTATTTCTAATCTCAATCCATTTGTAGTTAGAAGGTCATAATCAAAGGAAGCAGGACAAACTATCGCTGGCATTTTATACTGTGCTAATTTATATAAAACATAGGTTTCTCCGATATAACCTGTTTGAGATGGGCTATAAAGTTCCTTTTGTCTTTTATGAATTAATTCTTTTTTTGGTTTATCTTCTTTGTCTTTTATTATCATTTTATATCTTAATATCCTTTAGCTGTAGATCATCCAATGGACTTCTAACTGACAAAAAATTAGGAGTAGCTACATGAAGATAAATTTGGGTTGTTTCCGGAGATTTATGACCAAGTAAACTTTGAACTTCACTAACACTATAACTATTTTCAATTAAATGAGTTGCAAATGAATGCCTTAACGTATGAGGATGTACTCTTTTTTCTATTTTGGCTTTTTTGGCTGCTTTTTTAAGTATTTCCTGAACAGACCTTGGAGACATCATTCCTCTGTAGCTTTTAAAAATATAAGAGTCTTGATTAAGTCTATTATCTATAATATAATCAAATAATTCTTGCTTTAAACTGTCTGCTATAATAAACAACCTATCTTTATTTCCTTTTCCAGACCTAACATACCCAAAATTATTAATTAAGTTTAAATCATGGACTTTTAAATTGAGCAATTCAGAAACTCTTAAACCAGCTGAGTAAATTAACTTTATCATTAACTGGTGTTTTTTATTTTCAATTGAGTTTATTAAATTTACAATTTCTTCTTTATCTAAAACAGTTGGCAATCTTCTCGAAACTTTTGAATATTTTATATTATAGAAGTATTTTTTTTTATTAAGGATATATTCCATCATAAATTTTAATGCCTGCAGATTTACATTTATTGTGCTTCCTGATTTGTTTTCTTCGGCAATTTTATTAAGATAATCTTTAATATCCTGCTTTGTAAATTTTCTGGGTTCTTTTTCGCAGAATTTCAGAAAGTTCTTGATGCAAAAAATATAAGTTGAGATTGTTCTTAGTGAATATCTCCTTCTTAACCCTTCTTTTTTGACAGATTCTATTATATCCATTTGGCTCATCTCTTGGTACCAAGTATAAGGTACTAAAACTATATAAATCTTTCGGTACTAAAGGATCTGATGAAAGGATTAGCACCTTTAGAGAAAGAAACAAGCATACATGATAATGTTCTTGAATTTCTTAAGAAAAATCCAAAGGGGCTTACAACTACCGAGATAGCAAAGCAGACAAAGATTTCAAGAAAGACATTAGAGAAGCATTTGCAATTATTGGTTTTTGAGAATGAGATTTATATGAAGAGCTTTGGGCCCACCAGAGTATATTATCCAAACAATAGAATGCATTATCTGGATTTTGAAAGGCTGAATATCAATAATAAAACATACTGGTTTGACATAATGGAGAATGAGTATGGAAATTTCCTATTAATCCAGGAAAAAAGGAAGAATAATGGGTGGATAACTCAGGGCTCTGTACTAATCCCCCTAAATAAGATTAATTTGTTTATTAATTCTTTGTCAAAAATCCTTAAATCCAAAAAATTAAAAAGCCTATAAAAAGATTTATAAGCAAGTTCAATTTAATTATTTTTGATGCCTGCACAGATACAAATTGTAAATGTTACAAAGGAATTTGGTAAGAATGTAATTCTTGATAAAGTCAGTTTGGATATTCCTGCAAGAAAGATTTATGGAATAATCGGGGAGAGCGGGAGTGGAAAAACTACTCTGTTGAAAACAATAATCGGCTATTGGAAGCCTGATGATGGTGAGGTTTTATATGAGGGGAGAAGCTTAGAGAAGGATATGAAATTCATCAAGCAGATTGTCGGCTTTGCCACACAGGACAACTGTGTTTATCCTAAATTAACTGTCAGAGAGAATCTGGAATATTTCGGCTCAATGAGCAATGTCCCCAGCAATACCTTAGAGAGGAATACTGACAAGATTTTGGATTTAGTTGAATTAAAGAATGCTGAGAATAAATTAGCAGAAGAATTATCAGGAGGAATGATGAGAAGACTGGATATTGCATGCGCCTTAATTCATAATCCCAAGATTTTAATTTTAGATGAGCCAACACAGGACTTGGATCCTTTATTGAGAAAAGATATCATGAATTTAATCAGAAAAATAAATGAGAATGACACAACAATCATACTTACATCACATCTTCTTGAGGAAACTGACCAGTTGTGTGATGAGGTAGCTATAATACATGAGGGAAGAGTATTAGAGGCTGGAACACCAGAGCAATTAAAAAATAATTATTCAAAGAATGAGGAGATTCATTTAATCACAAGAGAGAGAAAATACAAAACAATTATGAGCAAATTAAAAGACAGCGGGATTAAGGGCTCTTCTGTTGAAGGCAATAGCCTGATTATTTATAGTGATAATGCTGAAAAAACATTATATCATGTTTTAAGGGCTGTTGATGAGGTAGATAAACTGATTGAGGTTGATTTAAAAAAACCAACATTAACAGAAGTTTTTGAAAACCTTACAAAAAGAGAAAGAGCAAAAAAAGAGGGATAGATGAAAATTTTTAAGATAATAAAGAAAGACTTCAAGATACTTGTCAGGAGCAAGAGTTCTGCTTTAATTGTTTTATTCGGTCCTTTATTATTAATATTATTAGTAGGACTGGCATTTAATACAACAAGCCTGCAAGGGATTAAATTGGGTGTTTATTCTCCAAACTATAATGAATTGACAAACGGAATAATCAAGGCAATGGAGGATGAGCAGTACAAGGTTGTCAAAACTGAAACAGAGCAGCAGTGTATTGATGGTGTTAAGATGGGGGTTTATCATATTTGTGTTAAATTCCCTGATGGATTAGAGATTAAAAATCAGGCTAAGAATACTATTACTTTTGTTGTTGACCAGAGCAGGGTAAATCTGGTTTATGCTGTCAAAGGCACAATAAATAACAAGATAGGGGAAAAGAGCAAGGAATTAAGTTTAGGATTAACTGGGATAATTGTAACCCAACTGGACAAGACAAAGACGGAATTGAGCAGTAGAACAGGCTTATTTTCTGATATGAGAAATAATGTTGATGGTGTTGAAAGCAAATTAAGCGAATTACAGGCAACAGTAAATACTGTCAACTTAAGCTATACTAATGAAAGCGATGTATACATGGGCAAGCTTATCCAGCAGGTAAAATCAATTGAGGCTGACCTGAATGAGACTGCTGCATGGAATGCAGATATTGAGGACTTGTTTGACAATCTAAAAGATAAGCTGGATATAGTTGATGAAAGGCTGACTGCCCTTTCTGCACTTGAAGGGAGCCTTAATGGCGGGTTTGGAAACATAAAAGAGAGCTTAACTGTTAACAGGCAAAAGATAAATGAGGTTGAATCAAGCTCAAATCAGATAATAAGTGATATTAATAATATTGCTGTTACTGATGTTGAGAGCATTGTAAGCCCGATTAATACTGTTACAGAGCCAATTAGTGTCGGCAAGAGCAATCTTAATTATTTATTCCCAACTTTAGTTATGATGGTTGTTATGTTTGTAAGCTTATTATTATCAAGCACTATGGTTATAAGAGAGAAGACAAGCAGCGCCTATTTCAGAAATTATATAAGCCCAACACACGGCTTTATATTTGTTTTTTCAACTTTTATTACAAACTTCCTGATTGTTTTAATGCAATTGATAGTTGTATTTGGTGTTATGCTTTATTTTGACCCAAAGATGATTAATTTGTTAGTGAATGTCTCTGGTGTTTTATTATTGATTGCATCTGTATTTATCTTGCTTGGAATGGCTATCGGCTATGTTTTCAAATCTGAGGAAACATCCACCCTTGGTGCAGTATCTGTAGGAAGCATATTATTATTCTTTTCAAACACAATATTCCCATTAGAAACACTGCCTACTGCAATAAGAGAGGTTGTTAAATACAATATATTTGTTGTCGGAGAGGAATTATTAAGGAAAACAATATTATTTGAGTATGGGCTTGAACAGTTATTGGTACCAATTGGAATAATTGCTGCACATATTGCTGTGTTCATCATTGTAATAATTCTTATCAGAAAGTGGGCTGTTGCGAGATACAATATACACAAGCATTTCAGAAACAGAAAGATTAAGAGTTAACTTTTATTATAAATTATCTTAATCTTGGTATACCTGAAGAACCTTATTTTGTTGATAAAACTCTTCAATACTATTTTTAACACCCTTTTTTAACCACCATGGAGGGTTTGTAACAAAATCCCTGACTTCACATTTATATTTGGTTTCACCTTGATAAATCATTTGTGGCAAATGAAATGGAACGTTACAAGGACTTAAAATCCATCCTTCTTCATTAACACTTCTTACTTCTAATAATTTATTCCCTGAAAACCATTTCCCTCTTCTTAAAACAGCTCTTCTAATTGCAATATCATGAATGTGGTTATTTGGTGTTTCCTGAATCTCATAACTAAATCCCACATCTATATTTGAAGGAGCAGTATCAAAGACATTAGAAAAATTAAATACCAACCATTCAAGTAATTCTGGCTTTGTTTTAAAGTATTCATAATACCCATCTTCATAAAGTTGTAAGGCCTCTGGTCTAACAAGTATAAGTTCCCCCCATTCCCATGCAATTCTCCAATTACCATTGCCATATTCTCTATCAAAACTTTTTTGAAGTTCATCTCTTTTTTCTCCAAAATATCCTGGTCTATCAACTGTTCTCCAAATCATAATCTTCTGTATTTTTTTAAAATTTATAAGTTTATAGATTATTAAATATCAGATATCAAAAAAAGATATTCTACAATTAACCATTTTTTTGTAAAATTCAAAGTGCGGATTCTGCTCTTTTGAATTAAACACAACAAGATTAAGGCCTTCCCAGAATAAGAACCAGCCTGACGGCTCAAGAACAACAATTATAAGGCTTATAAAAAAGCTTTTTCCCTGCTGATAGAAAAGAACTGATGTGGCAACAAGCATTAATATTATTCCAATAGAAATAAACATTATTCCCTTCTTTATTATTTTATTTCTTTCATCTTTTAGCAATTCATAGTGCTTCTTAAAGTGCTCTCTCAGCCTTCTTTTTATTATAAACTCATCTGAGAAATTCCTTTTTTTCTTTGAAACAAATAATTTTAAATCAATCCTTTCCGGAATCTTATCCCTCACTGCCCTCTTTGCCTCTGAAAGAAAATCATCTGACAGGGCTTTCTTACTATAAGGCCTAGGGTCAAAGTCAGAGAAAAGATCTTCATAACTATCCAGACTGAAGTTTATTTCAGAAATATCATATTCTTTCACCATTTTACCCCTTTTTTTATTTTTAAAATATTCTAGTATATTTAAATATTTGCACCTGATCTTTTCAGGAATAAAAAGGTATTTATATTAGGTTCCAATTAGATATAGCATGGATAAGTATATTGTCAATCCGTGGGAAGTTAAGGGGGATATTGATTATTCCAAATTAATAAAAGAATTCGGAACTGAGGCTATAAATGAATCACTATTAAAAAGAATACAGAAGCACACAAAAGAACTGCATCCATTTCTCAGAAGGAAGATATTTTTTTCCCACAGAGACCTAAACTGGCTATTGGATGAATATGAAAAGGGGAACAAGTTTTTCCTTTATACTGGAAGGGCTCCTTCTGGGCCAATACATATCGGGCATTTGATTCCCTGGATGTTTACAAAGTGGCTGCAGGATAAATTTGGCGCTGAATTATGGTTCCAGTTTCCTGATGAGGAGAAGTTTTTGTTCAAAGAAAATTTAACACTAGAAGATACTAAGAGGTTTACATATGATAATATGCTTGATGTGATTGCTCTTGGCTTTAAGGTTAATAAAACTAAATTTTTAGTTGATACTGTTCATGCAGGCGTAATGTATAAAGAAGCTGTAAGGGTTGCTAAAAAGATTACTTTCTCCACTGTAAAGGCATCTTTTGGATTTGACAACCAGAATAATATTGGAAGCATTTTCTATACTGCAATGCAGGCTGTTCCTGCTTTCCTGCCAAGCGTTCTAAAGAAAAAAAATATTCCTTGCTTAATTCCTTTAGGGGTTGACCAGGACCCACATTTCAGATTAACCAGGGATGTTATTCACAAACTAGGGTATTACAAGCCTGCTATAATCCACTGCAGATTTTTACCTGGATTAGGCGGAATGGAAAAGGGGAAGATGAGTGCGTCTGATGCTTCAACTGTTATTTATACAACTGATGATGAGAAGACTGTTAGAAACAAGATAATGAAGTATGCATTCTCTGGAGGACAGGCAACAATTGAGGAGCATAGAAAAAAAGGTGGAAATCCTGATATTGATGTTTCTTACCAATGGCTGACTTTCTTTGAGGAAAATGACAAGAGATTAGAAGAGATTTATCATTCTTACAAAAGTGGAAAGTTATTAACAGGAGAATTAAAACAGATACTAGTTGATAAATTAAATAAGTTTCTGAAAGAACACCAGAAGAAAAGAGAAAAGGCAAAAAAAGAAATTGATAAGTTTATGTTTAAAGTTTAACTCTTTTATAAGCATCATCATGATGACCAAAGAAAATAAAGATTATTGTTTTAGTTGATTCATCTATTTCAAATTTTAGAACAAAACTTTTCATGATATGAACCCGCCTTTCCCCTGCTAACTCACGCTTTAATGGCTTGTAATGTTGAGGATTCTGAACAATTTCATTCATTTTCTTTTTTAAAACTTCTCTTAAAATATGATTTTTCTTGCATATTTTCTCTATACTTTTCTCACATGAATCAGAAACAAGCATAGAATAGCTCATTTTATTTTTGCAAAAAATTCCTCAACAGAATTATATTTTTTAAACTTGCCCTTTTTTATTTTTTCTAATTTTCTTTTAAATTCTTCTTTTAATGGCAGTTCATCAACAGGATGCCAGTCAATCTTCTCACAGAATTCCCACTCTTCATCTGTTAATTCCCCTGTTTTAATATAATTCTCAAATATTAACCTCTTTAAGGACTCTTCTCTTGCTATTTCACTCCAGTTTACCCATATAAATTCTTTTATCTCATTCTTGAGTTCATCAGAGACAGACAAAGTTAGGGAGGTCATTTTATATTTTCCCAGAGTTTTTTAACTCTTCAAATTTTTTTAATTCTTTAATCCTAATTTCAAATCTCTGCTTTATATATTCTGCCCAGTTTATTTCCGGATGGGCATCCATCTTTTTCTTCAAATCTTTAGGGATTGAAACTGTAAAAGTTGCCATTTTTGTTTTTATACTAAATTTTGTATAAATACTATAATTAGTGTGTATATTTAAAGGTTTCTATACTTAAAAATTAATTTAAAAAAAGAATTAATATTCAACTAAGATTATTTTTTTGGCTGAGCATCTAAGAAATCATATTTTATTAATCTTTTTTCAATTGGTTCTTTTTCTCCATCATTATTGATATCATCATACGTAACCTTATACCTCTCTCTGTAAGTTATATCAACTTCTTGATTTTCTTCTAATCTACTCCATAAATTTTTATAGTTTTCATCTGTTCCTTCAATAATAAATTTACCGTGCTGACATCTAAAAACAACTGCATATTTTTCTGGTATATCTACACTGGTAACTGCTATTCCCATCCCTCCGTCTCCTGTAAGGTTCATTGTTGGTCCAATTCCTGTTCCATGATTAGATGGAGAATAAACCAAATCAACAACTTTCCCATCTTCATGTAAAACATCAGAAATTTCTGTCTTAACTTGTTTACAAGCTGTGAGTAAACTTGAAGCTAATCCTACTGATAGAATATATGGTGCTGATTTATTTCTCAAGTAGTTTAGTATGCTCATTTTACATCATTCCAGGATAACCCTGCATTCCCTGCGGAGACATTGCCGGCTCTTTGCCCATTCCTTTTGATGCAATTACATCATCAATCCTTAAAATTAATTCTGCTACTTCTGATGCTGATTTTATTGCCTGTGTTTTTATTTTTAACGGCTCGATAACGCCCATTTTCCAGGCATCTTCTACTTTTCCCTTGAAGACATTAATTCCAGCCCATTTTTTTCCTGCATCATGCTGTGATTTTAAATCAGTCATAATATCTATTGGATCAATACCTGCATTTTCTGCAAGTGTTCTTGGGACTACTTCTATAGCATCTGCAAATGCCAATACTGCCAGTTGCTCTCTTCCTGCCATTTTATTAGCAAATAATCTTAAATTTCTGGATACTTCCACTTCACAAGCCCCTGCGCCTGCAACAACTTTTTTTAATCTTAGTGAAGCTGAAATATCACCAAGAGCATCTGTCATTGCTCTTTCTACTTCATCTATAACATGTTTTGTTCCGCCTCTTATTAAGATTGTTACTGCCTTTGGATTTTTGCAGTCTCTTACATAGGTCATTTCCTCTTCCCCAATTTTTATTTCTTCTACAAGACCTGCAAATCCCAAATCTGATTCTTTTATTTCTGAGATTTTTGTAATTATCTTTGCACCTGTTGCTTTTGCTAAATTGTATAAGTCTGACTGCTTTACTCTTCTTACTGCATAAACTCCTGCTTTTGAAAGATAATACTGGGCAAGGTCGTCTATTCCTTTCTGGCAGACTATTACATTTGCCTTTGATTTTATGATTGCATCTGTCATTTCTTTTATTATTCTCTCTTCTTCCTGAACAAATGCCTGCAACTGTTTTGGATCTGATATTGAAATTTTTGTATCTGCTTCTGAGGACTTTACTTCAATTGCTGATGCGATTAATGCTATCTTTGCATTTTTAACTAATTTGGGCATATTAGAATCAACTCTTTCCTTATCAATAATAATCCCTTTAATTAATTCAGAATCATCGATGCCACCACCAACTTTCTTTTCTATTTTTATTGTTTCCAAATCAATAAAAGAATCTTCTGAAACCTCTAAAACTGCTTTAACTGCAAGCTCTGCTAATTTTTCTTTTGCTATTTCTGCACCCTTACCAGTCATTGCTGTCAGTGCAATTTTCTTTAATGTTTCAACATCATCTAATTTTAAATCTTCTGCAATATTATTAAGAATTTTCTGGGCTGTTTCTGCTGCCATCCTGTAGCCCTTTGCAATTACAGTCGGATGAATATTCTTATCTATAAGATCTTCTGCATTTTTTAATAACTCACCTGCAAGAATTACTGCTGTTGTTGTCCCGTCACCAATCTCATTTTCCTGTGTCTTGGCAACCTCAACAATCATTTTAGCTGCTGGATGCTCAATCTGCATTTCTTCAAGGATTGTTACACCATCATTTGTAACTACGGCATCACCCATAGAATCAACAAGCATCTTATCCATGCCTTTTGGCCCTAAAGTTGTTCTTACTGTCTCTGCAACTGCCTTTGCTGCTGCAATATTATTTCTCTGTGCATCTCTGCCAGTAGTTCTTTGGGAACCCTCAGGCAAAATAAATATAGGCTGTACATTCTGATTCATTTTATTTCTCCTTTTGTAAAATAGTTGCAAGATAAATTCTTTGAATAGCTTCTTCACGACTTAATGCCCCTATCGCAGCTACTTTACATAAATCTTCATAAAATTTTACTAAATTAGATCTAAAATCTAAGAGGGCTATTTCCTCGTATTTCCCTTCTCCTTTTATTTGCTTTCCTAAACTTAAGTCTATACCTTTCTCTGTTTCTTTTATATCATGAAGTGCTGGAAGGGTATGAGAATATTCGTATCTTACTATTTTTCCAGTAGTGTCCTTAATTTCACAAAATAATAATTCTAATGCCTTTCTTAATTTGTATCCTGGAATTGTTAAACAATAAACTGTTTTTGATAAAAAATCACCCATATCTTCAACTACCTTTTCTTCTAATTTATTCTGATTCATCTTAATCCCCCACACCAATTTTTTTAGAATATAATAAGAAATTTAGTGCAAATTTGATTTATAAGCTTTTCTATTGATTCAGAATAAAAGCTACATGGTCTTTGTGGGTTTCTATAACATAAATATTTACTATTTTTAATTTCTTTGACAATTCATCTTTTGCTTTCTGAAAGATTTTCTCATTTGGCAAGGTAGAAGAGATTGATTTTAATTTTAACATCAGGATAATAAAACCATCTTTTTTTAGGAACTGCAGATTTTTGAACAAGATTTCTATCTGATTTTTCTGGGCAATGTCCTGGTAGATTAAATCCACTTCGGTTATCAAATCCTTGTATGTTTCCGGCTTATTTGCATCTGCTATTATCGGAGAGATATTCTTTTTCTTATCTGCCAAAAATAATAAATTCTGGATTGTTAAAGGAGAGATTTCTACTGCAAAGATATGCCCTTTTGGAACTAAATCTGATAAAAGATTAACTGTTACTCCGTGGGATGCTCCAATATAAAGTATTTTTGAATCCTCCTTAATCGGCAATTCTGTTTTCTTTCTTAGAGTTGTTAGCTTGGAGATTTTCATCTGAAATAATCCTGTTTTATTGCTTTTGATATTGCTGAAGCTAGAGCTCTTGCTTCTCTTGCTTTTTGTGATTCTGGAAGTTTAGCTATTGATGAATGTTGTGCAATAACCCCAAATCTTGGTGTTCTTGTCTGATTCTGCTGTGACTGGAAAAAGGCTTTTTCTGCTCCTAATATTTGTATTTTGGATGAGGGCATTTTTGCAAGGTTTTCTGCTGAAGATGCCTGCATCAGTAATCTTGAGGCAATGTATGAGCCTGCTGTTTTTGCCAGTAAGGGATAATGATTAACTAATAAACTTTCTATGTATTTGTCTGTCTGATTTTTTAATTCTTTTATGCCTTGTATTTTCAAAGATAACTGCTTTAGAATTTCTAAATTCTGTTTTCCAATTGTTTCTTTTACATAAGTCTGCTTTATTTCTTCCAAGGATTTTTCTGAGATTATTTCTATTAATCTCTTTTCATCCTTTATTTTATCTAATAATTCCGGAAATTCTATCTGCAAGATATCTTTTAGTTTCTTTATTAAGATTAGATTTGTCTTGTTTAGTGATTCTGATAAATGGGCATACTGGATAATAATCAAGTCTGGTGTTAAAGACTGCTTTAATTTCTCTCTTGTGAATTCAATTGCTTTTTCTCTCAGGTCCATCTAATTAATAAAAAAGAAAGAGTATTTAAGATTTATCAACAGGCATTTATCGGAGATGAGATTGATACTGTAAAGGTATCCATGCTTCCTTCCTTGCAAATTCCTTCTGTAACTGTTGGCGTAACCTCAACTGATGCAACCTCGGTGGTAACATCTTTTCCAGCAGGTAGTGCTATCCCATACGCTAATACTGCCCTGTTTAATGTTGCTAATGGGAATCTTGGTTGTGATGTTGGCACGTCTATTTCTGAAATTCCATCTCTACCTAATGTTATTCCTGTGAATGTCTGTGTTGATCCATCATCGTTAATAACTCTTACATAAACATCCAAAATTTCTTTGTCTCCTTTATTATCCACAAATACCTTAAGTCTGGTCTTAGTTAAATTTGAAGAATCATAACATATTCCCTTATTTGCTGATGGTGGAATATCAACTTTTGTAGAAAGACAGGCTGTTGCAGATGCTATTTTTTCTGAGCCTGATGCTAATTGACCTTCCAAACCAGTACGAATCCAGGATGTAATAACAACTGAAATAACTATTGTAAATGAGATAAGAAGCACTGTTGCTATTAACGGCGATATACCTCTTTTGTTCATTAGTTAAAAAATAATATAGTTGTTTATATAATTTTCTATGCGAAAAGTATAAAAGTAAAGCAATTATTTAGTTGAATATGAGTGAAAACTGGCCAATAACTGAAGAGGGAATTCTTGTTATAAGAAAAAAATACGGGGTTTTTGATTTTAAGAAGCTGTATAAGCTGGGCAAAATTTGGGCAGAGGAGAATAAATACAGCTGGCATGAAAAATTATTTACTGACAAGGTAAGCAGTTTGGGGCATGAGATTGAGGTTGAGTGGGAGTTTACAAAAAAGTTCAGCGCCTTTGTCAAATTCCAGATTGAAGTTAAGATATGGATTTTAAGAATGAATCCTGTAAAGTCTGGTGAAAAGAATCTGGAAAAGGGGGAAGTAGAGATAACAATAAAATCTGAAATGCAGATGGATTACAGGATGAATTGGGAGAAGAAGGCTTTTTTGAAATTATTAAGGCATATTTATATCCACTATGTAAAAAAAAGATATTTCAATAAGGTTGCTGGTGCATTATGGGTAGAGACCTATGATTTACAGGACAAGATAAAAGAGATTCTAGAGCAGTTTACAAGATAAAAAGATTTATAAGTAAAATAGCTATAGCTGTTAATATGGCTGAGAAAGAGGTTGTTGCTAAGGAATTAAAGATAAAGCAAAAGGCTGTTTTTGATATGGGTGAATTATACCAAACTATGTTCAGGTGGTTCAGCCAGCATAATTATGATTTTCAGGAAAAGCAGTATATGGAGAAGAAGAATCCTGACGGCGGAAAAAATCTGGAAATCAAATGGATTGCAACAAGAAAAATCAATGATTATGTCAAATTCCAGATTGATATTGTTTTCACTATGGTTAATTTAGTTGAGGTTGAAGTTGAGGTTGACGGAAGGAAGGTCAATAAGCACAAGGCAAACAGCGAAATAAAATTTGACGCCACTTTGATGAAGAATTATGAAAACAAGTGGGATAAAAACGCTTTCTTAAGATTCATAAGAGAAGTTTATGATACTTATATTATAAGAAGCAGGATAGAGGACTACAAGGCAGAATTATACAGCGAGATTTATGAATTGATAGATGAAGTCAAGGCCTTCTTGAATATGTATAAATTTGAAGGGATAACTATCTAAGATTTATTTTGATGTAATTAGGACTTTTTAGGCAAAGCCATTAAAAAGCAAAGATTTAAATAATATTAAATAATGTTATTTAATGTTAAATAGGAGGTTAAAATGGTATTGAAAACTTTTAATGTTGATGAAGTAATATACAGTAAATTTTCTAATTTTTGTAAAACTAATGGAATTAGCATGAGCAAACAGGTGCAAATATTTATGGAAGCTCAATTAGAAGATGAGCCAGAAGCAAGAAAAGAATATATAGAAAGATTGGACAAAATAAGGAAGGGAAAGTTTGTAAGAATAGATAATTTTGCTAAGAGATATGGCTTGTAAAATGGCATATTCAGCTGATTATTCTGAGCGCATTTTAAAGATATTTGATAGGATGGCAAAAAGGGATAAAAGACAGCTTATTGCTATTAATGAAAAGATAAAGGAAATTCTAGAAAATCCCTATCATTTTAAGCCACTTAGAGGAGATATGAAAGGCTCAAGAAGAGTTCATTTCGGGCATTTTGTTATGACCTATGAAATTCTCGAAAAAGAAAAAATTATTAGATTTTTGGATTATGACCATCATGATAATATTTTTTGATAATTTTTAAGAAGTTTTTTAAAAGCGTGTGTAGTGAAGTGACATATGTCACCACCTTAACAGCAGTTTAAATTTGGTAATCTTAACGTCTATAACTAACGTTGAATCTTATTTTTATAGTGTTTCTAACATATTTTTATACAATTTAGTGAAAAATCTTTATCGTCAATAAAATTCAATAATCAACTAGTGCCAAATGTCATTGCAGAGCACACGGTTACTTAAAAGCGATATATTTAAATAAGGCAAAAGCATATAATCTTTCAGAGGCCCGCCATGAGAGTACTCAATGGAGTGTATGGCAACGCCTAGTGCAATGAGCTTGGGAGTTAGTGTTGCGGGCTATATAAAATCATAATTAATCATTGAAATAAGATAAAAACAGACAAGAAGATAAAAACAGACAAGAAAAAATATCACGTTCATTCCATATATTTGGAAACAAAAAATAAAGTAAATTAGAAAACCTTGTTCTGTTAAAATCGGGGGGAGTTAAAATGGGAAAAATAAGCCCAGTATCAGCTAAATATATAGTACATGCTGGCATTCAAATTGATGGAGTTATAGACAGACCAGATGTTATTGGCGCTATTTTTGGGCAGACAGAGGGCTTGCTTGGCGCTGATTTAGAATTAAGAGAATTACAAAGAAGCGGAAGAATCGGCAGAATAGATGTAAATATCAATACACAATCCGGCAAGAGCCAGGGTGAAATCATAATTCCTAGTTCTTTGGACAAGGCTGAAACAGCTATTATTGCAGCAGCTATTGAAACTATACAAAGGATAGGGCCATGCAATGCTAAAGTAAGAATTGAAAAGATTGAAGATGTCAGAGTAAGCAAGAGAAATTATGTTGTTGAAAGGGCTAAAGAGCTGTTAAAGATATTAACAGACAGTGTACTGCCTGATTCCCAGGAGATTACAGATGAGGTTGCCCAGTCTGTCAGGATGATGGAGATAAAGGAATATGGGAAGGACAGATTACCTGCTGGCCCGAATATTGAGGAAAGCGAAGAGGTTATAGTTGTTGAGGGAAGGGCAGATGTTCTTAATCTATTAAAAAACGGGATTAAGAATGTTGTTGGTATGAATGGAACAAATATGCCTCCAACTATAAAGGACTTAGCTGCTAAAAAGGTAATTATTTTATTTGTTGATGGAGACAGAGGGGGAGACCTGATAATCAAGGAAGTAACCGGCAGTGCAGAGATTGACTATGTTATTAAGGCCCCTGACGGAAAAGAAGTTGAAGAGCTTACCAAGAAAGAGATCCATAAGGCCTTAAGAGGCAGGGTAGCTATTGAGCAGGTTAAGATGGATATGAATGGCAATGGAAAGCCTGAAGAAAAAACAGTTACACAGCAACAAAAGGATATAAGGAGATTGGCAAGACCTGTAAACTCCTTTATCAGCAAGATTCCGAAAGAGAGATTAGACAGCTTTAGGAAAATGCTTGATGATTTAGTAGGAACAAGGGGGGCTTATATCCTGGATGAGAACCTTAATATTTTAGGAAAGGTACCGGTCAGTGAATTAATGGATACTCTGAAAAGCCTGAGATCAGTATATGCTGTTGTATTTGACGGGGTAATTACAAGAGACATTGTAATAAGCTCTGAAAGGTCTGAGGTTAATTATTTAGTTGCTATGGATTCAAGAATAAGACCAAGCGACACAAGAATTAACATCCTGACTAACAGTGATTTCCCAAGATAGTAGTGCTTAAATAACCTTTTTCTTTTTTATTTTTTTATGATAGAAATAAAACATAATGATAATTTTTATAAACATTTTAAAGAGGGGTTTCTTCATATTGTTGGAAAAGAGGCAGTTGATAATGGGGAAGGACCAAACAAGCTATATTTAGGAAAGTTTTATTCTTGGTATTTTATTAAACTTAATGATTTAGGAGAAACAATGAATAATTTTTTTCCTTTTGCTTATCATAAAGTTATTAATTCAAATTGCATAAAGGCAAGGGAAACATTAAATGGGGGATTAGAGGTAAAAATAGAAAGAGAGGAATTTGGATTAAAGTTTAAATCAAAGGCTGTTTTTTCTAAAAAAGAATATGATATTATAAGAGATTATATAGATGTATTAAAATTGGGTTAATGCTTTAATCAATAGTGATTATACAGAACAATAATTATTTTAAACTAATTCTTTTTTTATTTTATCATGACATTCAGATGGGATGTTTTAATATTTCCAGAGGCGATACAGATAGATTTTATTGGGGGGATGGAAAAAACTTTTTTGATTCAGAGCCATATTTTATTGATGGAGGAGATGTTTATATCGGATCTCAGTTAGTTGACCTATTAACATTGAGGTTGGAGGGGCATGTTTCTTTTGCTCAAGCATATAAGCAACCATTATTAACAATTGAAAAATTATATCACCAAAATAAAGTTAGTACTACTGGATTTTTTAGAGAAAGAGAGAATACCAAAGGCAAAATTCAATTTTTAGAACAATTTTTAGATGAAACTAATAAAAGTGGGCATATGCCGAGAGAGAGATGATTGTTAAAAATGACAGATTAAGATTAAAATTACTTGAGAAACATTATAAAAACAATGTTGAAGTTTATGCTCTCAAAAAATAATTTGAGAGTGCTGGTGCAACCCTTATGCATATCCGAGGATAAACAAAAAGTTCGCATAAAATTTAACTAACGGAGTCTAAATAGGAATGCACCACCGCTAATTTGAGTTAAGTTTAAATATTAATTAACTTTTTATTATACTATGAGAAAAGAGGTCTGGTTTGCAATTATTGGTATTATTATCATTATTTTTGGTTTCTGGTATTTTTTCAGAACAAAAAGCTGTGATGCTGATTATTGTTTTGAAGAGGCTGCGAGAGACTGCAGCAAGACCAAAATAACTATAACTGATGAAGATGGGAGTACATTCTATAGAATTATGGGAAAAGAGGGGGATAACTGCAGACTGTATATTCAGATTAAGACAATGACTGGGTTAAATGAAGAGAACACTAAATTATTTACAGATGCTGACATGACCTGCGACATTCCAATGGCAGATTTTGGAAGAATGAAGATGGCTGAGATGATGGATAATTTAGATTACTGCCATGGAAGATTAAAGGAGGCAATTCTTGAGGTTACTTTAAAACAATTATACGGGTTAGTAACAAGAGATATGGGCAATGTTTTGAAAGAGATTAATAAGGTTGTTTAAAAGCTATAAATTAGTATAACTACTGCTTCTATTATAGCTGCTATAAACAATAGCGGAAGAATAACAGAGGTAAAAACAATTAAAGATTCCTTGTAGGCTCTTATAACATTTTTTATTCTATCTTTTTTTAAAACGGAGATAAAAATCATCAGCCCTAGTGAGGAAGATAAAATAAACGCGGGTATTTCAAATAAGCTGTGCGGTAAAAAACTCCATAAAGCATAATAAACTCCTTTATCAATCACTGAGCTCACTAAACTATAACTGCTTGATATTCCACCACTGATAATATAAAAAACAGGTATAATTCCTAATACACTCCCCGTTACAATCCTAAATAAAGAGGCAATAATATTATGGGAAAATATGTATATGAAATTCCCAATGAATGTGTCTTTAACCATGGTTGTCTTAAAGAATTCATCATAGGCTTGTTTAGCATCTTCAGAGGAAAAAGAATTTGTGTAGGTCATGCTGTTGTAAATTAATCCACTAACTAAAACCAAAATATACAGTGCTGTAAGAGCAAGAATTATTTTTTTATTTCTTTTAATTATTTCAAATGATTGGTGATAATATCCTTTTATTGTCATTTTTAATTTAAAGATTCTAAATATTGCTTAACTCTATTATTAAATGATTCTTCTGCCTTTTTTACCTCTTCTTCGCTAAATTTTCTTTTATTATATCCTTTGGGATCAGCATTTATCTCGAAACTTACTCTTCTTCGATCTATTACAAACTTGGATTCTCCTGACCATTTAGAACCAGCACGATATTCATAATGCCCCCCTTTGTTTAGATAGGATTCTACTTGATCTACTCTTGGTGCTTTATAAATTATCGGACCAAATTCTTCTTTGTATATACCAAACAAATCGTCTATAATTTTTTGGGTTAATTTCATTTTAAAAATAAATTGTAGGCGTGCCCAGGATGGATATTAGGATTAAATAATAGTTTACCCTGATATCTTCTCAATTCTGCGACCCTATAAACGCCAAGGATCATGATTAGAGCTGCTGTATTCCTACCCTGACTCGATTCACATAATATTGACCTTATAGGACAGAATCTCAGCGTTGATACCAAGACTATCAGATAAACCTAGTACCTCTCACTGAGCTTCGACTCCACCGTGAAGCCCGTTTGTGGTGACAACGAAGGGCTAACTCGCCAGTCTAGCCTACAGAAAAAGGGGTAATTTTGTGGTTTTTAAAGGTTACTTTTAAAAATCTGATTATTTATGCTGTTATTATGAAAAAAGAAAGCAGAAAATGGTTTGACCAAGTATATGAATTTACTGAAGGCATTTTGCCTTTTGGATTTGCTACAGGTATTCCAACTATAGAAGAAATTAAGATGATGACAAGAGAATTATATGATGAAGGAACTATACAAAAAATGCAGGAAAAATTCAATTATTTTTTTAAAAAACATCCCTCAGAAGAAGATTTTCTAGAAGAAAAAAAGAGAGTAATCAAGAGTTTATTACCTGAATTAACAAAAAGATTGCCTTTTATTGATTCAGTAATTATGTTTGGTAGGTTAGTTGGAGATATAGATATAGGTCTTATAGCTGATTATAATGATATTGAAGATAGTGTCATCTCAGAATTAAGAAGGGATAAAAAAATGTTTAGAAAATACCCAATTGTAGATTGGAATGCTATGGATTATTTTATTTCTCGCACTGGAGAAGATTTTTGCAAGAAACTTATTAATTCACGGTTAATTGCTGAGCGGAGAGATCTTTTTTCTCCTTGTGAATATTGTTATGTTAGAAGTACAATCGACAATGCAGTAGTTTTATGGGGAAATGAAAATATTATTTATTCTATGATTGGTACTTTAGATAAAAAAATGATAGAATCGATTAATTTTTGAACACGATAGAAAGGCTTAAATATAATAAAACATAATGATTTATAATAAAACATAATAAAATGGTGCAAAATATATTTAATATAGGGGAAAGGGAAGACCGAGTTTTAAATATTGTCAAGGCTAAATTCGGCCTTAAAAATAAAAGCGAGGCAGTTGCTCTAATCACAAAGGCTTATGAAGAGAGTTTTTTGGAACCGGAATTGAGGCCTGAGTATAAAAAGAAATTGCTAAATATTATGAAAGGAAAACATCTTTCTCGAGAAGAATTTGAAAAAACGGTGGGATAGATGTATAGTGATAAATACAGTGAAGAGATAACTAAAAAATTGGCTAAATTAAAGAAAAAAGATGTCCAACATTATCAAACTGTCCGCAAGAAAATGGATTGGATTTTAGAGCATCCAGAACATGAATATAAATTTCTTGGTTATGAAATGAAGGGAGTGCAAAGAATTCATATTGGACATTTTGTGCTAACTTTCATAATAGACCATTCAAATAAAATAATTTCTTTTGAAGACTATGACCATCACGACAAGATTTATTATTAGGTTGTAATCTCTAAACCTTCTTTAATTAAAAAATTGCTTAAAAAAGATAAAATAAGAACAACTACAAAGAAAAATTTTATTGAACAATCACTTTTCCCTTCATTGATGGATGGATGCTGCAATGATAATCATACTCTCCGACTTTATCAAAGGTAAAGCTAAACTCATCTCCCTTGTTCATCACCTTACTTTCAAATAATCCCTGTGAGACAATAGTATGTGCAGTATTATCATTATGCTTCCATGTTACTGCTGTTCCTTTTGTTATAGTTAATTCTGAGGGCTCAAAAACAAAGTTAGCTATTGTTATTGTATTACCTGCGCCCTGTGTTGTTTTTTCTGAACCATAAGAGCAGCCGCTAATTAACAAGATAAGAATAATCAATAAACCTCTTTTTATCATTCTCTTCTGATAGAACGGGATTATTTAAACTTTATGTTTGAATGTTTAATTCTTCTTTTAGAGCAAGCTCAGAGCCAATGCCCTGACCCATTGCATAGAAGATTTTTGAAGAAAATTTTTGCAGCAAGTCAAGGATTGATTCTTTCTTCTTATATTCAACCAGGTTTTCATCTTTTATTTTTCCAAGCTCTTTTGCTTTTTTTATTGCAAGGTCTCTTCCACCAAGCTCATCCACAAGATTAAGCTGCTTTGCTTCTATTCCAAGATAAAAGGAGGCTTTTCTGATTTCATTTATCTGCTCTTTGTTTAGCCTTCTGTTTTTTGCCACATCCTGGATAAATACTTCCTGAATTAAATTTAACTTTTGCTGCAGCAATGCCCTTTCTTCTGCTGTTAACTCCCGGTATGGTGTTCCCATATCTTTGTATTCTCCTGCTGTAAGCGACTCATATTTCACATCATATCTTTTTAATAATCCTGATAAATCAAGATAAGAGCCTATTACTCCAACTGAGCCTGTTATTGATAATGGGTCTGCAACTATATAATCTGCTGAGGATGCAATCCAGTATGCGCCTGATGCACCGACCTCCCTGATTAGTGCTATTGCAGGCTTTTTTGCTTTCTTAACTGCCTGAACAATCTCTCTTGATGCTACAGGACCTCCACCACCGCTGTTTATATCCAAGATAATTGCTTTTATTCCTGAATTTTTTTCTGCACTTTCAATATCACTTACAATTGCTGAAGAAGATAATGATGACTGGATTAGTGAGTTTGAGCTGTCTACTGATATTGGACTATGAATCTCTATAATTGCTATCCCCTCTGACACCATTTCTGTATCTGAAAATATTGAAAAGGATTTTGACAATAGAAAGGCAACCAGCCATAAAAGTACAATTGTCCAGATTATTGTTTTTAGCTTTCCCATTTTAGATTGTCATTGTCTGAGATAATCTCTCTGTTAATCTCTGATTTTTATCGCTCTTGAAGATGAATATTGAATCCAGCAATAATAATATTAACGAAAACTTTGTAATATTCCTTAATAAGGCTTGTGAAAAATTATATCTTTTTGTCAATGGCATTACTGAGATTCCCATGATCAAACTACCCAAGGTCTGCTGAATTTTGAATTCCAAAACAGCCCAGTATAAGATTGCAAATATTCCCGAAATAAAAATTATTAACATAACCTTTGCTGAAAACATTAAGGTTAGCGCTGTGTAAATCTCAGAAAAATTCGTTGGTATTAGTGACGCCATTAATGATTTAAATGGAGAGACAATTATTAAATTAACAATTGCAAGGTCAATCAGATAGGCGATTATTCTTTTGTATAAAGGTGCTGGCTGCATTATTAGATAAAATAGGAAGTAATTTATAAGTGTTTTTGTTTATGGAAAGATATGATTAGCAATGTTAAGCAATATTTAGAAGATGAAAAAATAGTAAAAACAAAGCCGGGAAGAACTTTGTCCGGTGTTGCTCCTGTTGCTGTGATGACCAAACCTGGAACTTGTAAGCATATAAAAAAAGGAATTGGCCCCTGCACAATGTGCCCTGGCGGCTTGAATTCTGTTTTTGGAAACACTCCTCAAAGCTATACTGGAAATGAACCTGCTTCAATGAGGGGCAAGAGGAATAAATATGACCCGTATTTACAGATATTTAATAGATTAGAGCAGTATATATTATTAGGGCATAATGTTGAAAAGATTGAGCTGATTGTAATGGGGGGAAGCTTTCTTGATTTCAATAAAAAATACAGAGAGGAATTCATCACTTACTGCTTCAAGGCATTAAATGATTTTGGAAAGATATTTTTCAAAAAGAAATTTGATTTTAAAAAATTCAAGAAATTCTTTGAACTGCCATGCGATGATATTGGAGAGCTTAAAAGAATAAATAGACTGCAGAAGAGAATTTTAAAATTAAAGGGAAAAAGCTCATTAGAGAAAGAACAAAAAAGAAATGAAAAAAACAGATTGAGGGCAGTTGCTTTATGTGTTGAATCAAGACCTGATATTACAATTAATGACGGAAAGGAATTATTAAGGCTTGGAGTTACCAGGGTTGAAATAGGAATACAAAGCTTGTATGATTCTGTTTTAGATAAAATAAACAGAGGGCATAAGGTTGGCGATTCTATAAAATGCCTAAAGATGCTGAGAGAGCTGGGATTTAAGGTTTCTGTGCATTATATGGTTGGACTGCCTGGAAGCTCCAAGAAAATGGACCTGGATGGATTTAAAAAATTATTTTCTGATGAGAATTTTAAACCTGACATGCTGAAGATTTATCCGTGCATTGTTATGAAGGGGACCAAATTAGAGGAAGAATATCTTAATGGAAAATATAAACCAATGAGCAATTTGGAAGCTGCTGAACTTATTGCTGAGATGAAAAGAATAATTCCAGAGTATTGCAGAGTGCAGAGAATACAAAGGGACATTACAAAAGGGATTATTGCCGGAGTAGACAAAAGCAATCTGAGACAGGATGTAAAAAAAATAATGAAAGAAAGAAATTGGGAATGCAGATGCATAAGGTGCAGAGAGATTGGAAGAGCAAATAAAATTGGGAAAGAAAAATTAGAGGTTATTGAGTATAATGCAAACAATAATAAGGAATTCTTTATTCAGATTACAAAGGGAGGATTAATAGGATTCTGCAGGCTAAGATTTGTAAATGAGCACGGGATTGTAAGAGAGCTGCATGTATATGGTGAGAGTGCTGAGCTTGGAAAAAAAGGAAAAATACAGCACAGGGGTTATGGAAAGCTGTTAATGAAGAAGGCTGAAGAGATCTGCAGGAAGAATAAGAAAAAAAAATTATTGGTTATTTCTGGTGTTGGAGCTAAAATGTATTATAAAAAATTAGGATATAAAAAAGACGGATATTATATGTCTAAAACTTTTTCCTGAATATATAAAATACTGTCAAGATTGATAATGTCAGGATTATATTAAATAGAGTGAAGAAAGATATTACTGGTGAGAGTGAGCATGGCTGGATTATTGTTTGATCTTGTGCAATTCCTGAATTTTTAATTGTTACTTCTTTAAAACCATTTACACATTCCCCATCTATATATGTTATTGTTGTTGTACCATCTGGAGAGGTAAACTTACATCCCTCTGTTGGACATTCCCAGCAGGTTCCTGTTTCACATGTCTGAGGATATTCTTTTTTTCCGTTGAAATAATATCCTTCTACACTTTCATCTGCTAAATCAATGCATACATACTGGCAGTCCTGCTCTGAAACCTGCTTTGGCAAACAAACATTATTCTCATCCCAATCACAGGCATATCTGTCACATCCTGGAATCTCTCCTCTACATGCTAATCCATCATCAGAGAAGTCTTCACATTTTGAGACAACTCTGCAGGATTCACATTCAGATTCAGAGCCAAGGAAACATCCATCGAGAGAGCTATGACAAAGAGCTAAACTGTTACCACGTACATTACAAGTTTCTGTATTTGGAAGGTCGGATATGCTTTTTTCTATTTTTATAACATTAGATGCTGTTGCTGTTTTACCTTCAGCATTATGCGCAATTAAATTTACTGTAAATGATTTTTCTGATCCATCAAAAATATAGGTATGGGAAACAGTGTATAAATTCTGCCCACCTTCCTGTTTATTTCCATCCCCGAAATCCCATTCAAAATAATTTAGTAATGGGTTGGATGCTGTAAATGTTGCTGTTATTCCTTTTACTTCATAAGTAAATTTGACAGTAAAATCAGATGTTGGTGTCTGGTCACAAGGAATATCCTGATATACTAAATCATTTTGTGCATTTCTACAACAATACCCACTATATTTTGGTGTTCCTTCTGGGCATTGACAACCTGTTGTTGGGATTGGTCCAGTTCCACATAGAATGGTTGTTTGTTGCACACACTGTCCACTTTCCAATTTAAATCCTGATTTGCATGTAAATTCACATTTTTTTGCATCTGTGCAAGATGGCACAATAGTTATTTGAGTATCTTCTATTAATCCTAGATTATCACTTGAGCATAAGTCTGCATTTGTGGCAGAGTCTATACATTGGTATTGTGTTATTGGTGGTAGGCAGGTTGAATCAATTTTTATACAATCACCCATAAGCACACCATTTTCACATTTTATTTCTCCATCACAACCATCTGATGTTATACATGGTTTATTTCCTTGATTCCAACATGATCTAGATGGATTATCACATGCTTCTAAATTAAACTTACATCCTAACCCCACACGTGATGGCAAATAACAGGATAAATATTGCCCGTCAGAACGACCTTGTAATTGACATGATTGATAATTTAATTCTTGGCTAGAACATAAATAATTATTAGACCAGCAGTCACATTGCTCTCCAGAATCTATTATTCCATTTCCACATCCTGGTGTTGTTGGTTTACATTGTTCTGTAACTGCATCACAAATACTTCCCTCTTGACAGCTATCTTTTCTTCCATAACAATCTGAGCAAGTGCAGCTTTCTGTAGCATCACAAGTTCCATCACTATTACAAGTTAGTTCATTTCCTCCACAGTCTGCTTTACATGTTCCATCTGCACATTTCCTTGTTCCATCTTGACATTCTACTGTTTTTAATCCACAATTAGTTGTAATCCAACCAGTACAATCTTCTTTACAAGTTGCAGTCCCAGAGGAGTATAAATTAGCATTTATAGATATGCATGGCTTGTTAGGAGTTAGTTGCTTATCACATACCTCATCTGCTCCTTTTGTTCCATCTCCACATTTTGTTTGTCCTCCATCTTGTGCTGAAACAAAAGTAAATGAGCCTGTTGGGCTTGCTGTACTTATCTGTGTTGTCCCTGTTTTTCCTGGTACATCTGGCCATAGTGCTGCTCCTGTTGCGGTTACAGTCTTATCAATACATTCTTTAAGATCTGATGGAACAGGCCATTCAAAAGTTAATGGGAAGGTTGGATTTTGTTTTGTAAATCCTGAAAGGGTTCCTCCTGTATATTCTATTTTACATGTATTATCTAAAGAGTTAGCATCTAACTGGAAATACTTTGCTGAGGTACAATCCCCTGTTACTACTGCTGTTACTTTTATTTTATCACCTGGGTTTGCTTTATTATCTGTTCCTTGTAATTCTATTTTGGCAGAGGTTAATTTACATGGATTTCCTTCGGTAGTTACTTTTATATCCAAATTTTTATCTTCACCACCACTAACGTATTCTTTGCTAGTTGCTTTTTGATTATCAATTGTGCAACTTAATTTTTTTCTAGAATCTTGTGCTGCTCCTGAAGAACATCCAAAATAAAATATTGAAACTTCATTAGTTATTTTTGTACATTTTTTATTATCGAAAGATGCTTCAATAAAATCTATGTCACTAAAAGAGGTTTGTGCTGGAGTAAATGACGCTTCACAGCTAACTGTGAAGGGACTATAAGGATAAATAAAATTATCACCTATACAATTGTCACAAAAAACATTACTTATCTGTACTTTTTTCTCTGTGTCTGGTGATGTTTTGGTTATACAATTGGTTATATCCCAACCGGAACAATCTTGTTTACAGGTTGCTCTTCCATCCGAATATTGTGTAATGTCTATTTCTGTACATACCTTAATAGGGGTTAATAGCGTGTCACATACCTCTCCTGAATCTAAATTTCTATTTCCACATTTTTCTACTCCTGCTGGTCCTGGTGAAACAATACATTTTTTTGTTGTTGCATCCCATGTTTCATCTGTACCACAAGGAATACATTTATTATTTTCCCATTTTTTATTATCCCCACACTCAACACAGAGACAGGTTTCAAATTCATTATCTTGTTGATTCCCAGGATCATTAGCTATAAGACCAATACAGTTTTTTTGCTGCCCTGTGAATATAAGTGTTTGTGCATCAAGATTTATTTTTTTATTTTCGATTCTTTCTGGGTTTGTTCCAATAGACACACTTAATGGTCCTTGTGGTTTTTCTAAGTTTAAACAATAACCAATATCTGCATTATAAGCAGAAGTCTTACACAATTGAGTACATTCGCTATCTAGTGTTGGTGGAGTAACTGGTGGATTATTTCCGCTTGGTATTGTTGTTGGTCTTGTACCATAAATACACGCACCATTTTCTTCATAAAAACCGTCAATACAACGAGCACATTCCCCTCCTGAACATTTCATATCTTTAGCTGCACAGTCATCAAGAATTTTTCCTAATGTACAGTCTGTATTTTTCTCATAACTCATTCCACCATAACATACATTTTCTTTTATACATGAGCATGATGCCCGTACCTTGTTATACTGCCAAATAGAACTTCTTAGAAAATTACAGCCTATTATTCTATTTTCTTGGTCTCTCCCACAATCACCCCAGACATTAAAGATAATTTGTGATTTCAGGCATTCTATTTCTCTACATACACCCCCAAGTTCATCACATACCATGCTTCCTGTTTTTTCTGAAGGGATATCGTATTTTTGAGAGGTAAAGAGATTAGTAATTGTTGTTACAATCCCCCCCAATCCTCCTCCCAATCCCGGTTGCCCTGTTTGGGGCGGAGAGACAGGGGTAGAAATCTTACAAAAACATATTTGATTATTAGTAGTACAACCAGTAGGACCTATATCTATCCATGCAGATGTAGCCATTTCACTACCCCCACAGGTACCAAATTCATAACCTTGTCTTGTACATCTATCTGAACAAGATGATTGAGATGGTGCATATGCAGAACTAACTAGTACCAATAGTATAGAAACAAACAACAACCCTCTTTTATTCATGCTAATTTTAAATTATCAGAACTATAAAAAGTTATTGTTTATTGTGCCCATAAGAATACGTGAAAGAAGTAGAATGGTGCAAATCAAATAATTAACTCTATCTGTTCAATAATTCTTTAGCTGCCAATTACACTCTGTATTAGTACATATGCAAATTTGTTGCCTTCCCGTATAAGTTCTTTCTTGCCCATCAGCACAAATATTACGTCTTATATTAATGATTTTTGTTGTTCTTTGATTACCAACATTATTTCTTATTACTATTTTCAATGATCTGGTTCCAGGGATTAAGCTAATTCGCTTATTAAATGAGATACTAGTATTTCCTGTGTAAGTAGAAATGCCTGGAATGTTAGTGCCTGCATAACTTATTTCCTCAATAACAACTGGCCTATTATTTCCTGCTGTTGCTGTTCCAATTATAGTTAATGTTTGTTGTGTGGTTGTGTATGTTTGCCCATCAGCAATATTTAATGGAGAGTTAAGTGTAAGTGTTGGAGCTGTATCTTGTACAGAATTTACTGTTATTGTTTCTGAATCTGTTGCTGTACCATCACTAACTGTAAATATGACTGTATATGATCTTCTAGATGTTGGAGTCCAACTAAATGTTTTTGTTGTTGGATTAAAGGTTGCACCTGTTGGAAGAGGGATAGCAGAATATGTTAAGGTATTACTACTATCTTGATCTGTTGCATAAAGAGTAAATGTAAGAAGTTGTCCTACTGTTACCTGCTTTGCACCTATTGAAGCTAATATTGGTGCGTGATTTTGTTGATTTGGAATACAAGAATAAGAAGATAGGTCACAGTTTGAATTACCGCACTGAGAATCTGAATAACAGGGTATTTTATTATAGTTACATCCTAATGTAATATACTTACATTGCAGCTCACTTCCACTTCCCGGAGGATAACATCCCAACTGTGCACTAGGATAAGTACTTCCATATATCAAATTTGCACAGGTTTTACCATTTAGATTAACACCAGTAATCTGATTATTAGTTAAAATAAAGTCACACTCTTCCCCTAAACTTGTTTCTACGTTACCATTTCCACATGATTTAACATTTATTTCTATATTATCAGAATAATCATAATCCCCATCACTATCTGTAACCTTTAGGTTTGCTGTATAGGTTCTCGCTATATTATATCGATGTGAAGGATTTTGTAAATTTGAGGCAGTGCCATCACCGAAATTCCAAAGATAGGTTATAGGAGCATTTCCTGAACTAACTGAATTAAGAATTCCCTCAAACTGAACTGTTAAAGGAGCATTACCAAATGTTTGGTCTACACCGGCATCGGCTAGTGGTAATAAGTCTGTGGCAGAACCCAAATCTACATTTTGGTCTAAACATAAATTATTACTACAACTTGAAGAATATCTAATATTAATATAATCACTATCTACTAAAGAATTTGATTTATAGGCTTTAGCTTCAAATTTAATAAACCTCTGATTTTTTTCAGCATTAGTCAGCTGTATTAATGCAGTCCATTTCTTGTTGCCTAGAAGCCCAAGATTATATGATGGATCTGCCCATGTTGCTTTAAATTCTGGTCTATTGCCAAAAGATATTTTAACATCAGTTATATCCCCTGCAACCTCTCCCTTTAAACTTATAAATTCTAAATTTGTAGTATAACCTTTTCTATCTTCAACAATCTTTCCCTGCGAAGTTTTTAAAATTAAATTATCGTCAGTAGCAATAACTTTTCAAGTAATTCCAAACAATCCTCTGAACCAGTCTGTGAAAGGATCAGCATTGACAACAGGAACTAATAATAATAAAAGAATCATAAATATAGCTGTTTTTCTCATTGCATCACCTTTTTTATATCAGTTTAAAAGCAAAACTACTATTTAAATATTTCCCATAATTTTCCTTGAAGCATGTCTCTTGAGGGTATATGTTTTAGTCTTTAGTTTATCGATATATATATATATATATATATGCATATCATAATAAATTTTGGTGATTTGAATGAAAGTTGAAACAATAATAAGTGAAATAAAAAATTTATTAAAAGAAACCCAAGAGGAGTTGGTAAGGCAAGAAACAATAGTACTTCAAGCCAGAAATGAAAAAAAGATTAGTAATGTGGCTGGAGACAGAAATGTTGTAATGTTAAAAAGAATTTTAAAACATTTAAAAAAAGCATTACCAAGGTAATTAATCTTTTTCTTATTTTGATTGTTTTGGGTTTAGAAAAGTATAAAAAGGAAAAACTAATAGTATGCTTATGATAAATCTTGGTGAGAAGATAGAGCTTGAAGGTTTTAGAGAAATAGAGTCATCTGAGCTTGTAATTCTAAAAAAACTAATTGGAAACTTTGCAAACAAATTCGGAGACTTTGAAGAATTGAAACTGCATTTAAAAGACGTCCACAAAACAGAATCAAGTGTAAAATTTGAGGTTAGTGGAAAGCTAAAAAAAGATAATAAGTTATATAACGCTGAGGCAATAAATTATAACCTATTCTTTGTTATTAATGAAGTTCTTGACAGGCTAAAGAAAGAGATTAAATAAAAAGGTTTTTAAAGAGGAATTTTACATAATATTTAAGATGGCTAAAAGAACAGGCGGGAATAGAAGGAAAACAAGAGGCATATTTAAAAAGAATATAAAAGACAGAGGAAAAATAAGCATAAGAAAATATTTCCAGGAATTCAAGCCAGGAGATAAGGTAATATTAAAAGCAGAGCCTGCTGTCCAGACAGGAATGTATTTCAGAAGATTTCACGGAAAAGTCGGTGAAGTCAGCGGAATGAAGGGAGAGTGCTACATCGTAAAGATAAAGGATTTTAACATGAAAAAGGAATTAATAGTACATCCAGTTCATTTAAAGAGGCTGTAAAATGGGAAGAGAAGAAATAATTGAGGAAAGAGCAATAAGCCTTACAGAGCTTAAAGAAGATTTGGATAGTATAAAAAAGAGAGACAAGGAGTTAAGCTTCAGGGCAAACAGGGTCCATGAATATCTGGGCAATTTTACAATATTAAAATTAAAAGAAGCAAAGGAGCTGAAAGAAAAACTGGAAAAATTAGAGATACCAAGATTAAAGGAAAGAATAATGGTCAAGATCATAGATTTATTGCCAGAGAGCAATGATGATTTAAGGGTTATACTAAGCGGTGAGGCAGTTACGATTAATCCTGAAAACATGGAAAAGATAATAAATACTGTGAAAGAATATGTTAAGTAAGAAAAATGAAAGATATTTTGGCAAGAGAGGAAGTTGTAATAGTATTGGACTTTTTGCCAAATGGATATCCATTCGACTCGAGGCCAATGCATCAGAAGAGTGCAATAGTCCAGGCTATGGGAAAGAATTATTTCACTCTGCTGGAATTAGTGCCGAAGAAAGATGTTTTTTTGCAGCCAAATGAAGAGGTCTATGTCGGCGAGGGCAAAAGAGAGCAGATTCATCACATCATTGGAAAATTAGAGGTAGAAAAACTAACTGAGACTGCCAAGGTTAATATGCATGAAATCATAAAAAAGATTGTTGAAAAAGACCAGAGCAGGTTTATTAATTTTTTCAATAAAGCAGGACCAATAAATACAAGAAGGCATCAAATTGAACTGCTGCCTGGAATAGGAAAGAAACATATGTGGGAAATATTAGAAGCAAGAAAGGAAAAGGAATTTGAAAACTTTGATGATATAAAGAAAAGGGTTAAGCTGATGCCTGACCCTGAGAAATTAATAATCAAGAGAATATTAAGCGAATTAAACAATGAGGACAAGTATAGGATATTTGTGGGAACATGACTTTCAGGCAGATTGTTAGGATTCTTGGCAGCGATATTAAGGGTGAAAGAAGATTAGGCGATGGGCTAAGAAAAGTAAAGGGATTAGGATTTGTTTTTTCCGGCGCTGTGTGTAAAATATCCAATATTGACATCAATGAGCAGGTTGGAAATCTGACAGATGAGCAAATCAAAAAAATAACTGATATTATCAAGGAGCCATTGAAACACGGGATTCCTGTATGGATGCTAAACAGAAGAAAAGACAGAGAAACAGGCGAGAACAGGCATGTTGTTACTTCTGATCTTAAATTTGAAAATGAATTTGATATTAAAAATCTAAAAAAAATAAAGGTTTACAGGGGAGTAAGGCACTCACTGGGATTGCCTGTAAGAGGACAAAGAACAAAGGCACACTTCAGGCATGGCAAGACTGTCGGTGTTAGAAAGAAAAGCCTAGTCCCTGCACCAAAGAAGGAAAAGGAAACTAAGTAAAAATGGGAGATCCAAAAAAACCAAAGAAAAAGTACAGCAGACCAAAGAAGATCTGGGACAAGGAAAGAATCGGTGTAGACAGAGAATTAGTAAAAGAGTATGGGTTAAGAAACAAAAAAGAATTGTGGAAAGCTGAAACATTTTTAAGAGAGATAAGAAATCAGGCAAAACTTCTTATTGCCAAAAGAGGAGAAGAACAGGCAGATAAAGAGAGAGAGCAATTAATTTCAAGGCTGGTTAAATTAAACCTGGTAAACTCCGGCGCTGTTCTTGAGGATGTTCTTGGATTGGAATTAAAAAGTGTTTTTGACAGAAGACTACAGAGCCTTGTTGTTAAAAAGGGATTAGCAAAAAGCATCAAACAATCAAGACAATTTATTGTTCATGGCCATATCAGCATCGGAGAGGGGAAGATTAATGTTCCTTCATACCTTGTCAAGGCTGACGAGGAGAATAAGATTAAATTCAGCATAAACTCAAACTTAAGCAAAGATGACCATCCTGAAAGAATTAAGGAATCAAGAAAAGTAAAAGAAGAGAAGAAAAAAATAAGCATTGAAGACAAGGATGCTGTTGAATTATTTGAAGTGGCTGCTGCTGAGGAGGAGAAATGAAAGATAAAAAAATAAAATGGGGGATTGCACATATTTATGCAAGCTATAATAATACTATAATTCATGTTACTGATCTTTCCGGCACTGAAACCTTAGCAAAGGCTTCCGGCGGTATGGTTGTAAAGCAGGACAGACTAGAATCAAGCCCAACTGCTGCAATGGCTGCTGCAAAAATAGTTGCTGAGCAGTGCGCTGAAAAGGGAATTACCGGATTGAATGTAAGAGTGAAAGCACCTGGCGGACATAATGGTCCGATGAGCCCTGGTCCTGGTGCACAGGCAGCAATAAGGGCATTATCAAGAAGCGGATTAAAGATAGGGCAGATTGAAGACGTAACTCCGGTCCCACATGACAGTTGCAGAAAACGTGGAGGACGCAGGGGTAGGCGCGTTTAAAAATAATTATTTTTCTAAAAAAATTTGTGCTTTTTTTCTATCTACTATCCCAAATATATCTACGTTGGTATACCCCCCTCTTCTTAATTCTATTTTATTAACTACATCAACGATTCCCAATTTGATTAATGATTCAGAAAAACTTGGATGACCTTTAAGATGAAATATAATTGTTCCGTTTCTAACATTCAGTTCTTTAGCTAATTCTAAAACAGATTTTGGTTTTGTTATTAGGGATTTGACTATTAGTTTTTTTGTTTCTCCTGTAGGTCTTTGATACCATATTCTCTGTTTTCTTTCATAGAGGGATTTAAATGCCTCTTGCTTATATTCAATTGGTAAAGGACTGATTGAGTTATATAAATCAATAATGCTATCTGAGTCAATTTTCAATTTCCAAGATGTTGATACTTCATTGTATTGAGATTTATTTTTTTCTAATGATTTATACCTTGTTCTTGATGATATTGGCCTTAGTTTATAATGCTCTGATAATACTTCATGAATATCTTCAATTAATTTTTTATTATTTAATTCTATTTTTATTTTATCTTCAACAGAACCTTCATCAACTATCAATGCCTTTATTATCTCATCCGATAACACCTTATATTTTTTAGCTAGTTTTTTCATTTTTTCAGAAAGAAATGAAGTTATTGATTTAAAATCTCCAATATCTAATATTTTTGCTGCTATAAATGCTATTGTATAACTAAAGTATAATTGATTTTCCTTTTCTATTAAATTTATTGGAACATCGCCAAATTCAGATAATCTTTGTTTATGATAGATTGTTAGAGAATCTTCGTAAGTATAAAAATAACACCCCTTTTTGAATCTAAAACTTCCATCAAAGAACAAATGAGACGCAACATAAAAAAGATTCTTCATGTGAAAAGGCAATTTTGGATTTTTTACTATTGTTCCATCTTCATGATTTCCTATTGCTTCTATATTATTTTCTAATTCTTCTTTTGGAGTTTCTATAAATTTTCTTAATATTTCTATTTCTCTTATTGTAAATCTTATTTCTTTATTAAAAAGCCTTTGTGCGTGATATTTTTTACAGTTTAATATTTTATAAAAACAATTTTTTAATTTAGAATTGAGCTTAATTTGTATTTTGTTACAAAAATCCTTATGAAATTCATCGTTTAATGAAATAAATAGCTCTTCTGGAAATTGCCAATAATGAACTTCTAAATCCTCTTTTATTTGCATTATATAAAATGATCTTTTTTGGTTTATAAGCTCTGCGCTGACATGTCAAGTGTGTCAAGTGAGTACAATATATATTTTATAAAGTATACTTTTTTGAGGCTATGTTAGCATGATACCGTATAGTCTTAATTTGCACTCATCTCTTGGGATACCATATTCTTTTTGAATCTCTTCTAAATTTTTTTGTAAAAATTCTGAGAAAGTAAGACGTTTCCCATATCCCCAAGAATTAGTATTTGGATTTTTAAAATCTATCTCAGCTACATTCTTATCAAAAGCAGAAATCCTCCTACCACTTGGAGAAATAAATCCTTCCTCATCAATCTCAGGATTCAGTCTTCTTGCTTCTTGTTCTAAAATATTTATTAATTTTCTTTTTTTCTCTTTATCATCAAAAAGGCTTTCTTTAATAACAACTGATTTAATTTCATAATAATCTGCTATAAGACATGATCTATGAAAAGTCGGAACAGCCCAATATCCTTGTCCTTCCTTAATAAAATCCCCCTTAACTAACTCTTTTATTAGAGAGTGTATCTTTCTAAACATAAAATCATAAAGTTTTTTATCATATTTATCTTTTTTATAATTTATGTAAACACCCGCTTTAATAGGCTCTTTAAGAGGTAATCTTTGAGGCTTTATTAATTGTTTAATGCATTTTGGAACTTTTGTGGAATCATGTAATGTATTTTCACCAATACTAACTTTTGTTCTTGTTTCATATCCTCTAGGATTCTCTCTATAGAAATGATCTGCAAGAAAATTTACCAAATCATACCAAGGACCAAATAAAATTCCGTCATAGATATTTGCCAGTAATTCAAGAGCTGATCTGCTTACATCCTGACCTAGTTCAGACTTATCGAACATATAATTTTTAAATTCGTTCTCATATTTTTTTAATTCTAACATGTTTGTCATTTTATTCTCCTATTAAATTTCTTGCTTCGGAAACTGCTGATTTCTGTTTTAATTGGAGGCCATACCAATATCTATGAACAACGGAGTGATATTTTTCACTTATTTCATTATAGGATTTTTTAAATATGGGTACAATCTCATCAGTTGAGTAATGGGCTAATTTTATGTCATCTTTATAAACACATAAAGCATATTCGGGAATTGAGCACATACTAGAAAATTGCTCAAGTACAACTTCAAATCCATCGATATGACCAACACATTCACCGTTTGAATCTTTATTTTCTAACGTTATGTGAGGGCAATCCCAATTTCTTATTTTTTTAGCTAGAACTAATGATTCTTCCAATGAAAGTTTTGTCATTTTATCTTCCCCATAATACTACTTTATCATAAAAAAAATTTTTTTCTTCTTCATCCCACCTACTTTTTCCTAACTGAATCCCCACAATCTTTTCCAAATATTCTTTTGGGGTTTGTTTAAGAATTTTATTAATAGTTGGATGATTCATCCCATCTCCATTTTCTTTGATAACTTGATACATTGAAAGCATATCACCATGTAAGTTGTGATATAATTTAACAGTTGCTATAGACTTTATGTTTCTTGCTTTGCATTGTATTTTCCATTCTCCCCATGTTAATGATCCATCATCATAAGGATCATAATCACTACTTGTGAAATGGGAACTCTTCCATCTCATATAATAAGGAAAGCCAGCAGGATTTCTAATTAAATTTCCATCTCTTCCTTTTAAAAATGTTTCAATTAATTTTATTTTTATCATCTTTTCTCCTTATTTATTACTAAATAGTTTGGATATAACTGTTTTAAATATATGTTGTATAAAAAAATACACAATAGAAAGATTTAAAAATATAAAAATTTTAATAAAAATATGGATAAAACAGCATTAGAGCATGTAGGATTAAGCAAGGGAGAGGCAGAGGTTTACATTATACTACTAAAAATAGGGGAAGCAACAGCATCAGAAATAGCAAAATACACAAAGATAGCAAGACCAAATGTCTATGATTATTTAAACAAACTAAAAGATAAGGGAATGGTCAGCTTTATCAGCAAGAAAAATAAAATTCATTATACTCCTTCTTCTCCGGAAAAAATATTAGAATATCTGGATGAAAAAAGAGACTTAATAACACAAGAACTTCCTGATTTGTTAAAATTATACAGTCCAGAAAAAGAAAAGCCACAGGTAGAAACCTATGAAGGGGTAGAAGGATTCAAAACATTAATGAATGATATAATAAAAACAGGAAAAGATTTTGTTGGCTGGGGAGCTTCTGATAGAGTAAGAGAAACAGTGCCAGATTATATTGTTAAAAGATATTTGAAACAAAGAGAAAAGAAAAAAATAAGGGCAAGACAGCTTTTTGTAAAAACAGATGGGGTTCTTGATACTCCTATGTCAAAATTTAAATCAATTCCAAAAGAGTTCTCAAGTCCAGCAACTACCATAGTTTATGATAATAAAGTTGCAATTATGATTTATACAGCAATCCCACTAATCATGATTGTAAAAAGCAGGGAATTGGCAGATTCCTATAGAAAGCATTTTGAATTATTATGGAAAGCTGCAAGGAGTTTTACAAAATAAAGAGTAGTTTTATAAACATTTTTTCTATTTTAAATATATGAAATTAATTTATATGCTGGCACCGATGGAGGGATTTAGTGATAATTCTTTCAGAACCTTATGCTATAAATACGGGGCAGATGTAACTTTCACTGAGATGGCGAGGTTTGAGTCTCTTGCCAGAAGAAATAAAAGCACTCTGGAAAAAATTAAGATTAGTTATAAAACACCGACTGTAATACAATTAATCGGCTATAAAGAAACATTTCTTAAAAAATTCCTGGATGGATTCAAGCCTGAAGAGGGTTTTCTTGGATTTAATTTAAATTTTGGCTGCCCTGCACCGATGTTTGTAAATTACGGCATGGGCTGCGCAATGATAAAAAGAATAAGCAAGGTAAAAAAATTAGTTGATATTGTAAAAGAAAAAAACTATCAGTGCAGTATAAAACTAAGATTGGGGATGAATGAATTTGAAAAAGAAAAAAAAGTTTATCTCAATTTAATCAAGGACGCGGATGCTGATTTTTTTGTTGTTCATGCAAGGCACGGCAAAGAAACCTACGATGATGTTGCGGACGGGAGTGTATTTGAGGAGTGCTGCAGAACCGGAAAAAAAATAATCGCAAACGGGGATATAAAAACAAAGGGAGATGTTGAAACACTGAAGGGATTTGGTGTAAGCGGAGTTATGATTGGCAGAGAGGCTACAAAGAATCCTGCAATATTCAACCAGCTAAAGGGATTAGAGACTGCTGACATCTCGGAAATAAAAAAAGAATATTTAAAAATTGCAGGCAAAGAAAGTGATAAATACAAAAAGAATGTATTAAAATATCTCGGAAGTGAATTAGAAATCAGAGATTCAAATTATTAATAATTAGAAAGGTTTAAAAACTGATATTTTTTGAGTTAGATAGTAAAATGGAAATAAAATTATTAGAGAAATCTGAGGATAATGCTAAATTTTTGGTGCAGGGTATTGACTTTTCATTTGCCAACCTAATCAGAAGAAGCATAATGGACGAGGTTCCTGTTATGGCAATTGATGAAGTTACTTTTCACAAGAACAGCTCTGCATTATATGACGAGATAATCGCGCACAGGCTTGGATTATTACCATTAAGCACTGATTTAAAAAGTTATGAAGTAAAAGAGAAATGCAAATGTGATGGGAAGGGCTGCGCAAGATGCCAATTAAATTTAGTATTACAAGCTAAAGGACCGTGCACAGTCTATGCTGAAAATATCAAGAGCAAGGATCCAAAAGTAAAGCCTGTTCAGCCAAATATGCCTATTATCAAATTATTAAAGGGACAACAGTTACAGTTTGAGGCTACTGCTTCACTTGGCTATGGAAGAGATCATGTAAAATATTCACCTGGCCTGGTATTTTACAGACAGGTAGCTGATGTTAAATTAAAAGGGGATGCTGACAGGGATAAATTAAACAAGATATGCCCGCAAAATATATTGGTTTTAGCAGGAAGCAAATTAAAAGTATCTGATAATCTTAAATGCGACATGTGTTTGGCATGCGCAGATATCAGCAAGGAGATTGAAATAACTCCAAAAGAGGATGAATTCATATTCGAGGTAGAAAGCTGGGGGCAATTAGACCCGAAGGCAATGGTCTTAGCTGGTTTAGAATCTTTTAAAAGCAAATTAAAAGAGATGGATAAACAGCTCAGTAGACTGCAGGAGTGTCAGAGCGGTCAAATGAGAATGGCTAAGGACCATTTGGCTTAGTGCCTACGCAGGTTCGAATCCTGTCTCCTGCATTAATAAAAAAATGATTGAAGCGTTGATGATGGAACAAGGAAGTTTAAGCGAGGTATTCCCTTTTTTACATAGAGTGAAAAGTGATGAGGAAGCTGAAAAAATATTAAAAATTGGTGAAATTAAAGAGAGGGCTATTGCAATATTGATAAGCGAGGCAGAAAAACAATTAACCAAAAAAAGAGAAATTAGCCAATTATTACCCTCTTTCAAAGATAGTGAAGAGAAAAAATGTTTTGGTGATGTTTTACACTGCTTAGTTGAAGAAGATATATTATACATACAAGGAAAAAAGATTTATTCTAACCCAACTAAATATGCAATAGAAAGAATAGCATCTGATAATAAATTATACGAGATATGCGGATTAATTTAAAATGGTAAAAAGAACAGGACCCCAAAGTTTAGAATTACAAACCCTAATCAGAGAGCTGAGAAAATTAGGGAGCAAGGAAAAATCAGCCTTATGGAAAAGGGTTGCAGAGGATTTGGAAAAACCAACAAGGATAAGAAGAAAGGTTAATTTGTATAAGATTGAAAAGGTTTTGAGAAAGGATGAAACTGCTGTTGTTCCTGGGAAGGTTTTGTCTCTTGGAGAGTATACAAAGAAAAATAATGTTGCTGCTTACCAGTTTTCTGATGGTGCAAGAAAGAAGATAGATAAGACAGGAAAGGCAATTTCCATTCACCAGTTAATGAAGGAAAATCCAAAGGGAAAGAAAGTGAGGATTGTGGGATGATAATTGACGCTGAAAACCTGATTCTTGGAAGGTTGGGAACTTATGCTGCTAAGAAGGCTTTAATGGGAGAGAAAATAGATATTGTCAACTGTGAAAAGGCTGTTGTTGTCGGAAGGAAAGAGGATGTTTTAGAAAGGTATAACCGAAGACAGAACAGAAGAACTCCATTCAAAGGACCGCACTTATCAAAAATGCCTGACAGATTTGTAAGGAGAAGCATAAGGGGAATGCTGCCCTGGGGAAAAAACAGGGGAAGAGTGGCATTCAAGAGCATAATGTGCTGGATCGGAGTGCCTGAGCAGTTCAAAAAAGAGAAAATTGAGAAATTAGAAAAGATTAATGTTTTAAACACAAGAAATATAAAATTTTTAGAGGTTGGAGCAATCTGCAAATGGCTGGGAGGCAAGGAAAAATGAAAAAACCAAATAGAGAATTAAGATTACCAATAGATGTTTTATTAAAAGATGAGAGAAAAATGTTAGCTCGTGGTCTTGATATGGGAGAGAGAGCTGATAATGGGGACTGTTGCTGTTTAAATCAGCTTGGTGTACCAGAGATTAGTACTAGTTTTATATCAAGAAGAGAAGATTTTTATTATGCTGCAAGAACAAAGGGGTATAGATTATAAGATGACTAAAAAGGTTGCGCATGTTTCAGGAAGAAGAAAGAGGGCTTTTGCAAGAGTTACTATAAGCGACGGAAAGGGGATTGTAAAAATTAATAATCAGAACTTAGAGAATTACGGCAATGAGATTGCAAGAATGAAGATAAAAGAGCCTTTGTATATTGCTGAAGAATTAGCAAAGAAAACTAATATTTCTGCAAGAGTACAGGGAGGGGGATGGCAGGGACAGGCAGAGGCTGTCAGATTAGGAATTGCAAAGGGATTAGTAGCTTTCAGCAAGAGCGATAAACTGAAAAAGGCATTTTTAGATTATGACAGGCATTTACTCGTTGCTGACGTGAGAAGAAAAGAAACAACTAAGCCAAATGACTCTGGAAGAGCTAGGGCAAAGAGACAGAAGTCATATCGTTAAAATGATAAATTATATTGTAATGGAGAAAGAAAAATGATTATTCCAATTAGATGTATGTCTTGTTCGAAGCCTGTAGGGCATTTATATGAGAAATATGTAAAAGAGCTGGAGAAAGGAAAGAGCCCTAAACAGGTAATGGATGAATTAGGAATAAAAAGATACTGCTGCAGGGGCTTATTTTTAAGCCATGTTGACCTGATTGATACAGTAGCAAGATTTAAGAAAAGCTAATTCTTTTTTTTTAATTATGAGAGATGATGAATGGCTGAAGGAGAAACTAGAGCAGATATGGGTTAGTTTTTTTCCTGATGTCAAAAGAGGGAATAGGGTTGTAATTAAATTTAAAGGACGTTCTAGAGATAGATTTGGATATATCAAGAAGGTTAATGAAAATACTTTAATTGTTATTAATTCTTTATTCAGAGATGAACGAGTTCCTGATTTCATTATCTATAATACAATTGTCCACGAATTAGTACACTATATGCACGGCTTTCAGAGCCCTCTTGAAAGAAGATTTGAACATCCGCATCGTGGTGGAATAGTTGACAGGGAATTGAGGAAGAGAGGATTTGATTCACTTCTTAAAAAAGAGAAAGAGTGGGCTAAGAATGAATGGGGGGAGTTGTATAAAGAGATGACCTATCAGGAAAGAAAAGAAAATAGTTTTTTTAACAGGTTTATTTAAGAAAGAAAATTATTTATTTCTTATCTTATAAACTATAAAACCAATAATTGAACCAATTATAAACCCCTCAATCAAAAAGGATATAACAAATAAAAGTATATTAAATTCATAATCGGTTCCAAATCTTCCAAGAATGAATAACACTGGAGAGATAAATATATTAAATAAATACGCAAAAGGAGGTCAAAATAACAGATTACAAAACCATCCTCCATCCCCCATTCCACAACCAGATACAAAAGAAGACAAAAAAAATCCAAATACCATAAAGGCTACAGAACCACCAAAACCCCAAAACATAAGTTCTTTCTTCACATACCTTAAAATATAATCTTCTATTTATCTCTTTCGTTTCCTTTTAAAAAACGAAGATTATTTAAAATAGTCTTATTAGAATAGATGAGTTAGTTCTAAGAATACATGACAGTTAAGTGGAAACTTTTAAGAAAAAAGTTTCATCAAAAGAAGGTAGATCTAAAAAAGTATGGCATCAAACTTGCCGTCAAATCCTTTGGCATTTATTTATATATTAGTAAATCATTTATTTTTTATGGATATATCTTTAATCAGAAAGGCAATAAAATTTGTTAAAGAAGATAAAATCAAAACTACAGAAGATTTTAGAAAAGATTTTTTAAAGCATAATTTTAAAGAAAAAGAGATCAAAATTTTAAAGAAAAAGAGATCAAAAAAACTTTGATAAGCGGATTACATTTTACCAAAGAAGAATTATATCCAAATCCTGAGAAATATGTATCTAAATTTTATGTCATTTACAAATTCTTCCTTAAATACATTCTGATTGGTTATATTATTTGCAATGATCATGTTCTTCTTGTACATACTAATCCTGTGGATAGGGGATGGGAGATAGAACAGTATAAAAAATTGCAGAAAAAGAAATTATAAAACTTTTCCTTTAAGAAATGCTATGTTTGTATTTGATGAAGTGCCAAAAAAAGCTTTAATCCTTGTCCATAATGAGGGATGCAATACCCTCCTTACTCTTTCGGTTTCTTTTAGTGTAGCAAATGATTCTCCACACTTTTTACATTCCTGAACATCAATAGAAACACTTTTACCATTAGATATAACTAATTCTTTCTTATTCACTAGTTCACACCCGCAAGAATTACATGCCTCCTTTTTCATATTAATCTGTTTGTCTTTAAAACTATTTAAACTTTTCTTATTCCCTTTTAATATATTGTTTTTCATGTTTTTAATTACTTTAAAATAGTATATAAATTTAATGGTTTTTAGTTAATAGTTTTATTGGAATAGATAGGTTAGTTCTAAGAATGCTCGACAGATTATTGGAAACTTTTAAGAAAAAAAGTTTCATCAAAAGAGAATACTTTAAATAAGTTCTTTTATTATATATTTTTATGAGTAATTTAGTATTAAATATGGCTATAGATACCAGCGGACAGCCCTATGATACAATCTATGTTGGACTGATAACCATCAAGACAGACCAGCTTAATAAATTTGAGAAAGAATTTAGAGGAAAATTTCCAAAATTCTATAGATACAAAGAAAAAGGTACAAAGAGGTCTGCTTCTGAATTGAAAAGCATAATTTCTTTTATGAATGAAAAATCCTTTATAAAAATGTACACTATCTCTCTTAATAATAAAGAATGGGTTGATCTTAAGAGTGATTATAGGGGGGTTTCTTACTTTATTGAAAAAGCATATTCTCTTGTTTATTCCTATTTATTTACTCGGGTCTGCTGGAAATATAAACCATATAATGCTATAATCTGTGAGGAATCATACCTTGATATAAATAGAGTGATAGAGTATTGTAATTTTCTGAATAAATCCTTAAACCGGAATATTGTGCTGTCCAAGGGAAATGCTAGCATAAGTTTTCTGATACGCCTAGCTGATTTTGTTGCATCATCCCACAGAAAAGTAGATAAAAATTATTTAGAAAAACTTGAAAGATATCAAATTTACAGATTAAAAGACATAAATTATAGCCTTGTAAATAAAATATTTAAAAAATAAATTGGGCAGTGCCCCTCATTCCCCACAAGCGACCTGGTAACCCAGATAACCTCTTATAGAGTCTGTTTTAGGAGTTTGACCTTATTTGGTACTTGATATTATGACTCCATAGTATTGCAATGGTTTTCCCTATATAAATGTTTCGTTTTGCTGTAACCGTTTAGCTACTCCAGAACAATAATCAAAAAATAGTAGTTCTTATTACTAATTTTTGGGGGTTGGAGTGAGGAACGAATGGAAACCCCCAATGAATTGAAAGATTTGAGCAGAGAAGAATTAATAGAAATAATTCTTGAATTACAAAAAAGGCTTCTTGTGTATGAGAATGCACATACCCCTCCCTCTCAACAGAGAAAATACCCCAAGAGAGAAAGCTCAAACAATAAAAT
>AQRL01000033.1 GCA_000402515.1 Nanoarchaeota archaeon SCGC AAA011-G17
TTGCTTATTGCATCCTGAAATAGACATGACAAGCAACAAGGCTGAAAGAATATTAAGAGAGCCAGTAGTGCAGAGGAAGATAAGCTCTTTATGGAATGAGAAAGGAGTAATGATTAAGGAGACAATCATGTCTGTATTAGCAACATGGAATTTGAGGGGGCTCAATACCAACAGCATGCTTAGGGAAACCCTAAGCAGCTAAACGGTTACGTTAATTCTATTTTGAATCTGTTAAAAGAGATTTCTGCATGAAGTGTTGCTTTTAGGTCTTCTAATGCTGTTTTTAATAATAATTTATCTTCTATATCCAATGTTAATTTTATTTCTTTTTTTAAAGAGACATTTTTCTCTGCCTTGAATTTTCTTACTTGTTTTACTATTTCTACAAACCTGTCTCCTATTTTCTCTGCATTCTTGTCAACAATAATTTCTTTAGGCCAGGCAGAGATATGGATGCTTTTCTTATTCTCCTTCTTTGCGTAATATGACTGATAGATTTCCTCTGTTATGTGGGGCATTATCGGAGCCATGAGCTTAAGGGTATTTAATAGAACATGATAAAGAGTATACTGCGCTGATAATTTTGCCTCTTTTCCTCTCTTATCTGGATTGTATAGTCTGTCCTTGATTATTTCCAGGTAATTGTCACAAAAGTCATGCCAAAAAAAATTATCAATTAATTTTGTTGAATCCCCTATTTTATAGTGCATCATTAAATCTGTAGATTTTTTTATTAAATGAGATAGCTTTGTTAAAATCCATAAGTCAATCTCTTCTAACTTTTTTGGTTTTTCCAATGGGTAATTTTCCAGATGCATTAGTGCAAATTTAGATGCATTCCATAGTTTTGTTTGAAATTTAGTTCCTGTTACTAAATCTTTTTCCTGGAATGGAAGGTCTTCTCCAAAGGTTGCTGTACCAACCCAGTATCTTATAACATCAACATTGAATTTTTCAAGCAAGTCTTCTGTCCAGATAGCATTCCCCTTTGATTTATGCATACCACGACCTTTTGAGTCGAGAACAAATGTACCCAAAGCGATATCTTTCCAGGGTATTTGTTTAAAATGCAGGTATGATTTTAAAATTGTATAAAATGCCCAAGTCCTTATAATATCATGTGCCTGTGGTCTTAAAGACATTGGAAACATTTTTTTAAAACTCTGCGGTTTTTCCAACCAACGCGTTGCTATCTGTGGACTCATACTAGATGTCATCCAAGTGTCAAATACATCCTGATCTGGTATGAATTCTGAGGAACCACATTTACATTTTTTCTTTGGTTGCTGAGAGGTAGGATCAATTGGAAGCTCTTTTTTATCAGGCAGAATTATTTTTTTGCATTTTTTACAGTACCATACTGGGATAGGAACACCAAAAAATCTCTGACGAGAGATACACCAATCCCATGCCAAGTTCTTAACCCAATCATTATACCTTACCAGATAAAATTCTGGATACCATTTTATTTTCTTTGCCTGTTCTATCAGCTGTTTTTTATATTTTAAAGTTTTAATAAACCATTGTGGCGTTACTATGAATTCTACTGGAGTTGAGCATCTCCAACAAGAGCCAACAGTCTGCTCTAAATCCAATTGTGATTTTAATCTGTTTTCTTTTTTCAAATCTTGAAGAATTTCTTCTCTTGCTTCTTCTATATTTAATCCATTATATTTTCCTGCATTTCTTAATTTTCCTTGCTCTGTTAGACATACTTTTAAAGGCAATTTATGTTTTTTCCACCATTCAATATCGGTTGTATCACCAAAGGTACAAATCATAACAATCCCTGTTCCAAATTCTCTGTCTACTTTTTCGTCCTTCATTATTGGAACTTTTTGGTTAAACAACGGGACAATTGCTTTTTTCCCAACCAAATTTTTGTATCTCTTATCATCTGGATGAACAAAAATACCAACACATGCAGATAAAAATTCTGGGCGTGTTGTTGCAATTGTTATTTTTTTACCGTCTTCCAGATCAAAAAGGATTTCATTTATCTTTGTAGTTCTCTTTAAATCCTGTACTTCTGCCTGAGCAAGAGCTGTCTGATGATAGGTGCACCAAATTGTCGGCTCTTCTGCTCTATAACAATCTCCTTTCTCTATTAAATCAAGAAAAGACATTTGGGCGACCTTTTGCGCCTTTTGACCTATTGTTGTGTATAATAAACTCCAATCATAAGAATGCCCCAATGCTCTAAATACTCTGTCTGCATATGCTTCTTCTACTTCTTTTGATTCTTTTAGGCAGAGCTTTCTAAATTCTGAGCGTGAGATTGTATTCTTTGTTATTTTCAATTTTTCTTCAACATATTTTTCTGTTGGTAATCCATTATTATCAAAACATGGAGCAAAATAAACATTAAAATTATTCATTCTTCTAAACCTAGCAATAATTTCAAATTGTGTATAATGCAAGGCATGACCTACATGCAAGTGACCTGCTGATGCATATGGGGGGGGGAACATCTATTGAGAAGATAGGTTTTTTAGAATTTATGTCAAATTTGTAGATTTTGTGCTTTTCCCAGTATTCCTGCCATTTCTTTTCTACTTCAACTGGATTGTAATTTTGTGATAACATTGACTTTATCTTTAAGTGTTAAGTATTTAAATTTTAGGATTTCACTTGACACACTTGACATGTCAGCGCAGAACTTATATAGTATTTTGTGTTATATTGTAATATGAAATTAATAAATTATGACATATACAAATTATCAGAACTAATAGGAATAATAATAGGAGACGGGAATATTTATTATAACCCACAACTAAAAAAGTATTATTTTGAAATTACTGGTGACCCAAATTTAGAAAAAGAATATTTTCACCATATTTCTGATTTAATTTTTGATTTATTAAATAAAAAACCAAATATAAGAAAAGGAGGAAGAGGACTTAGATTAAGATTATATTCAAAAAATTTTGTAGAATTCTTAATTAATATCGTAAAATTGCCTTATGGAGAAGGAAAATGTGAAGTTGTAACTATACCTGACTGTATATATTCACAAAATTGGGATATAATTAAAAAATGTATAAGGGGCATTACAGATACAGATGGCTCTTTATTCTTATCAAAAAAATACCATAGAAATGATTATCCTTGTGTAGAGATTAGTACAGTTAGTGAATCTCTAGCTTTTCAACTTAAGGGAATATTGTCCCCACATTATAGGTTAGGTTTTAGGAGTTTCTCTGCAAAGAATTCCAGAAAAAGATATATTATTTCAATAAATGGAGATATTATGGTAAATAAATGGATTAATGATATTGGTTTTTCTAATCCACATAAAGGAAGGAAAGCTTATGATATTTTAAAAATGAATGGGACTGGAGGGATTTGAGCCCTCGACCCCACGATCTTCAGTCGTCTGAGCTGTAGTTTACTACATGTGCTCTCCCAGGCTGAGCTACAGTTTGATGCACTTTTAGAGTGTCCCATCAAGTACTCAGCACTTAAAGATTAGATAAAATATTCCTTTTAAAAACTTTTGGATTAGAAATAATAATTTTCTGACACTACCTTGTAGGATACATCAAACGAATTATTTAAATATTAGTTAGTGTTCTTTAATAAAAATAATAAGTGGTGTAAATGGCTAATTTAAAAAAGATAGGGAGTTTTTTAAAAAGAAGTTTATTAATTACTCTCGCAGCAGGAGCAGTATATTATGCAGGCTTAAAACAAAATCCTTCTTTTCAAGAATTAACACCCAAAGTACAACAGGTATTAATACAAGAACATAATCAACTTGATAATCTATTAAAAAGTGTTTCTGATGATTTTATAAAGGGTAATTTTAAAGAGGCTATGGCTAAATTCGGAAATTGTGAAAAATTAGTAAATATGTTAAGTAAGATAGACCCTAAATTTAATGAACTAAAGCCAAGATTAGCGGAATATCAACAATTCATAAACTTAATAGGGTTGGCTGTAGATTATGTGGATTATCAAAATAAATATATAAATAATTTAAAAATTGATAAAATATCATCAGAATCAATTCTTAATATTGTAACTAGAGATATTCATGAAAATTATATCAGTGACCTAATTACATTTAGTCATAATCCAGGTATTAGCCCAGAGATAAGAAAACTTGCACTTAGCGCATCCCAACAATTTTATAAAGAAAGACTAGGTATTATGATAGATTTACGTGATCAAATATTAAAACAAAAAAACCGAGTTTCTAGTCCTAAACAAGTTCAACAGATTGAAGAGGCATTAAGAATTCTTAATCAAATGATTATCCCTAGGGTGGAAGGACAACTTGAAATTATTGAACAAGCACTTAAAAGATTAAAATAATCTATATTCTTGAATTGAATAATTGTATAACCTCTTTGGAATAATTACATTAACTTGACATATTTTGTAAGTTCCAGATATTTTTTATAGTGTGCTCTGAAGTGACATATGTCACCACCTTAACAGCAGTTTAAATTTAGTAATCTTAACGTCTATAATTAATCATGAGCCTTATTTTTATAGTGTTTCTAACACATTTTTATGCAATTTAATAAAAAATCTTTATCGTCAATAAAATTCAATAATCAACTAGTGCCAAATGTCATTGCAGAGCACAAGATATTTTTTATAGAAAGGTTTATATTGTAGTTTTTGTTTAGTTTACTGATAAATATATGAGGTGCTTTTATGATGAGATATAACAAAAGGGGTGCTTTAGAACTTTCTATGAATACTATTATTATAATTGTTATTGGTGTTACCTTATTGACTTTAGGAATAACATGGGTTAGAAACACTATGGGAAGTGTCAGTGGATTGAGTGACAAGGCTTTTGAAAATGCTGAGAGAGTATTAGCAGGCGGAGAGGACTTTGAGGGGGCAGTAAATGCTCCTAGCCAGTTAAGCTTGAAGAAAGGAGAGATAAAACAAGCCATATTTAAAGTTAGAAATACTGGGGAAGATACTAATGATGGGTCTGGAACTTTTAGTATATCAATAGGCAGTACCCCTAATCAAGAATTAACCACAATAACTCCTACAGATTGTTTGGTTGTAAAGGCAGTTGGATTAAGTAGTAAATCAATTGATATGGGAAAAGCAGGTGAATTTAGCGTTGGAATTTCTGCAAAAAACAGCTGTTCAACAGGGGTTGCAGTATTTCCTGTCTCTATACAAGCAAATGGAAAAGAGATTAGTTCAAGACCATTATATATAACCATTAAATAGGTTTAAATATTTCTTTTATTTTTTATTTTAGATGAAAAGGAAGTTTGAATTCTTTACAAAGGGAGAACTAAAAGAAAAGAATTTGCTATATATTTTTGCTGATACAAAAAGAGTGAGAGTTATTGAATTTCTGAATGGGAAGAAAAATGTTTTACTGAATAAAGAAAGAGAGGTAAAAAAGGTTAATGGTGGCGGGATGAGCAAGAAGAGATACAGAAGACGTTATGGCGAGGCAAAAAGCAGGACAGTTGAGTGGCATACTCATCAGTTTGAAAAATTACAAAAAAGAGAATATGACAAGATAAAATTAATCTGCAGAAATGAGGTGTGGGAAGAGAATATTTTAAATAGTTTAAAGCAAAAAATAAAGTGGAAAGAGATAGAGATTAAAAAAGATGAAAAACAGTGAAAAAGAGTGGTGGGAAAATTTCAGATGGTTCTATAGTTCTGAGAATGTTTTGGTTGTTGGCGGGAAGAATGCTGAGAGCAATGATGAGCTATTAAAGAATCATCTTGATAGCAAAGAGATTGTTTTACATACTGAGGATCCTGGAAGCCCTTTCTTTGTTATTAAGGGGTATGCTGGCAAGAAAACAATAAAAGAGGCAGGGATTGCATGCGCATCTTACAGCCAAGGATGGAAGAAAGGGTTAGATAATATGAGGGTAGAGTATTTTGTTTCTGAGCAATTAAAAAAGGAAAAAAGAATGAAGGATGGGACCTGGGGTGTTAGCGGCAAAGTGAAGAGCATGACTGTCAAGCTTGAATTAGCAATTGGGGTTAGTAAAGATGGAAAAGTGATTGGCGGCCCTGTTGATGCGATTGAGAAAAAGGCTGACAAATTTGTAATAATTCATCCTGGCGGTGATGATAAAGAGATTGTAACAAGAGAGGTAACAAAAAGAGTAGACGGCAGTGAAGCAGAGGTTGTTAGATTCATACCAGCTGGAAAAAGCCATATTCATAAGGCTTAAATTCTGTTAAAATTAATTGCTGGATTTGATTAAGTTATCCCAAAAAATAATCCTAAAAGATATATTGGTACACTAATAATAAGAATCCAAAAATATACACAGCCAAAATAATAAATTAATCTATATGTATCTTCACTAAAAAAACCCTTTGTCTTAACATAAAAAAAGCAATTATCCAAAATAATAAATTACCAAGAGCCAACCATCCAAGATAAAACATTATCTTTTTAATACCTTTTAATTTTTTATAATCAAAACTTTTTTCATCTTCTTCCCCTAATCCAAATGTAACAAATTCTAATAATCCCATCTATACTATTTCTCCTTTTTTCTTTTTCTATATTCTTTCATTGCCAACCATCCAATAACAAAAGCAAAAATAATAACTAAAAGTTTTCCTGTAAGTTCACCTAACTGTTCTGCATTCATTTATTTTTCATCCATCCTAATTTAACAAATAATTTTTTAATCCAATAACTAAAAGTAAATTCCTTTCCGTATATTTTTGAGAATATTAAATCTTCAGCAGACCACACTACCAATAGTCCAAAAAGAATACCAAGTATCAATCCAGTAATATCATTTAGCATAATTATAGAAAGCCTTATATCTATAAAAAAGTTTCCATAGGCTATAAGTAAGACTCGTTTACGTCACAATGCAAGACATTAGTAACCTTTATAAATGCCCCAAATAGGATTTTATTTATGGTAACTGTATATGATGTTAATCCTAACAGCCTCATTAACAAGGCTGCTGAAGAACTAAAAAAAATAGATAGCATAAAGGCACCAGCATGGGTTAGTTTTGCTAAGACTGGTGTACAGAAAGAAAGACCCAGTACTGAAAAGGATTTCTGGTATAAAAGGTGCGCTTCTGTATTAAGAAAAATTTACATTTACGGGCCAATTGGGGTCAGCAAATTAAGAGTTAAGTATGGTGGCAGAAAAAATAGGGGAACAAAACCAGATGCATTTAGAAAAGCTGGCGGAAATATAATAAGAAAAGTCCTACAGCAATTAGAAAAGAATGAATTAATAAGACAGGCAGAAGTAGGGGTGCATAAAGGAAGAGTAATAACACCCAAGGGAAAGAAATTTTTGGATAGTACTGCTAAGAGTTTGAAAAAATGACAAGAAACATTGGTAGCGGAAAAAAAACCAGGTTGATCAAAAAAAACAAGCAGACTAGATGGGCTCCTTTCTGGACAGTACCTAAAAAATATGGCAAAGGAAAAAAGGTTCATCCCGGAAGACATACAACTGTAAAAAGAAATTGGAGAAAAACCAAAACAAAGGCATGATAAAATGGCTGAAAAAATATTTACTATCCCTTTAAGAAAAGAATGGCTGAAGGTCCCTAAATACAGAAGGGCAAAAAAGGCAATAAGTGCTTTAAATATTTATTTGAAGAAACATCTGAAGAAAGAAGTAAGGATTGGAAAATATCTGAATTCTAAGGTTTGGGCAAGAGGAAATGAGAATCCCCCTGGAAAGATTAAAGTAAGAATTGAAGAGGACAAGGATAATTTAACTGCTGAATTGATTAATGCCCCAAGAGAAGTCAAGAAAGAAAAGAAGAAGGGAAGATTAGAGCAGCTAAAAGAAAAGGTTGTCGGGGAGAGCAAGGAGAAAAAAGAGCAGAAGGAATTGAGCAAAGAGCTGGGAAAGGAATTACAAAGAGAAGAAGAAATGAAGAGGCATGAAGCTCCCAAGAAAGAGGATAAAGAAACTATGGGAAGAGAGAGATTAGTTGCAAGAAAAGAAGATATCAAGAAATAATTCTAAATATGAAAGGTTTATTAAGGAAAAATTAATGGTATTATATTAAAGGATATGGAGGAACATATGGGAAATTTACCCTTTGAAGAGATAAAAAGAAAAATACTTGTAAAAAAGGAAGGCACTACAGATGAAAAGTATGGATTAAGTCCTGGAAAGAGAGATATTAAAACTCTAATTAATTATGGTGTTGTTGTAATAAACAAACCTGCTGGTCCCACTTCTCATCAAGTAAGCGCTTATGTAAAAAATATTTTTGGGATAAAACAAGCTGGCCACGGCGGGACTCTAGAGTAAAAATCAGAGAAATCCCAATGTAACTGGTGTTTTGCCTGTTGCTTTAGGCAGGGCTACAAGGATAGTACAGGGATTATTGAAAGCTGGAAAGGAGTATGTTTGTTTAATGCATATTCACAAGGATGTCAGCGAACAAAGAATCAGAGAAGTATTTAATGAGTTCATCGGGAAAATAAAACAAATACCCCCTGTAAGAAGCGCTGTAAAAAGGCAGGAAAGAGAGAGAAATATTTACTATATTGAAATATTGGAGATTGATGAAAAAGATGTTCTTTTTAAGATTGGGTGCGAGGCAGGAACATATATCAGAAAAATTTGTGATGACGCGGGAAGAAGATTAGGAACAGGGGCGCATATGGCTGAATTAATAAGAACAAAGGCAGGACCATTTAGCGAGGACAATTGGTGTTCACTGCATGATTTAAAGGATGCTTATGAATTTTATAAAGAGGGAGATGAAGAAGAACTAAAAAAAATAATATTACCAATAGAAAGAGCTGTTGAGCATTTGGGAAAAGTATGGATTTTTGATAATGCAGTTGATACTGTCTGTCATGGGGCTGATTTGAGCTTGCCAGGAATTTCAAAATTAGAGTCTGATATAAAACAAGGAGAGCTAATAGCTGTTATGACTCTTAAAGATGAATTAGTTTGTATGGGAGAGGCTTTAAAGAACAGTGAAGAAATGATGGATGAGGAAAAAGGGAAAGCTGTAAAAACAAAAAAAGTGTTTATGGAAAGAAGTATTTATCCAAAATTTGTTGTGAAGAAAAATGAGTCATAGACAATTAGCAGACATAGCAATTGAAAAACTTAAAGAACTTTCTGGAGTAACCAAGATTATACTATATGGATCTGTAGCACGTGAAACATCTTCAGAAAAAAGTGATATTGATATTGCAATTATTCTAGATGATTCAATGAGGTTCTATCCGTTAGATATGGAGGGTTATCCTGAGGGTTATCAAAATGAGATTAAAACATTAACGAATCATCTTGAAGATAGATATAATGTAAGATTTCATATTCCTCTATATTATGAATCTGAGTTGGAAGAAGGAATTAAATTAGGAAGAGATATTCTTAATAAGGTAGGGATAGTAAAATTTGATGTTTTAGATTCTTTAGAATATGTGTAATAAAAAGAATTTATAAACTGCCTTTTTTATACTATTACTATGTTAGTCAAAATTAACAGAAATAGCGGAATTCCCTTAATAGGGGCAATACAGTTTGGGATAATTGACCGAGGAACTAATTTATTACAAATAAGACCAACAACTGTCTGCAATCTAAAATGCTCTTTTTGTTCTACAAGAGCAGGAGATCATGAGACTGATTTTGAGATTGAAGTTGATTATTTACTAGACTGGATAAAAGAAGCTGCAAGAATTAAGGGAGATAATCTGATTGCATTTATTGAGAGTGTTGGAGAAACCTTAGCTTATCCTAAAATTATTGATTTGATAATAGGAATTAAAAAAATCAAAGAGTTCAAAGAAATCATATTGATGACTAATGGGATTTTATTAACAAAAGAGAAGATAAGAGAATTAAAAAAAGCAGGAGTAGGTAAAATAAATCTTTCAATTCACAGTTTAGATTTTAAAAGAAGCAAGGAATTAGCGGGATGTGAATATAATATTCTGCATATAATTGAAATGGCTGAGTATATTAAAGAGCAAGGCATTGAATTGATTCTAACGCCTGTTTATATCCCTAATAATGAAAAAGATATTGAAGAGTTAATAATGTTAAGCAAGAAACTGGGCTGCAAGATAGGAATACAAAAATATGAAATACACAGGACTGGAAGAAAGCTGAAAAATGTAAAGGAAATGACTTATTATACCTTTTATAAGAAATTAAAAGAATGGGAGAAAAAGTTTGACATTAAACTACTGCTAAACAGAAGGGATTTTGATATTGAAAAGAGGGCAAGAATAGAGACATTATTCCAGAAGGGGGATAAAATAAGGGTTGAAGTAAAGGAAAAGGGGTGGTGGAAGGGCCAGTTTTTGGGGATTAAGAACAATAGGCTGATAACTGTTATTGGCGAGAATTTGGGGCTTAATAGTCTTATAACAGCTAAGATCATTGATAATAAGGATGGAATATATATAGCCAAAAAGTTATAATTCAATAGTGATTATAAAACTTTATATAAAACACCTTTTTATTAATTATATCAAAAGGAGGTGTTAATAGTGGCATCAAGAAAAGTTCAAGTTACCCCAAGAGTCAATAAAGGAGACTTAATTGGCGGATGGTCATTTTTAGTAGGTTTAGTTCTAGCTGTAATTTTAGGCGCTATGGGAAGTGTTGACGGCTTTGTAAGCACAATACTAATAATCCTAGGATTAATTGTCGGTTTCTTAAATGTTTCAGACAAAGAAACAAACCAATTTTTACTTGCTGGACTTACTTTAGTTATCGTAGCAAGTTTTGGAGCAGGGGCATTACAGGGATTAACTGCTGTAGCTGACATATTACACGCAGTATTAATACTATTTGTACCTGCAACAATAATCGTAGCATTAAAATCTGTATTCCAGATAGCTAGAAGATAAGCTTTTTTTTCTTTTTTTTTTAGTTTTAATTAGAGAGAATTCTTTCTGTAAATAATTGCTATATCCTCATCTGTTCCCCTTGCTTTTCTAGCCCTATCAAATATTTCTTTTTTTATTTCTAAAGATGGGGCTGGTTCTGACCCAAACTGACTGTGAACATAAACTGATTGTTTAGAATATCCAATTAGTGGGACAAAATGCCCCTGATATCCCTTTTCTGATTTATTATTAATTATATTCCAATCTAATAGAACAACAGGTATGCTATCTTTGGTTAAGCAAGATAAAACTTCATTAAGAGGTATGCTTTTTTCTTTTAGTTTGACACCTGCTATTTTTGCTTCTTCAACAAGTTTTTTTGACTCCTCATCTTCAATTCCCCCATATCTTTTATAGAAGTCTAATTTTTTGTGGCTTTCATCAGAATAAAGGCTTTTTGAAAAAAAAGAGACTGGAAACCCTAACTTTGCAGCAGCTATTGCTAATCTTATGGTTGATACTGCTTTTCCTTCACGCATTTCTACTATTTTTTCAAGTGCTTCTATCCCATAATCTTTTTCCAAATAGTGTAAAACCATTCTTAGAACATTTGGTCCGCAGTTTAATTTTGTAGTCTGCTTATGATATGGAACATGTAATTTCATAAGTATAACATAAAGCAGAGGTTAAAATAAGTTTCTAAATATAATCAGAATTGTTTTTCACTATTTACTATAATTCGTATCTGATATCAATATTTGGTCTTTGGCTCTACCTCCAGGAAGACCAGTAGCTATCAAATTAGAATCATTATATTCATACACGTGTTGAATTTTTTCTCTTGGTATGTGTACTGGAGATTTACTATTTGGGGATGTTGTTATACCTATCCCTATGCTAGGAGGAACACCTGAACCCCCTTCTTTACATAAAACCATTTCTAACTTATTATTCCAATTCCCAAGAACTACTTCATCATCTTTTACTGATGCTAATGTTCCTGCATAATGAGCATTTATACATTCAAATATACGTGATGGTTCAGTACTCTCAATAACTACTTTTTTTCCAACAAGACCTTCTAACATAAAATTTAGGTAAGGTGCATATTTTTAAAGATTTATTTCTTTCTTTATATATAATCAGAAATCTTATGTTTCAGTTCTAGATGTATTAGCCAGATAAATAAAAGGATTGCATCTATGCCGGGGAGCAAGGTTCCTTCCAGATTATTTTTTATCAAATTTAACCCAATCTCGTAATAAGAGAAGGGATAAAACGGCTTAATTGAGCCTGCCAAAACTGCATCTAAAATTAAGTGTATAAAGATACCAAAAGCAATCATGTAAAAAACCCAATTTAATTTTAATTTGTCTTTGTATAGCCTTACTTTAATCCCTTTTGTAAAAAAGCCTAGGATTAAAAATATTAAGGGGAAAAATAAGGTATGAGTAAATGTTCTGTGAATATCTGACAGTGAAATGCTCATAAAACCATTCAATAGCCAGTAAACAACAACATCAATATCCGGCAATAATCCTGCTAACCCTGCTATTAAAACATAGTGCAGATGTATTTTCTTTGCTTTGTGCAGATAGTTTCTGTATAAATCTACCAGAACTAATGGGAATAATACATGAGTAACTGCATGAGGCATATCATAAATAATTGTAGTTTGTTTAATAATGTTTTGGAAAATTATATAAAGTTAGTTTCAATTACAAAGTAGATGGAAGAAAGCAATTATCACTGGGCTGATCTGGCTGCTGAGAAAGTAATTGAAGAATTTAAGGGAAATAAACTATTTGTTTGTGCTGCTGGAATAACTCCTTCTGGGACAGTTCATATTGGAAATTTCAGAGAGGTAATTACTGTTTATTTAGTAAGCAAGGCACTAATGGATAAAGGCAAGAAGGTCAGATTTATTTATTCCTGGGATGATTATGACAGATTAAGAAAGATTCCAAAGAATTTGCCAAAACAGGAATTGTTAAAAAAATATCTTGGAAAACCAACTGTTGATACTCCTGACCCATATGGCTGCCATAAGAATTATGCAGAGCATTTAGAAAAGGAATTTGAAAAAGAATTGCCTAAAGTAGATATTCATCCGGAATTTCTTTACCAGAGCAAGAAATACAGAAAATGCGAGTATGCTGACCAAATAAAATATGTCTTAAGCAAAAGAGATGAGGTAAAAGTTATACTTGATAAGTACAGAGAGGAAAAATTAGAAGATGATTGGTTCCCATTAAACGTTTTCTGTGAGAAATGCGGAACTGATGAGACAAAAGTAACGGACTATGATGGTGAATATACAATAAAGTACAAATGCAAATGCGGCTATGAAAATTCTATTGACTTCAGAAAGAAAGGGATTGTAAAACTGCCATGGCGTTTAGATTGGGGGATGAGATGGGAGTATGAGGGTGTTAATTTTGAGCCTGGAGGAAAAGAGCACAGCACTCCTGGTGGAAGCAGAGATACTGCAAAAGAGATTTTTGAAAAACTTTATCCTGAAAAAAAAGTTCCTATTTATATGATGTATGACTATATTATTGTTAAAGGCATTGGCGGAAAGATGAGCAGTTCTTTGGGGAATGTTATAAACCTTAAGGATGCTCTTGAGATTTATGAGCCTAGTGTTCTAAGATGGATATTTACAAGCACGAGACCAAACACTGAATTTGCCATAAGCTTTGATATGGATGTTTTGAAGATTTATGAGGATTTTGACAAATGCGAGAGAATTTATTTTGACAAAGAAGAGATTAAGAATGAAAAAGAAAGAGATAAGCAAAAGAGGATTTATGAGCTGTCCTGCATTAAGGTTCCTAAGAAAATACCTAAGCAGCACACATTCAGGCATTTGACTACATTATTACAGATTTATGAAATGGATGTTGATAAAACTGTTAAGAAATTCAAGATAAAAAATAAAGAAAGGGTTATTTGTGCAAAGAATTGGATAGAGAAATATGCACCTGAGGAACTGAAATTCAAGGTTGTTGGCAAGGTCAAGGCTAAAATAACTAAAGAGTATAAAGAGGCTTTATTAGAATTAGCAAATAGATTAGAGAAAAAGAATTATAATGAGCAGGAATTATTTAATGAGTTCTATGAAATCTGCAACAAGTTTAATTTAAAGAACACTGAATTTTTCAAGGCTGCTTATAATGTTTTAATAAATAAAGATAAGGGACCAAGACTGGCTGGGTTTATTCTGGCAATTGGAAAGAACAGGGTTATAAAATTGTTAAAGCAGTTAAAATGAATCAATCATTAATATTTATAATAAGCCTGATTTGTTTGGGGGTAGTTTGGTATGTTTTATTTGGCTGGAAACAATTTAAAGAGGTTTATGAGAAATGAGCAAATTATTTAAATAACAGAAAGGCTTATAAGTGTAATAAATATTGTACAGATGTACCAAAAATGTTACATAAAAACAAAATAAAGATAATGGAGCTATTTTTTGAAGAGCCCTCCAAGAATTTTCAGATAAGGGAAATCAGCAGATTAAAAAACATGGCAGTTACTTCTGTTAAAAAATATCTAGAAGGACTACAGACAGAAGATTTAGTAAAAAAAGATAAAAAGACATTGTATCCAAGTTATATTGCAAATCAACAAAACAGATTATTTAATATTTATAAGCAACAATTGATTATTTTTAAGCTATATTCTTCCGGCTTGATAGACTATTTAGAAGATGAACTAAGTCCTAAATGTATAATCCTATTTGGAAGTGCTAGGAAGGGAGAATATTACAAAAAAAGCGATATAGATATTTATATACAGACAAATGAAAAAAGCATAAATCTTAGGAAATTTGAGGGCATATTAAAACACAAGATAAATTTATTTTTTGAAGAAGACATTAATAAATTGAGCAAAGAACTATTTAACAATATAATAAACGGCATAAAATTATCCGGATATTTAACATTGAGATGAAAAAAGAGATAATGGACTGGGATATTTGTAAAAAAGAGCATGTAAGAGAAACAAGTGCTGATAATAACAAGATTAATTCTATATTAAAAATGTGTTCTGTTCGATTAAGATTTATAAAAAAAACAGGAAATAGACGATGAAACTGCATCAATTATTATTGAAAATTATTATGAAATCATAAAGGAACTATTGACTGCCTTATTACTTAAAAATGGATTAAAATCAGACAATCATGAATGCCTGATATCTTATTTAAAAAAAAATTATCCAAGTTATGAATATGAAACCAATATAATATTTGGGTTGAAGAATATCAGAAATAGGATTAATTATGATGGATTTTTTGTTGATAAACAGTATTTAATTAAAAATAAATTAGAATTTGAGCATATTATTGAACTTTTGATAAAATTAATAACAGAGGGTTAAAATGAGCACCAAAGGAAAGGGAACAAGGGCTGAAAGAGAATTATTCCATATGTTTTGGGAGACTGGTTCTTTTATTCCTGTAAGAGCGGCAGGTTCTGGGAGTACCCCCATTCCTAATCCTGATTTGATTGTCGGCAATGGTGAAAAGACTTTTGCTATTGAATGCAAGGCTCTGAAATCAGGAAGTAAATATTTCCCAAAAAAAGAGATTGACGAATTAAAGATATTCAGTGAGAGATTTGGCGCTGAGCCCTGGATTGGAATAAGGTTTGATAATGAGGGATGGTGGTTCTTGGATTTAAATAATTTAGGGAAAAGCAAGAAAGACAACTTTATGGTTTCATTAGATATTGCCAGAAAGAGGGGATTAAGGTTTGAGGAATTAATCGGGAAATTCAAACAGAAAAAGATAATATAGATAAATTTATAATAAACGAAATATTACGTGTTTCTATGTGGGTTGCAAAAATAAATGCTATTGATGAAAAGAATCCATTACATCAAGTAATCAAGGAAACGGGAATTACTCTCTATTACTATCCTTTGAATAATTATACAAAAGGAAACCGCTATTATTTTATTGCTTCTGGCTTGATTGCCGGAACAGATGAGCAGAAAAAAGAATTTTTTAAAGAGTTTAGAAAATTAAAGAAATATTCCAAGAAAAGAAGGGTTTTGAATTATTTAGAAACGAAGGGAGATTTTCTGATGTTTATTACCTCTGAAACCAAGAGCGAGGAATTAAAGAAATTTATTCATATCTATTATAACCCTGCTGTAATTCACGTTAAGCCTGCTGTAATATATCCTAATTTAGAGGAAGAGCAGGAGGTTGCATGCATTGACAGGAAAATCCTTGAGAAGATGATCAATATTGCCAGAAAGAAGTATAAAGGAGAATTATCTTATCTAAAACAAGAAAAGATAGCAGATATTGGGATACTAAGTATTCTTCCAAAGATAACAGAGAAACAAAAAAGAGCCCTGCATCTGGCTATAGAAAGGGGCTATTATGAATATCCAAGGAAGATTGAACTTAAAAAGTTGGCTAAATTAATGGATATTTCTCTTTCTACTTATCAGGCACATTTGAGAAAGGCTGAAAGGAAATTACTGCCCTTTATAGGGAAGAAATTCTAAAAACACGAAATATTTCGCTATAAATTAGATATAATGCTCTATTTCTAACTTGTTAGTAATAAATTAGTTTGAGAAAGAGAATGAAAAATTCAAGAAGAGAGTATTTTGATATACTCACAAAGGATGGCGAAGATGTAGATAGATATTTAGAAGAATATTACGAAGAAAAAATCTTTCCAAATTTTCCAGAAAAAAGAGAAATAATAAGAGGAATGCTAGAGAGAAAAAAAGGAAAGCAAAAATTAAGAGCAACGGCAACACATCTTGCCGTCTGTGCATTTATTGGTTATAGTTATGATGAAGAGTTAATAAGAATAAAGAGCGCAATTGAACTATTGAATTGGTCAACTTATCATGAGAATTGGGTAATTGATGGAAAAAATAATGGTGACAAAGATGCAAGAAAGAGAGAGAATGTACTTGGAATTATAGGATTTTATAATGATGCTATAAATATTGTTGCTGAAAATAGGGATAAGGGCATTGATTATGTTTTAACTCTAAAAGATATTCAAGAAAGAGTATTAAGGGGGTTTGAGGCAGAGAGGCATTTAAGTTTGGAGAATGAACAAATTCTTAAAAATAAAAAATTATTTGAAAAATATTACAATATCAGAAACGATGATGCAGTTGGCTATTTCTTTGATGGTTGTGTTAAGATAGCAAGAATTTATAGTGATGGTGATAAAAAATTAGAAGAAAAATTAAGGTCTGTGTATAGGGATTTTGGAAGGGGTTCGGAAATTCTAAATGATTTGAGTGATTTTGTTATAACTACTGATAACCCAATTTCACATGAAAAAATAAGAGCAGACCAATTCTCTGATTTAAGGACAGATACAGTGACACTCCCTATATGGCTAATGTATAATAAATCCTCAGAAAAGGACAGAGAATTTTTGAAGCATTTAAAGGGAAAAAGAATAATTGATAAACCAGAATCTAAGAAAGTTTTAGGAATATTTTATTCAACTGGAGCATATGAAGAAACAAAATCAGAGATAATCCATTTATATACAAGAATAAGAAAAAATTTAAGAGAGGTTGATATTGTCCCCCACATAAAAAGCTTATTAGGCAGTATGATATCTTCATTAAGTAGCAATAGGTTTTATCATAATTTAAAAAATAATTATATTTGGAGGTAAAAATGACAATCAAAAAAACACTTTGTGCATTACTTATTGCAACAGGGGTCGGCTTAAGTGGATGTTGTTACAGTGATGATAGTATTAAATCTGATAATAGAAAGCCATTTCCAAAAGAGAAGATATTAACGATATCAGCAGAGAATTATTGCAAATATGTAGGTAAAAATCTTTCAGATTATAACTTGGTGGGTGTTCATTCACATGATTTTTTTGTTGACATGAATGAAGATAAATTCCTCCCTCCTCAAGATATAAGATGGAGAATACCCTCTGGAACTGAGGTGGTTGTTAATTATTACGCTGGTGATGGGACTGCTTTGATTCCAAAACAAAATGGAGAATAAAATAGATAGTACGGGATCATGGATGGATGAAATGGAAAAAACCCATCTTATTTCAGGAGAGATAGATAATAAAACAAATCTTTCTTATTTCAGAAATCTAGAGGAAATAATTGATGACTACGAAAAACTGAGTCCTAATAAAAAAAGAATAAGGAAATATGGCAATTTTTTAGTTGGTTATGTGTTATCTCCAGCTAGCTCTTGTTTTACGGCAGGAGGAGGTATAATTGGAGGTGGTACTGCTTTTTATGCAACCATGCCCCCCGATTTACCAGTTTATACAAAGCTTATTCCTGCTTTTATAGGAGCAATAATGACGGGCATACCCACATCAGCAATGGCTTGGGGGATGTATTACTCTGGGGTACTTGGACGTGCAAAATATAAAATATTTAATAAACTTGATAAAAACATTAAAATTGGGGATAATGATATAAAGATGTATCTAAAAGCATGTCATGACCTCAATAGAAAATCCTTAGGATTCCCATTAGCTTCTTAACTAAAATTTTCCTTTTTTCGTATGATTTATAAATAATCTCTCTTTTGTGGAGTATATATGAAAGAAGCACTATTTTATGACAAAATAAAGAACAAGAAAGTGCAGTGCAGACTCTGCCCACACAATTGTTTTATTAATGAGAATGGAAGAGGGTATTGCGGTGTCAGAGAAAATAAGAGGGGAAAACTATATTCTTTAGTTTATGGGAAACCAATTGCTATTCAACTTGATGCTGTGGAAAAGAAGCCGTTATATCACTTTATGCCTGGAGAAAAGGCATTGTCATTTGGTACAGTTGGATGTAATCTTGATTGTCAGTGGTGCCAGAACTTTAATATGTCTAGAGCCAAACCAGAGGAAAATGATCTTGCTGAAATTCCGCCTGATGAGATAATTAATATGTGCATTGATAAAGGATGCAAGATTATTGCGTATACTTATTCAGAGCCTGTTGTAGCAATAGAGTATATGCTGGATATTGCCAAGTTAGCCAAAAAAAATAAAATAAAAAGTGTCTTGGTGAGTAATGGGTATATTAGTGAAAAGCCACTAAAAGAATTGTGCAAATATATAGATGGAGCAAATATTGACTTAAAGAGCTTTAATGAAAAGATCTACAAGAGGTTCTGCAATGGCAATCTAAAAGATGTTCTGAAAAGCTTGAAGATATTAAAAAAGAATAAAGTCTGGCTAGAGATTACAAATCTTGTAATTCCAGAGGTAAATGACAACAAGGAAGAGGTTGAGAAGATGTGCAAATGGATAAGCACTAATCTAGGAAAGGATGTTCCATTACACTTTTCTAAGTTTTTTCCGATGTATAAAATGAGTGATGTTGAAGAGACGCCTATTGCTACTTTAGAAGAAATGAGAAAGATAGCTGAGGATTATCTTGAATTTGTATATTTGGGAAATGTGAATGAAGAGGCAAACACCAAATGCCCAAGCTGCGGTGAAATTGTTATAAAAAGGGCGGGATTTTTTGTTAGTAATGAATTAAAAGAAGGGAAGTGCAAATGCGGGGAAAAAATTCCTGGTGTATGGGAGTAATTCTTATCTTTTTTGTTGAATTTGTTAATGCTGATATTAGAATAAATGAAATAATGGCAAATCCTGATTATGATGAAGATTTAAATGAATGGATTGAAATTTATAATGATGGAAATAGTTCTATTGATATTAAGGATTACAAAATTGGAGACAAATTAATTAAGGGTGGAAATTCAAATGGTAGCGGAGCAATCATATCTGCAAATTATTTTGGAATAATAACTGACAGTGAGAATAGGGTTTACGACAATTTTTATTTTGGAGAAAATATTGTTAAGTTATATTTAGAAGGAGATTTGGTATTAAGCAATGGCGGAAAGGAGATTATATTATATGATAATAATGGAAATGAGATTGATAGAGTCAGCTATCCTGCAATAGGTGCTGGAGAAGATTACAGCCTTATTAATGAGGGTTGGGTTAAGACATCCATAATAACTCCAGGAAGAAGCAATGAAGAAAACAAAAGCAGTAAAAATGATTATTCTGTTATTGAAATCAGCGAATTCCTGCCTGACCCTGAAGGTGATGATGACAAAGCAATGCCTGATGGAGAGTGGGTTGAGTTATATAATAAAGGCAGCAAAGATTTGGACTTATTTGGGTTTAAATTAAGAGATAACAGTGAAAAAGAAGTTTTGATTGATAATGTGCATTCTGATAATACTATAATAAAATCCAAAAAATATTTGGTTGTTTATATGAATGGAATTTACGGCTTCCTTAATAATAATGGCCTTGAAAAAATAAAATTGTATGATTTAAATGACAATCTTATTGATGAAGTCAGCTATAGCGAGAGCAAAGAAGGGGTCAGCTGGAGCAAGGTGGATGACAGATGGAGAATGAGTGTCCCAAGTATTGCAGGTGAGAATAGTGATGAAAAAATAAATAATTCTGTTCTGAAGATTGAACAATTTTATGACCTTGGAAGCAATAAGGCAGCTGAATGGGGGGATGTTTTAAGAGTTAAGGTGAATATCTATAAGGCAAACAGCAACAAGAATGTTGTTTATCTTTATGCCAAAAGAGATAATGAAAAAATAAGCAAAGAGACAAAAATGAATGTTTATGAAAAATTCAGCAACCAGACTGTTACCTTGCCTTTACAAATATACCCAAACTGCGACAATAAATTCAGTGATGGAAGATATGATGTTATTTTAGAGGGATTAGATGCTGAGGTTGACACGGCTGAGATTGAAGTAAGAGAGAGCGAGTTCTGCAAAAGCGAAAGTGTTGTCAGTGAAAAAAAGTTTGAGTATAAGCTGCTAAATTTTCCAACTGTTATAAAATTAAATAATGAGTTTGAGGGGGTTGTAAGCTTAAAAAACAATGAAGACAGTGACTTAAATGTTAACTTATCAAGCTATGTTTATAGAGGCAGTAAAAAATATAGTGATGAAAATTTACAAAAGATTGTAATTCCAAGCGGGGGGGAGATTAATGTCAACCTTAAGAATATTGTAAGAGAGGCTGAAGCGGGGGATTATAACTTCAAAATAGAAATCCTGAAAGAGGGAAGAAAGACACCTTATGAAATCAAAAAAGAAGTAGTAATATCAAAAGACAGCACTAGCACCACTGAAAACAAAAAAGAAAAGATTATAAACAGGATTACAGGCGGTGTTGTATATGAAAGCAGCGGGGTTAAGGCTAAAAGAACTGGAATATTCTTCTTTGCTTTCAGCATAACTTTACTGCTTGTGTACCAAATTTGGATAAGAAAATGAAAATCGTTGCGAGGGTTATAATTGAAATTTTGGGTGCTCCAAAAGAGCATGTAGAGAACACTATGAAAATGGTTGTTGAGGAATTAGAAAAAAGAAAAGAGGTAAAAATATTAAAAAAAGAATTTGCTGAAGCAGAGACTGTAAAGGATGAAAAACTAAAGAATTTCTGGAGCAGCTTTGTAGAGGTGGATTTAGAAAGTGAGGATATAGAAAGCCTGATAGGAATATGCTTTGATTTTCTGCCCAGTTCTATAGAAATTATTGAGCCAAGCGATTTTAGATTAAACAGCAGACAGGTGGATGATGTTTTGAATGACCTGCTTGAGAAATTACATAAATTCAGTATGGCTGTAAGAAATATGCATGCTGAAAATGTTCTTCTAAAAAAGAAATTAGATGGAGAGATAAAGGAGTAAAAATGGATAATCAAGAAAAAGAAAATAAACAAGGATATAGAATTACTGACAATTACTCGTTTGGATCATTAAGGACTATTTTTGGCAATAGATGCATTGATTATTACACCCAAACCCAATGTGACTGCAATTCAAAAAAAGAATAATTATTTTTTCCTTCCTTTCAGGAATTTTTCCATTTCAGTTATTGAACTGTCTAATTCGTGCTGGATTCTTCCTTTTACCTGATGAGTTATAGCTGGCCTTCTTTGCGGTATTTGTGATGCTGGTGCAAATGGATGACGGAATTCCTGAGCAGAAGATGGCTTAGAAGGCTTTTTCTTGAATTTTAATAAGCCTTTTTTGTAAGCTAAATAACCTCCTCCGGCAACTACGATTAATAACAATAAAACCATTAATACCCAAAATAAAGTACTTGAGCCTGATTCCTTTGTCTGAGATGCTGTTGTACTGCTTGTTGTTTCAGGGGTACAATTATCCTCTGCATTATCTATGCAATCACCAAAGGCATCACATTTTCCAGGACAGGCACCGGCTGTACAAACCGAACCCTCTTTGCATTCCTCTTTCTGCTTTTCTACTGTATCACCTGCAGGGCAATTATCCCCTTTTGTATCCTGACATAATCCCCAGTAATCACATGTTCCGGGGCAAGCATCTGAGGTTGTACAAGAAGAATCCTCTGGACAATCTACAGTCCCTCCCTTTTCCTCATTTTGCTTTTTTCTTTCTTCTGTTTGATTAGAACTTGATGTTTCTGTTGTGTTAGCTGAAATTTCAGAAAGAGCCAATTGATTTAGAAGAGCTGCTGCTGTTGACCTTACATTACAAAGTGATTCTGGTTTTGGCCAACAATCTTCAGTTGATGCTTTTTGTGAAACTATCCAGTTTAATGCTTTTGTTCTTTTATCTGAATCGGGAATTATAAGAGAGATAAATGCTGTGTCAAAGAGGTTTGCTGAACCCCAGTATCCAAAGCTATTCTGCTCATCCAATACTTTTGCTAAATATTTATTATTATTTGTAACAGAATAAAGCAAGGTATTTTGCAAGGGTGTTAAATCTCCTTGATTTTCCAGCCATTTTGGATCTGTTTGTTTTAAAGCAAATAGTGCAAATGCTGTTGATTCTTTATCACATGCTGCTGCTTGTGTTGTTGTTCCCCAGCATGGATAACCTAGTTCTAAAATTATTTCCTTCTGATTAGTTATTTCCTTGTTGATATAATACCTATTTGAACTTGCTTCCCTTATTAAGGATAAAGAAATTGGGGCAGAGGATAAAGAGGTACAGTCTATCTTAATGCTGTTTGTTGTTTGAGAGATTAGGGATTCAATGCTTATCCATGGAGTAAATCCTGCACTTATTATAACTGATTGAGATTGAGAAGGATTATTTGGATCTGATATTGTACAGGAACCGGCGATTGTTGAGATTATCTGGGCTTTCCAACCTGCTGTTTCTCCGCTGTACTGGAAGGTTGAGGCATTTAACAACCAATTTTTTAATTTTACAGTTGTTGCTGATGAAGCAGATAAGTCATTTAAAGCAAGCAGTGCAAATGATGCGTCTTTTATATTACATGAATCTGAGGTTGTACAAGAATTCATCTTTGTTTCTAGCCAAGATATTGTTTCCTGTTTATTTGTATAGCTCACATCCTTTAGAGATAAAAGCGCCAAAGAAGTATCCTGAATATTGTTATTCCAATTATTATGGGATAGTTTAGAAATAAGCCAATCCTGATTTGCTGAATATGCTAAGGGAACTAATATGAATATAATTAGTATTAGTAGACATTGTTTATTCATAAACACACCTTTTAGTTGAATATATGGAAGATTATTTAAATACCTTTCGTATAAAATATATTATGAAGTTTAAGGACATTAGAAACGTTGAATTCTTTGCAAAGGGAAAAAGAGGGAGGGTTTTTACTGGAAATTATAATGGGAAGAAGGTAGCTATAAAAGTCAATAAAAAAATAAATAATGAAAAAAGCTGGTTAAAGATATTAAACAAACATAAAATCGGCCCAAAATTTATTTCTTCTGACAAGGATTATATTGTTTATGAATTTATTGATGGGAAGAGAATTCTTGATTACATCAATGATAATGATAAAAAGGAAGTTATTAGGGTTTTAAAAGAAGTATTCATGCAGTGCAGGGTTCTTGACAGATTAAAGATTGATAAGAAGGAGATGCACAATCCCTGGAAGCATATTCTCATTGGAAATGAAGTGAAAATGATTGATTTTGAAAGATGCCATAAGGTAGACAAGGGGAAGAATGTCACACAGTTTGGGCAGTTTTTATTAAGAAAAAAAGATTTGCTCAAAAGGAAAGGGATTAGTATAAATAGGAAGGAATTTATCAGGATTTTAAAGGGGTATAAGAACAAACAAACAGGGGCTAATTTTAAAAAAATATTAACTATTATAAAGTAGCAATCAATAGAAATGTTTATAAATTCTATTTTCTACTAACATCATATGAAACTGGGCTTAATATATAATCAAACAAGTATCACAGGGAGTGATGTTGATTTTTTTGTAGATAGGATTTTAAAACTAAAAAAATGGAATGCTGAGGTTATTGTATGTCCAGAATTTGCTTTAAATGCTGGATATCCCTATGGTGAAGAGGAGGCTAGAGCAGTTTTGAGCAGAATAGAAAAGGGAGGTAATATGAGAAACAGATTAATCCTTCCTGGAACTTATTTGTTGAAGAAAGGAAATTATATGTTTAATGTTCTACCTGTGTTTATTAATAATAAATTAATTTTTTATCATAAAAAAACAAAAAATGACGAGGGGATTATTGCCAAAAAAAATAAATTAGAGTATATTAGTGGTGGCGGGGATGATGGAAAATTTATGTTTAACAAGAGGGTGGTAGGGGTTGAGATTTGCAGGGATAATGCAATGGGAAAATTGAAAGATAACGGGCAGGTTAATCTACAGATATTAGTTGATTGTGGAAGTCAGTACCCAAAGGCAAACGCTCTTGTCTCTGGGGGATATTTCCTTATTTGTTCTGGGTTTAATGATAATCAATTTGGAAATAAAGCTTATGCAGAAGTTTTAGATTCAAGAGGGAAGTCATTAGCATATGCTAGAGGGAGGGGTATTTTAAAATACGAGATAAAATGACAGAAGAATTAAAAGGGAAAATAGTTTACCTTGGAAAAGGGATAGGAAGAGACTATTATTTAAATTTCAGAGGTGAAAAGAATAAAGTAGATTCTTCTGCCCAAAATTTTGATAGTATAGAACATGTAGTAGAAGCATTGGCAAATCCTGAAAGAAATGGGATTGATAGTAAATATCTAGGAAAGAGGAGAAAATTCAGTATGATTATTGATGATGAGATATCTGATGAAGATTTATCTTATTTAGTGAAAGAAAAAGAAAAACGAAGAATTAAGTTAATGCATTTTGAAAGAGCCAGAGATTTATAAATTATAGCATTCTTCTCTCAAAGAACAGGCATTGCACTTATTTTTATTTTCCAGTATTCCAGGAGGGTTATCTGCATTCAGAATTTCTTTTATTTCCGTTATTGTATTTCTAACTTCAATTTCTGAGAAAGGGTTTAGGATTATTTTCCTGTTTTCATTTGTTTTTATGAAATGAATAAATCCGTGGGTTACTGTCTTGCCCATATTTTCTTTTGCAAGAAGCATGTAAGAGATTAATTGGATTTTCTGCCCTGGCCAGACTCCATCTCTTGGAGGAGTTCCTGTTTTTAATTCATATGGGATTAGTGAGCCTTCTGTTAATTCCAATCTGTCTATTATTCCCTTTAATTCTAATCTTTCTGAGTATAGTTTTATTTCTGTAAGGTATTTTGGGGTTAATTTTTCCCAGAGCTCTTTTCCATAAATATTATTTTTTTGTATAAATGAGAGCACATTGCCTGCCCTTAGCTCTGCCTCTTCCTGAAATCTCGGCCATATATCATGAAATACATCTAGTGATTTAAGAGAAAACTCCTTTAGATTGGATTCCTTTAAAATTGATTTTAGTAATGTAAAATAGGTTTTGCTGTATAATTCTTTTATATTTGTAGATTCTGTTATTGAAGAGACTATTGATTCATCCAATTTGTTTATCTTATCAAACATTGCATGATTTATTGAGCCAAGAAGAAGGATTTCTGATGGGGGCTCTGGAAACTCCAAGACTTGCTGAAGATATAATTTTCTTGGGCAATACAAATAAGTGGATAGATCTGTTACAGAGAACATAAGGGCTTATAGTTAATAATTGTTTATAAAGCCTGCGCTGGCATGTCAAGTGTGTCATGTGAATTATTTCTTTCCTTTTATTTTAGATAATGCGTATCTTACTGGATTTTTGAACCTTAATTCTTCTTGAGAAACCTGAACACCCATATCTGCATAATAGGCCTTATTATCATAGTTTGGCGGCGGAAGGACTTCTTTCTGCCTTTTCTGATACGATAATTGTGATTTGATATAACCCCATTTTAATTGGGGCTCATTCTTTTCATTCCATTCTTTTAGAATTTTTTCTATGCTATCTAAATCCCAGCCAGCACACCTCAAAAAGTTTATTAAAATAAAGACTGCTCTTTTCTTTCCATCTTTTAATCCTTTAAGAATATAATTTATTGATGGCGGGAAATCTTTTTCAGGCAGTGCTGTTGATGGTATCTTGAAGTCTTTTTTTGGCTCTTCTTCTATTGTTATTGATGGCGAATGATCATATGCCTGAATTAATAATCCTTTTGCTTCTCCTGGTTGTGGTTTTTTGAAAAAGGATGTTACTTCAGATATGTTCTCAATCTTTGCCTGTTTTTTTTCAAATTCCAGTATTTTATCCGGGTCTATTGGAACAGATATTAACCCTGATTTTTCATGATGAGAGTATGGAGCACGGTATAAATGCCGTGAAGATATCAATAAGGTGTCTATATCCATTAAGGCATTCATATCAAACTTTTCTATATATTCTGCTGAATTGCAGTATTTGCATTTGAAATCCTTTGTCTTGGGTTTTGTCATTAATTTCTTGCATTTTGGGCATGTTTTGTATTTTGTTATAAAATTTTCCTTTAGTGTGAAATTGCAGTTTGGACAGATAAATTCAGTTTCTGTAATTATTTTTTCCCCTTGTTTTTGACATCTTTTACACATCACTTTAATTGCTGATTTTCCTTTTTCGGTAAAATATCTTATCAGCTCCCTTTCGGTTATATTCTGCAGAATGTAATTTGATAACTCGTAATCTGTTTTTTCTGAGTCTATATAATCCATTAGATATTGGGTTATTCTTTTTGGTGCTTCTGGAAATAAATCTGTTATTTTCTGATTGTTTATTGTTTTTGGAAAGGCTTCAAATGGGACTGAGATATGCAGACCTTTATTCCCTGAAAATTTACAGCCTATTGCTTTAACTCCATGCGCTTTTAGTGCTTTGATTATTAAAAATGCGATATATTTTGCATAATCCCAGAATTTGCAGTCAATATCTATTATCAAGTCCCAGCCGATTCTTAGTTCATCCAATTGCTTCTGAGACATTCCTGATTTTAACTTTAGGGGGTTTGACCAATGCTCTTCTGACAGATGAAAAGATGTTGCTCCTGATTTTATAAACTCAATAATATCATTTGGGAATTCCAAGGTATCCGGTCTCTTGCCAAAATTGTCTCCTGAGCGTATAGAGAACTCTTTATTTTTTGCACAATTAAATATCTCTTCCTGGATATCCTTTCTTGAGTAAAATTTCAAAAGCTCATTCTTCATAAAATATAACCCCTATGATAAAAAAAGATGATAGTTTATAAAGATTTATTTTATTGAGATTCTAATAATTTATATTGATGTATTAGAAGAGGTTAGAAGTACAAATTTTTTTTATAACTTCTTTTCTTAATTTATAACTATCGGCCCATTTTGCATAAGCATCCCAACCTTGAAAAATTTCAAACAGCTTTTCTTTAGAAACTTCATTTTTCTTGTATCTATCAAAAACAAATAACATTTTTCTAATATTCCTTTTTCTTAATAGCCTATAATGATAAAAATTCCTAAATCCAACAAAATCTATTCCTCTAGACAAAGAGCTTATCTTTGACTTTTCAGGATGAAGCTCAATTTTTAATTTCTCTTTCAGAAATTTGTCAATTTCAGATTTCCAGAATTCAAGCTGTGACTTTGACTTATGAAGAATTACAAAATCATCAACATATCTAATATAATATTTAGCCTTTAGTTTATGTTTTACAAAATAATCTAATTCATTAAGGTAAACATTAGCAAAAAATTGTGAAGTTAGATTTCCCAAAGGCATCCCTGTTCCTTTATTTTTAGAATCAAAATTATTTAATATTAATTTGATAAGAGAGATTACTTCTTTATCTTTTATTTTTCTTCTGATAATATTTATCAAAATTTCATGAGAAACAGTTTCAAAATAATGCCTAATATCTGCTTTAAGGCAGAATGCGTTTGATTTAAAATTATTTGTTACTTTTCTTTTAAAATAATCAAATCGTTTAATTGCAAATAAATTTCCTTTCCCTATTCTATTTGCACATGAATCATAAATAAATCCCCTGTCAAAAATTGGTTCAATTATTCTTATTAAATCATGATGAACAATTCTATCCCTAAAATCAGACTTGCTTATCTTTCTAGTTTTAGGATCTCGCAAAATAAAAGTTTTTAGAGGCAATGGGTTGTAGGTATGATTCTTTAATTCTTCAGATAGTTTAAGCAAATTTACTAAAGTATCTTTTTCAAATTCAATTACATAATATTTACTTGTTTTGTGTTTTCTAGCTTTTCTCCAAGCTAAAAGTAAATTACTAAGATTATAAATTTCCTGATAAAGTTCATTATTAGTTTCCATATTAGTATAAGAAATCCTGACTTTTGGGCTATTCCACGAACCCTGTCGTCGTAGTACAAGTCCCTATTGTTACCATCAAGATCAGAACTGTTGTCAAGGCTCCTAAACCACAGGGAACTTATAGCCAGAATACCATCACAAAAGATTAACTCTTGCCACTGAAGCTTCACGAATGTTGCTTCTGTATTTCATGACTTAAAATCAAATTAATGATGTACTAGTAAACTGGCATGTAGTCCAACTTATACTTCACTGATAGTATATCTATATAGTCAGGACATAACTTTAGAAATAATCTATTTTAAAATAATTATTGTCTTAAACCATCTAGTAGAATCTTTTCAATTCCAGTTAGACCTTTTGTTTTTAGAACTTTTAAGATTTGTTTTGGAGTGTAAACTTCAGAATTTTTTTTCGTGCCTTCGACACTAACACTATCACGTACCCCACGAACCCTGACGACGCAGTACAAGACCCTACTGTTACCACCAAGAACAGAACTGTAGACAAGGCACCTAAACCATATTTGTCTTGCAAAGGATTTTTCCTGCATATCTGCTAACAAAACAGCCATTTCTTTGATTCCTGCTTCTTCTCTTAAGAATTGCCCGTATTTTTCAGCATTTTCGCCAAAAGCATAAACAGTTATTTCATTATCTTTAAATCTGTTTGTAGGGATTTCTTTTGATTCTAGGTTGACTGAATCTGCTAATCCTTCCTCAATCTGCTCATCAGTTAAATAAAACTCTTGACCTTTTCTATGACAATCTGTAGCTTCTTTTGCATTTGCCATTATTGGTGAATTCTTTGTTAAAAATCTACCTTTATTAAGAATATATAAAACCCCTTCTCTTGTCCAGTTTCCATTTCTAGAGACATAGGCATCTTTACCTTCCTGTATTCTTAATCTTGCATTTTCTTCTAAAGAAATAATTTTATAGCCATCTTTAACTAATACTTTTTTTCCTTCATCAAAGGGTGCCTCTGCATAAGCTGATTCTATTCCTCTTGGTTTTACATCAATACTAACTTTTACCATAACTTATTCTAGAAAATAGGTATTTATAAAGCTTTCTATTGTTACTACTGATAAATAGATTAATTATTTTTGCTTAACAACTCTTGCAGTTCCTGCTGCAGAGAGCCGGCATGCTGAGCAAATAACTGCAAGTCCTGCTCTAATTTGTGCGCAATTGCCTGTATCTTTAATGACTGGTCTTTAACAATTTCAATAGTCTCTGCTATTGTTTTTGGAACAACTACATTAGAACCAACATTCATAAGGACTTCTTTATTGTTTTTTAATTCTGTTTTAATAAAAATTCCTGGAGAAAGGGCAGTCAGAATTTCATTTTTATCTTTTGATTTTTCAATCTCTTTCAAGGATTCTTCCAGATTAGTCAACTCATTTGATTGAGCCTGCAAGGTCATTAACTCCTGCTGATATTCTTTCATCTGCTGTTCTATTATCTGAAATTCAAGATATTTCTGCTGAACCTGTTTTTCATCCATTTTGAAATCCTAGTGCTGATTCTATTCTCATTATCTCATGACCAGAGGTTAAATCACCTATTATATAGCCATTTGAATTAGCAATTATGCCAGAACTGACATGAGGATTGCCCATATTAACAGTTCCTATATCTGAAGTAGTTTTAAAAAGCTTTTCTATGTGCTCTATCTCTTTTTCTGAGGCATCTCTATGAATTATACATCCTTTTGAGGTTATAACCACACAAGAACCGACTGTCGGAGATTCTGCTATCTCTCCCTTAAAAACCTTAAGATTAAGTTTTTTTAGCTGGTCTATTGTTTCCTGGTCAAATTCGGGGTTTACCAAACAGGTATCTCCCTTTATTATCATATTATTTCCAAGGGCATTTAATTTTGTTTTTATTATTTTATAAGGAATTTTATGCTTTTCTAACTGCTTTATTTCTTCGTCTCTTATTATTTCCGGGACTAATAATAAATCAGAACTTCCTGTACAGAGTGCTCCAAGCAAATCTGTTCCTGCTATTGAGACTTGATAAACTGGAACACCAAGAACCTGTTTTATTTTTGCAACTATCTTAGAAGAGAGATGAATCGGCATCAAACAATAAGCATCTGTTGCAAAACAGTATAAGCCTATATTTGGATTTCCATTAAAACTTATTTTTAAAGCATGCATCTTATTCTTCCTCTATTATAATAAATAATTTTGATCCACCAGCATAACGAGAAACATATTCACTGTGTAATCTCAAGTAATAGACTCCTTCCGGAAGTAAATTAACAAGATATGGATCTGCTTTTTCATTAGGTAGCATTAATTGAATTTTACTATCTAATTGTTTTGCCCCATCAAAAAAATTTTCAGAAAACCCCAAGAAAAAATTGGCTTCTGCTTCTAAACTTGTTGCTCTTATGACTTTTTCATAAAAATATTCTGTTCTTTCTTTAGTTATCTCCAAAAACTCGGATTTACTTATTCTTAATGTTATATCCTGGGAGGAATCAAATTTGGCATGCATCTTATTCTTCAAGCTTTTCCTTTATTTCTATTTGTTTGGGTTTTTTCTCTGCTTTAACTTCTTTTTTTGGCTCTTCTTTTTTCTTTTGTTTTTGTAATGGCTCTTTCTGCTTTCTTATTTTTTTTAATCTTTCAGCAGGTTTTCTTGGCCTTCCTTTCTGCCTTATTGCAATACCTTCTGCTTCAAGAACCTTACATACTGCTTCTGTTGATGCTCCTTTTTTTACATCTAATTTTTTTATCGGCTCTAGATGGCTTATATTACATTTTTTTCTTCTTACATTCCCATCTATCAAGACAAAGTGATCATCGATTTTATCAACTACAATACAATAATTATTTCCATCTCTTCCTGCTGTTTTTACACATAATGTCCCTATTTCTATCATTTTTGACTCCTTGTTCTTTCAATTATTTTCTTTCTTGCACATATTGAGCATAGATTTCCGCCAAATGGGCGTGATGGCCTTTTTTTTGTTTTTGCAATGTTTTTCAGCCTAGAGGCACGAACATGAGAAACTCCCAATAATACAGCCCCACATTCTGCACACTGCGCCTTAGAATCATTTCTTTTTACGTGATGCAGTTTTACTTTTCCAGCAGGGGTTCTAACAAAAACCCTTCTCTTACTTCTTGATTTATCTTTTCCTGACGGCATTTTAGTACACCTTTAAAACCTTTCTTAGTATAATACTAAAGATTATGGCAAAGAGCATATATGACCAAAACCAGCTCAACATACCAAAAATCTTTGGGTCACCAAGGTTTTTAAATATATCTGAAAACCATTTTATTAAAAATATTAAAGGGGCAATGGTATAAACCAAAGGCTTCATTGTTAGTTCAAAGGTTTTAGGAATATTTTCAAGCTGTTTTTTCTGGAATTCCATCATCTTTGATGGATCATCTTTATACTTCTTCATCTCTTCTGACATTGCCTTCTGCTCTTCTTTCATATTTTTCAAAGCTTCCTGATCTGTTGTATATTTCTGAATTATGGTTGTTGCTAATGTTATTAAAAAAGTAATAATAAGGAATCCCCATGAAAAGTCTAATCTTATCAAATAACCAAGGGTTGGATCAAAAATAAAATGAATTGTATCTTTTATTATAGGGACTGCATCCCATAGCGCAGCAATTAATATACTCAGAAACATTACTAATAACCATAAAGATATTCCTTTTTTCATTCCCCACCCATCATTTTTCTTAATCCAGGATACATATCCATCATATGATGTTTTGCTATATCTTCATATAACCTGTAAATAATCATAACGGTCAATAATAAACCAGTACCATTTGTCAGCGCTCCGAGCAAGTCTGCCGATGCTGCTAGAAATCCTACTGCAATAGCACCCATTATTGTTAAGGGAAATATATATCTGCTTAAAATTCTTTCCAAGACTCTTTCATCTCTTCTAAATCCTGGAATTTGCAAACCTGAAGCCATTATTTGTTTTGCCTGGCTTCCTGCATCCATTCCTGCTGTCTGCACCCAGAATATTGAGAATATTACAGCACCGGCTATCATAAATAATGAATAAGTAACTGCCTGCAGCAAAACAATCCAATTAAATGAGCCAGATGAAAATGCTGCAAATAGTTCAGAAACAATATTTGGAGAGAATGCCCATTTAATCAATCCTGAGACCGGAATATTTCCTGAGAACTGCCCAAATATATGCTGGGATATCCAAAACATAATCCCCTGCTGTGCATTTCCAACCCAATTCTGCATCAGCCTTGCCCATAACTGCACATTTGCAATCAAAGCAGCGGTTAAAATAACCGGGATATTTGATGTATAAATAAATGCTAACGGCCATCTAATACCATGACCCCTTATTCTGCCAAAACTTAAGGGAATTTCTACTTTCATAGCCTGTGCGTAAACTGCAAGCACAAAGACCAGTACTGTAGCAAGTATTGTTGCCAAAGCTTTTCCAGCCTCTGTGGGGTTTCCTCCTGCCAAAGACCTGATTAAAACCCAGATAACTCCTACTGGTGCCTGACCTGTTCCAAATGCCCAGGTTCCTGCACTTGTCAGCGGAGATAATGCCCTGATAAATACCTGCTGGGATACTCCTGCTGCTATGAATAGACTTACACCAGAACCAAAACCCCATTTATTGATAACTTCATCTAAATATAATACTATCAAACCACCTAATGTTAATTGTGCAACTAATAAAAATTCCATCTGCCTGAACAATGCTGGTGCAAGGGCAGGGTCTGGTGACAAACCACCCATAAATACATAGATTGATGCTTCGAATATTATAAAGAAGATTGCCAAAATTTTTTGTATACCCTGGAAAAATACTCTTCCTTCATGCGTTGTTGTGTCTATATTTATTAACCCCGAGCCTTTTAATAACTGCAAAACAATGGATGCAGTTACGATTGGACCGATACCAAGCGATAGTATGGAACCAAAGGTTGCTCCAAGAATAATTGATAAAAATTCAAACTGCGATAAAGCGTTCTGACCTAAGCCATATAATGGGATGGATGATAAAACAAAAAAAAGTACAAGAACAATAAGTGTCCACTTCAGTTTTTCCTTAAAAGGAAGATGTTTTTGTGATGAACCTTTTATTTCCGGCAGATTTGCCAGTATATTATTAAGCATTGACAACGGAGCCACCAACCTGTTCTATTTTTTCCTTTGCTTTTGATGAAAAGTATGGAATGATTATCTTATATTTATGTGTTGGGTTTCCTGTGCTTAACAGTTTATTGAATTTTGTTTTTTTAAAGTCTATTGTAATCACATCTTTTTCCTGAATTGCTATTTTTTTGTCTAATAATTTTTGTAATTTTTTCTCAATGTAATCTATTGTTGTTGCATTAGTCTTTTTTCTTGATTTAGATATAAACCCTCTTTTTCCAAAATAATCTGCTCCAAAAATCTTGAATGCCCACTGCCTTTTATGGTCTGCTCTTTTTCCTGTCCCGGCTAAACCTCTTCCACCCCTATTTCCGGCTCCTCTATGCTTCTTCTTAGCTCCCCAACCGTGAGTATGAGAACCTCTCTGCCTTATGTTTTTCCTTCTTTTATAGACAGTCATTTTATAACATCCTGCTAATTATATCATTTATTTTTTCTTTTCTATATCCCAATGCCCCACCCAAACTAAACGGCCTTTTTATTCCCTTTCTTTCAAAACCTTTTGTTGGGGGCTTTAGCCTAAAAAATAATTTTAATCCTGGTATGTCCTTAAGCTCTTTTTTAAATGAAAAGAATTCTTTTGTAAACTGCTCAAAGGTTAGATTTGTTTTTTCTTTTAAATAATCAGAAGTTAAATTTTTATTTCTTGGAAGTTTAGCTCTAGTCTCTAATAATTGCTTGAATGCTTCTTCGCTAATTTCCCCCCAAGTAATATAATCCTTAGCTTTCTTTATCATACCAACATAATGCGGATTATTTTCAATTATTACACAGCTATTTTTTCTGTATAACCTAAGCATATTTAAGGTGTCTTTGATGTCCTTTCTGACACCTATGCTTCCCCTGATCCTAATTATCGCTAACCTTTTCTTTTCCATCTTTTCCACCAACAGTTACACCTGCTTTTTCAATATATTGTGCTGGAATCTTAATTTTATTTAATTTTTTTAATGCGTTAAAGCATGCATAAAGAAGATTTAATTTTGTTGTTGTATTCCCTCTTGCTTTTGAATAAACATCCCTTATTCCTGCAAATCCCAAAATCTTCCTTACCTGGCCTTCACTAACCAAACCTACTCCTTTTGGTGCGGGCATTAATGTAATAACAATACTTCCTGATTTTCCCTGGACCTTGAATGGAATTGAGTGATGAGTTGAACAACCACATTCCCATGAACCACATCCACGAACTACCTGGATAATATTCAGCTTTGCCTGCCTGATTGCTTTTTCTCTTGCCGGCACTGTTTCTTTTGCTTTTCCTTTTCCTACACCAACATAACCATCTTTATTACCAACTACCGCTAATGTAGAGAATTTCGGCTTGTTTCCTTCTCTGGTTTTCTTTTGTGTTTGTTTCCAGATACTTCTCTTCCCTCCACCAAACTTACCCTTTGATTGACCTATTGTTAATAAATCATATTGAAGGTCTGGAAGCAAAGTATCCACTATTTCTGACTCAAGTATTTTTTGACCTGTAAATAAAATTTGATTAATATTTGTTATTTCTCCGCTTTTTACTTTTTTACCCAATGCTGTTTTGGGTTTCCATTTCTCTTTATCAAATGTTTTTTCTAATCTTCTTATTCCTGTCTCTTCACGATTTGTTTTAACCATTTTGTTTTAGTATCTTCTCCTTTGTTTGATGGAAAATTTTTTGAATATCATTTTTTTTATAATCAGCAATATGCTTTCCAGATATCCTGTCCTCTGAGGGGAATACTTCTTCTGAAGCAGATACTTTCAGCCCTGCATCAATTACTCCCTTTAATGCTGCAAAGATTGCTGTTTTTTTAACATTCCTTGAAAGCCCAATATCCAAAACAGCTTCGTATATTTTTTTGGACTTTGCTTTCATTCCGCAAAGAAGCCCTGTTAAATATGCTGAAGGGATATTTGATTTGTGAAATTTCCAATCAAATTTCTTTAACTGATTTGAATGTGTTGATATTAAAATTTTATCTCCATCCGGGCTATATTCAATTATTTGTAACAGGATATTATTCAATGACTTTCTTATAACCAAACGCAACTTTCTGGATTTTAGTAATAAAATCCTCTGCTTATAATCTGTTTTTCCTTCTTTCTTCCTTTTGTATGGTACTTTGCTCATTGTTTTATTAGATTATGCTCCTTTAAGTATAATGATATGTGTTTTCTTGTTCTGAAGAATCCACCTTTTACTTTTAATCTCATCTCCCTATATGTTTTGTTTGTTATCAGTTCTTTTTCTTTTAGGGATGTCAGCAAGTCTCTCTGCAGCCTTACTTTATTAATCCATTCTCTCTTGGATGGAAGTCTTGCTGTTGCCTTTCCCTTTCTTGAACCCTGCCCTTTTCTTCTCCCTTTTTTCTTTTGTTCTGCTGTTTTTTTAACCCTTGAATGTGATTGTGATTGATATTGTTTTAATTTTATTACTCCCTGACCTACAAGTGATCTCAAGTCTGCCTTTGTTATTGCCTCTTTTATCTCGGATAGATTATCTTGGTCAAACTGTACATGCTTTTTCCCAACCTTAAGCAATTGTGCTGCAATCCTTTTTTGATTTCTTAATTTCATTTTTGTTTAGGTGCGTTTACCTTCATTTGTTTTGGTGCTTTACTAGCTTTATCATCTGCAGATATAATCGGCTTATTCTGCTCTACTCCTTCTGATAATTTTTTTGTCAAATCTTTTTTTTCCTCTTCTTTATCTTCCTTTTTTTCCTCTTTCTTTTCTTTAGCTTTCTTTTCTGCTTCTTCTTTTGACTGTTTTCTTGTTTTTTCTTTTTCCTTTTCCTGCTGTTTTTTTTCTGTCAGCTTCTTTGTTATCTGTGTTATTTTATCTTCGACATTTTTAATGTTTAATACTTCTATATTCTGTGATTGCGCTTTTTTTAATATTTCAAATCTTTTTTTATCTCCGACAGTTGAGGAAATTATAATCCCTTCCCCTTTTTTTATTTTTGATAAATCTTGAATATTATTTACTAATACCTTTCTAAGACCCGATGAATCCAAATGTCTTGTCTTTCTATGAGACCCGTATCCTATAGAGGCTCTTTTTTCATGCCCTGCTCTTCTTTCCCTTATTTTAGAGTGCAAGCCTTTTGGTCTTCTCCATTTTGCTCCAAGAGCCTTCTTTTTCGTATAATCCTGCCTTACAAATTTTGGTTTTTTCTTTTTCCATTTATTTGATATTTTTTCCATCTTTGTTTATTAACCAAACTCCATCCATAAAGACTCTTCTATCACGATTGCTGATTCTACAAGCAAGCTCTATATTACTTGCTGATTGTGAAACGATTTCCTTATCAATACCCTCTACAGTTATAATATCCCCCTGAACCAAAACTTTTGCTCCTGGCAGGATTCTTGCTTTCCTTGGCACCCTCTCTCCAAGAAAATTTTTTATCAAAACTTTTTGACCTTCAACTAAAACACTCATAGGAAAGTGCCCTGCACATATTTTAAGCTTGTAAACAAATCCTTCTAAAACTCCTTTTATCATATTTTTTATGTGGGCTGTAAATGTGCCAATCATTGTTTTTTCCCTTTTTGTTGTGTTTTCTGCTGAAAGGATTATTTTGTTATCTTTAACTGCCATTTTTATACCTGGATAAATGAATTTTCTTTTTAATTCCCCTTTTGGCCCTTTTATAGTCAATGTTTTACCTTCTACTTTGGCTTCAATCTTTTCTTTTATTGCTATTTCCTTCTGCATTAATTTTTGTTTCATCTTAGTATACATAAGCTAATAATTTTCCGCCTAGATTTTTTTCTTTGGCTTCATAATTTGTCATAATTCCTTGTGATGTTGAGACTATAAGTATTCCAAAGTTTTGCGCTGGCAAGTATCTTTTTTCATATTTTTCAAAATCATTTTTCTTTACAGAGAATCTTGGCTTTACTACCCCGCATTTGTTTATACTTCCAATCAAATTTATCTTAAGAATTTCTCCCCTTGATGTATTTGTTATCTCATATGCACCAACATAATTATATTTATTCATAATCTCAAGTACTTTCTTTATTATTTTTGAAGAAATTGGGATAATACAGTCCCCTCTACCTAAATTTTCATATGCATCAATTTTTGATAGCGTATTTGATAATGTGTCGTTTAATGCCATTTTATCCTCATGAATATTTTTTGAATCCTAATTTCGTTGCAACGTCCCTAAAACACTGCCTGCACAAATGAAGATCATACTTTCCGATATGTGCTCCGAATCTTCCGCATCTTTTGCATCTTTTTGTGCTTATACCAAATGTTCTATCTTTTGGCTTATTATGTTTGATATACTTAGCCATTTTTGCCGGTTTGAATTTAAGCTGCGTAAATTCCTTGTTGTAGTTGCTTGTTGTCATTTTAATCCTCAATTGTTACACTGAATTTTTCTTTCATAAAATTCATTGCTTCTTCTTTTGTTATCTGGTGGCTTCTTCCAATCTTTCTTTTTTTAGTTAATCTTTTCGCTATACTATACCCTGCTCTTTGAAGTGTTAAAGAAACATCCAATCCAATAATCCCTATATCTACATCATACTGTACATTAGGGATATCAATATATTCTGATATACCAAAGGAAATTGTTCCATCTCCAAAATTTGATTTCTTTAATCTATTTTCCTTAGCAATCAGCAATCTTTTGACTAATTCTTCTGTATTTTTTCTTAAGGTCACCTTACAACCAATAGTCAGGCCAGGACGAATTCCCCAAGTAGGTATTCTTTTTTTTGTTGTTGTTGCTATTGACTTAGATTTTGAAATTGTATCTAATAATTTCATTGCTTTGGTCAATTTAGCACCAGCCTCCCCACTACCGATGTTTAGGGTAATCTTCTCTATCCTTATTTCTTTCATTAAATTCATTTTTCACTGATTGTAATTAATGGCTTATCTTTACCAATAACAAAAATATGCTCTTTTAAAACTAAAAAAGAATCTTTCTTTGTTTTTACTAAATATTTATTTTCTGATTTTTTTAATTCCCCGGATGTTCCTATGTGTTTTCCACCTATAACATAAACAATAGATGAATCATCAAAATTAAAATGAAATTTTATTTTTCCCTTTTCCATTACAATAGTATCACCTACAGAATATTCATCTTTAGGCACCAATAAATTTGTCCCATCATTGAAATTTAATTGTATTTTTTTGTTTTTTAGTATGGTTTTATCCTTAATCTTATACAACAATATTTCTGCTTCTTCTTTTTTTACTGGTTTTAAAACAAATTTACCTATTCTGTCATATAGTAATCTAAAATTTTCTCCTGTTGGAAGAGATAAAACATCAAAAACACCTAATGGAAACCTGATACCTTTTCTTGGTTTTTGGTTTACCAAGATTTTTCCGTCATTAAGTATTCTTTTTGTTTCTCTGGTTGTTTTTGTATATTTTAAGAGATCTTTGAATACTGTGTTTAATGATATGCTTGTTTTAGATGTATGCGGACCCGGATTCTGTTTAGTTATCCAAACATTCTGTTTCCTTTTAATCGGCCAAGTTTTCGGCGCAGCTATTCTTTTTAGATGTGTCATTTTTTTGTAAATACCTTTTGTCTTTTTTTATCATCTAGATTGAGTTCAGTAATCATTAAATTTGATGGATGAATTGAGTATGGTACTTTTGAACCGTCCTTTTTGACCAAATCCATTCCTTCAACATAAACTCTTGTTTTTTTTAGGAATACTTTTGCTACTTTTCCTGACTTTTTCTTGAATTGTCCTCTTAATATTTTTACAGTATCTCCTTTTTTGACTGGAATGTTTCTCTTTTGGTATTTCTCTCTTAATTGATCTGATAATAGTACAGAGAGGAATCTATGTTTTATGTTCAAGGGAGCATTTCTCTGATATTTTCTCTGCTTCCTCGGCTGTTTACTTGATTTCCATGATTTTGTAAATTTTCTTTTCATTTTAGACTATTATTGATGCCAATTTTCCTATGCCCGGCCAACGATCTGCTGCCTCTTTTGCAATTGGCCCCTTTAGGATTGTACCTTTAGGATTTCCCTTATCATCTTTTAATACTACGACTGCATTATCCTCAAATTTAATCCTCATTCCATCGGGTCTTCTGTACTCTTTTCTTTGTCTTACAATAATTGCTAACACTCTTTGTTTTTTCATTCCAGGAATACCTTTTTTTACCGAGGCAAATACCAAATCTCCAATACCTGCAGAGGCAAGTCTTCCTTTTACTGTTTTGGCCCTCTTAACTGAGTAAATCTTGATAACTTTGGCACCCGAATTATCACAGGTTGCTACTCTTGATCCCATAGTCAGTCCTTTAGTTATTCTAGCTTTGAGTGCTTTCATTTTTTATTACACAAAATGCCTTTGTTTTGCTTAATTTTCTACATTCTTTGATTGTGATTTTGTCGCCTTCTTTTACTTTGATACAGTCGGGCAAATGCGCCTTTATCTTTGTCTTTCTTTTTTCAGATCTTTCATATTTTGGTAGAGGGAAAAGACGGAACCATTCTACTACTATTGTTCTGTGCATCTTTGCAGATGTAACTGTCCCTGAAAAGGTTCTTCCTCTAAGTTTTAATGAGCCGTGAAATGGGCAGTTAGGATCATTGCAACTAACTGAAACTTCCTTTGCTTGTTTTTTGTCTGTTTTCATTTTTTTATCCTATCTTCTGGACGGGTTTGTAAAACTTTTCCGTCGATTTCATATATATTATTTTTTATTTTTATTTTGAATGTTGATTGTGATTTCATCAGTTTTTTTTGATTGTCTAATATTATCATATTTTTTGTTTCGTCTATTACCTTTCCTTTAATCCCAATCAGTGACTTATTCTTTGATTTTGTTATCTCTATATCTTTACCTATTAGATTCATACTTACTATGTCTTTTGTTTGCATTGTCTAAATTGTCGTGACTTTTATTGACCCAGGTAAAAAACCCATCTTTATCAGCTCTCCCTTAATCTTAGCTGAATGCCTCCCCTGCAACTCAATCTTTCCGCCCTTTACTGTTCCTCCACATGCGAATTTACTTTTCAGTTTTTTTGCAAGGTCTTTGATGTTTATTTCCTTCCCATCAATTCCTTCTATCACTGTTGAAATTTTTCCAAATCTCTTTTTTTCCTCTTTGATGTAAATTTGTTGAGATTCTTTTGCTATGGTCTCACAGACACATAACTCTTTAGGCAACCCACACGTTGCACATATTTCACTCATTTGTTTATTGACTACCTCCTTTTGGTTTATTTCTTAGGAATGTGTTTATCCTAGCAATTGTTCTTTTGATAATCCTAATTCTTGATGGATTTTCCATATTTGTTCCTGTTGATCTTTGAGCATTTAATTTAATTAACTCTTTTTTCAAATCTTCATATTTTGAAGTTAGTTCAGCTTCACTTGCTTTTGCTAGATCCTTTTGTTTTTTCATTTTCTACCTTTTTCTTTCTGGTTTTTGGTTTAGTCTCTTTCTTTTCTTCAACCTGTTCTTCTTTCTCTTCTTTTACTTCCTCAACAGGTTCTTCTTTAATTTCAGGGGCTTTTTCAATAATTTTCTGTTCTTCTTTTTTTGGATGAATATCTATTTTATCAGGAAGGTCTACTGTTGGAGGCATTATTTTTACTTTTATTCCTATAACTCCTGATTTTGTTATTGCAACTGCCAGCCCCTTAACAACCTTAGAAACTGCAATATCTCCTGATTTCTTCAAATAACCATTCATGAAACGCCATGTTTTTGCTCTTGAACTTGGTACTTTACCAGAAACTATAATTTCTGCTCCTAAAGCACCTGCATCCATTATTGATTGTAATGTTTTGTAAGCAACTGATTTGAAATGCTTTGGCCCAAATTTTTCTATGGCATATGCTATTTTTTCTGATATTGACTGGGCATCAAAATATGGATCCTCAATCTCCCCAATTTCTATCTGGGGGTTTTCCATGCTGAATCTTTTCTTTAAAACAGCAGTTAATCTATTTATGTTCTGACCTTTTCTTCCAACAACTAATCCCGGTCTTGATGTATAGATTGTTACTTTATCTCCTAATGGTGTTCTTTGTATTTTTGTGTGACTATATCCTGTTTTTTCAAATTCCTTGGCTATAAATTCCTTTATCTGGAACTCTTTCATTTTTTGCGCCAAAATTTTTCTTTCTATCATTTTTGTGTTTTTGTTTCAGTTTTTTTTACTGATTCTTTTGGTTGTATTTTTTTTACTTCCCTGACTTTTATTTTCAAATGTGTTCTCTTTGCAGTTATTCCTCTGGTTCTTCCATAATGCCATGTTTTCGGACCTTTATTTGCAACTAAGTAAATTATCTTGTATGGCTGAACCATTCCTTTTTGTTTTGCATTTGCTTCAACATCTTCTATAATTTCCAAAAAATATTTTGCTGTAGCAATAGGATATCTTCCTGCAGCGATATTCCCCTTCTTATGGCTGATATCATGATAATAGCGCTTAAATGGAACTGCTACTTTCTTTTCAAGAACCTTGAGCAATAGATTCTTTGCTTTATCTGTATTCTTCCCTCTAAGAAAAGAGGATATCTCTACTGAATTCTTCATAGAGATAGGTGCAGATTCCTTTGATGCTGTTGCTATATTTTCCATTTTACTTTACAGATATTGCTGAGCTTGATTTTGTAGCACCTATACCTGGTGCTGAGTGCTGAACTCTCTTCCTGGTCATTGTTAATTCCCCTAAACGATGCCCAATCATTTCTTCTGTTATTATTGCTGGAACAAACTCCTTACCATTATGTATTGCTATTGTTGCTCCAATCATTTCAGGGATTATAATACAGTCTCTGCAATGTGTTTTTACCGGCTTTCTGATTCCTTTTTTTTAATGATTTTCTTATTTTTTCAAGTAATTTTTTTTGAATAGGTGTGAATCCCCTCATTAGGGACCTTCTTTCGTGTGATGGAGTCAATTGTGCAAAGTCTTTTATTGACATATTTTTTAATTCTTCAGTTATTTTTCCCTTGAATTTGAATTGTTTTATTACCATTTTACTTCTTCCTACCTGTCCTACTTGCCCTAATCATGCCTACATTTCTTCCTGGCGGAGCATTTGCTGGTGCAATAGATGATGCTTTACCCCCAAATGTCGGGCCACCACGCCCTGAACCAAATGGATGGTCTGTTGCATTCATTGCTCCACCTGATGTGATTGGATATAATTTGTTTCTTGCTTTCATAGCATAATATCTTTTTCCAGCCTTCAAAAAAGGCTTGTTTTTTCTTCCTGAGCCGGCGATTATTCCTACTGTCGCCCTGCATTCTGGATGAAATTCTTTTTGTTTTTTTGATGGAAATTTTAATAATATTTTATTTCTAACTCTTCCTACAATCATTGCAAATCCCCCAGAAGTTCTAATAAATTTTCCATTATCCCCTGGTGAGGATTCTATATTATAAACTTGAGTACCTTCTGGAATACTTTTTAATGGCAAGGTATTACCGGGATATATTGGTGCATTGATCCCGGAAGCGATTTTTTGATTAACTCTTAACCCTTCTGGGGCGATAATATAACCTCTTTCTCCTGTTTCATACTCAATTGCTGCCAAAGGAGCTGAATGACCAGGGCAATGCACTAACTCTTTTACTATACCATAAACAACGCCTTGTTTTTCTTTTTCATCATAAGGCCTATGCTGCGGCTTTCCTTTGTATTTATGACCCGGAGATCTGTATCTTGGACCTCCTCTTCCACGTGCCTGACTTACAAGTCTTTTACCCATTTTACATCAATCCTAATTGTGTAGCAACATCAATTGCCGGTGTTTCTGGTGATAACTTAACATAAGCTCTTTTTTCACCTTTTGGTGTGTTTAAAGTATTTACTTTAACGATTTTTATTTTGAATAATTTTTCTAAAGCCCCCTTTATTTCTGCTTTCTTTGCTTTTTTATCAACTACAAATATCAGCTTGTTTTCTGACTCCATTATTCTAACTGCTTTTTCTGTTGATACGGGATATTTGATTATTGAATATTCATTCATTTGAAGAGCTCCTCTGATTTCATTCTTTCAATTGCATCTTTTGTCCAGATAACTAATCTTCCCGGTGTTGTTCCCGGTGCAAGCAACTCTGCATTTAATGAATTTACAGGGACTATCTGAATTCCCTGCAGGTTTCTTGATGATTTTTCTAATAAGCATGATTTTGCTATTACAATTAATGGGCCTGTTTTAATCTTGTATTTTCTCCCTCTGCTTTTTCCCTTACCTGCCCTTACTTTCTTTACTGATATTCTTTTTAATTCTTCTTTTAGCCCTATTTTTTCCAATACTTCCTTTACTTGTTTTGTTTTAGTTAGTGATTCAAATTTTGATTCTAAGATTAAAGGAAGAGTAATTGAAAATTTGTGATGCTGCTTTACTAATTCTGGATTTAAAGTAGCAGAAATTGCGGATCTTATTGCTTTTCTGTTTTCTTTTTTGTTAATTTTTCTTGTAAAATCTTTATCCAGCTGTGGCGGGTGTGCTTTTCTACCTCCAACTGCTCCTGGCATAAATGCTCCAACCCAACCAAATTGGGTTCCTCTCTTCCATAATGACTTTCTTGGAACTCTTGAAATCCCATGATTGTAAGCTCCTTTGTATTCCCCTCTTCTTCTTGATAATTTTGCAGATGATCTCATTCCTGCTCTTGGGAAAGAACCATATGACTGGCGGTTATTTGACTGCAATATTATAACTGCCCTCTTTATCAGATTTTTATTCAATGGCTCGGAAAACTGCTTAGGCAATTCTATTGTTTCAGTTTCTTTTCCGGTGATATCTAATATTTTTGCTTTCATTTTAGTATAATATTTTTAATTTCTGGAATAATTTTCAGTGCTTTATTCGGTCTTATTGCTTCAATAAATCTTATTGCTCTTTTCTTTGGTCCAGGAATAGACCCCCTTATAAGAATGTAATCATTTTTTACAAACCCGTATTTATGAAATCCCTGTTTTGGATTGATAGTTGAAGGATTAGAATCTATTTTTAATATCAGTTTATTAAAATCAAGGCGTGTGTGATAACCCATTTTACCTGGATGCGGGACTGCCCATATTGATCTTGAGTGCCATGGACCCAAAGAACCAACCCCTCTTTTTACTTTTTCTGATTTGTGCTGCCTTAATCTTGTACCAAATCTTTTTGTAGTCCCTTGAAATCCTTTTCCTGTTGATACTGCGTGAACGTCAACTAATTCCCCTTCTTTGAAAACATCTGATAATTTTATTTCTTTTTCCAAAAATTGTTTTGCAATTGATAATTGCTCTTCTTTACTTCCTGATAAAGCAAGCTCAAATATTTCCGGCTTTTTCTTTCCAATAGCTGTAAGTTTTGGCTGGGTATAAACCTGCAACCTTAATTCATCAAATTCTGTTTCTTTTTTTTCTGATTGTTTTTTTGGCAGTTTTATTTTTCTTGCTAATTCTTTATTTAGATTTTTTACTGGTATTTCAGAAACAACTTTTAAACCATAAGAAGTATTTTTGTAAAAACGAAGAGAAAGAGGCTTTAATGGCGGACACTCAATAATCGTTACCGGTGTTGAAATATCCATGCCTTTTGTTACTTTTGTTGATGTATCTTTCATTATAACATGAGCCATACCAACTTTGTAACCTGCAAAGCCTAATAATTTAGCTCCAGCTAATTTGGACCATGCTTTTATTCTCGGTATTTCTCTTTTGGCTCTTTTTCTTGGCCAAAATTGTAAACTCCCATGTCTTGGACTATGTCTTTTCATTCTGTTCCTATTATCGCATCCTTTTCAGGGTGTGCGATTGTTTTTGTGACTTTCCCGTCACTGTACTCCTAGAATCAGGCGAAATAATTTTTTTGCTTTCAAAGCAACGCCTTATCTTTGGATAAGAGTGATTGTTTTGAGAAATTGAGTGTTTAAAAAGGTTTTGGATTATAAAAATAAAAACAAATAATTTATATAATACTAAGAATTAGTAATCTATGAGGTGATTTCATGGCCAAAAAAAGCGCTTTAGACTGGATTGCTATGGTTCTATTGATTATTGGTGGTCTAAATTGGGGATTAGTCGGGTTATTTAATTACAACCTTGTAGAATCTCTTTTTGGGTCTATACCCATAATCGGGACTATAGTATATGTATTAGTAGGATTGTCTGCACTTTATATGATATATACCGCAGCAAAGATGTAATTCTTTTTTTTATTTCATTTTTTTTGTAATATCAATATTCTTCCCACACTTAGAGCACTGAAAACGAACTGCTTCTACTGTTTCTTTTTTTCCTGTTTCTTCATTAAGTCTTTGTACTTTTTTTCTTTTGAAAGATGCCTGCAATTCATCTGAATGCTGGCAGTGCGGACAAATATACTCAATATTAATATTCAATGTATCCTCATATTCCCCACAGTCAACTGTATATTTACATTCTGGACAGATGTATTCTTTTGCCCTTATCTTTGGTCTGCCTGTTTTTTCATCTTTTGGCTTCCCCATAATTCCTTTTCCGCATTTTGGACATTTGCCTCTGAAGACCCAAGATTTTATCTTTCCATTTTCAAATAACCTATTAGTAAAATAGATACATTCATCCATTGATTTTGGCTGTTGAAGAGTCATTCTAATCTTATTCAAATTTGTTGTTTATAAAAATTTCTAATATTAAATTTTTGTTTCTCTTAATAATCTATTCACTTCTATTGATGAAATCTGATTAGAAAACATATACTCAAAATCTTTAGTGAACTGCTTTCTTAATTTATAAGTATCTGCATGCTTAGCATAAGCAATCCATCCTTCAAAACTTGCATAAATTTTATCATAATCAATCTTCCTTTCATTTAATTTGTATTTTGTTAATTTATTTCTCATCTTTTTTATATTTCTTTTATTTAATAACTTATGATAATAAAATACCCTGAAGCCCAATAAACTAATTCCTTTGCTTAATAAAATTATTTTGGATTTATCTGGATGCAATTCTAAGTTTATTGTTTTTAAAAAGGCACCAATCTTATTTTTATAATCAAATAATACCCCATAATTATTATGAATTATCACAAAATCATCTACATATCTAATATAATATTTTGCCTTTAATTTATGTTTTACAAAATAGTCTAATTCATTAAGATAAACATTAGCAAAGAACTGGGAAGTTAGATTTCCCAATGGCATTCCTATCCCTTTATTTTTGGAATTAAAATTATCTAGTATTAATTTAATAAGCAATATTATTTTTTCATCTTTTATTTTTCTTTTAATAATCTCAATTAAAACTTTGTGAAAAACAGTATCAAAATAGTGCTTAATATCTGCCTTTAAAATATAAGCTTCCCTTGTATTATTCTTAGTAACTTTCCTTTTAAAATAATCAAATCTTTCCAATGCCTTAAATGCCCCCTTAAATTTTCTATTTGCATACGAATCAAAGATAAATATTTTTTCAAATATTGGTTCAATAATATTACACAAAACATGGTGAATAATTCTGTCTTTAAAATCAGACTTGCTTATTTTTCTGGTCTTTGGATCCCTAAGGATGAAGGTTTCCAAAGGTTTTGGCCTATAAGAATGAAACATAATTTCTGACCTTAATTGAAGCAGATTTTCCTTAAGATTCTTCTCAAACTCAACAACATAATCTTTTTTTGTCTTATTTTTTCTTGCTTTTTTATATGCTAGTTTAATATTTTCATAACTACATAGAGAAATCCATAAATTAGTGTAAGTATGCATTTGATTATTAAATGCCTTGGCAAACACAGGATTATTCCAACAAAACGAGCATTGTTGTTGATGTTGTTGTTACCATTAAGACCATTGTTGCAGTTGTCGCCAACGAACAGCAAACGCCCGCTATATAGCCTGCTTATCCTTAATTGCAATGCTGTTTCATCTGTTCAATATTTACTAAGTGTCACAGCTGTATTTTATAACCATTAAATGGCCATGATAAACAGGCGTGTAGCCCTGAGATATCTAACTATCACAAATCAAGTTAAATAATACCAAGACAAAGTAAAAAAGAGAAAGAAGTTTAAAAATTTATTTGTATAATGCTTTTATTTTATTTTCATATTCTTTTCTAGTTGCTTTTGGAACAAAATTTTTTGAAACCTTCAAAATTTGCTCTATAGTCGGTGCTGAAATTTTTTGCGCAGTGCCTTCGGCACTAGCACTACCACGTACCCCAACAAAACGAGCATAGTTGCCGATGCCGTAGTTACCAATAAGACCATTGTTGCAGTAGTCGCCAACGAACAGCAAACGCCCTAATGGCTCATCTTTTAAATCATCACAATGCCAGATTCCTATATTATTTCCATAAACCTGTTTAAATTTTTCAAGATATCTTTGGGCTCTTTCCTCTCCGCCAATAAAAGGGATAGTTTGGGGATGCTCCAATGCTCTTTCAACTGGAATTACTCCTGAACTTGAACTTTTAAGCTTATCATAATCAATAACAAAAACATTCTTATTATCCCCTAAATCCAATAATCTCTGAAATTCATCTACCGGCATAACTCCTGCACCGTTTATTCTCTCTGCATTTCTTATATTTTCAGGATTAGAAAGATAATTATCAACATGGACATATACAACTACTGGGTTTCCCTGCTTGGTTCTTCCTGTTGCCCTTATGCTTGGTGCAGTAAGCCAGTTGCTTAATAAGCTTGAACCTTTAGTTGCTAAAATTTTTGCGTCTATCAGTTCAGGCATGAATAAAGCATGACCGTATTTCTGACAGCTTTCTAAGGCTGTAGCCATATCACTATTATAAAACTCTTTTGCTTGCTTTCTGTTTATTTCCATTTTTAACTCCTTTTAATTATAAAATAGCCTTATTTTATTATTTATAAACCTTTCTATTTGTAACTACTTAATAATAGTCTAATCTTCTGTAGAATTATCGGTTTCGTTTGTTGGCAACCATTGTTTTTTGGTTGTATATGAGGTTACATCTTTTATGTTTACAAAGAGATTACCAACCCATGAGAACATTCCTTTTACAAAACTAGTCTTTTGGTCTCTTGTGTCAAGCCCTGTATCTTTCTGTATAAAGTAAGCTCCTATTAAAAGTACAATTATTGCCCCAATGATTATTTTTTTAAACATCTCTGACAAGAAATTCTCTTCAAATATATAACTTTTGGTTATAAGTAACCGTTTAGCTACTCCAGAACAATAATCAAAAAATAGTAGTTCTTATTACTAATTTTTGGGGGTTGGAGTGAGGAACGAATGGAAACCCCCAATGAATTGAAAGATTTGAGCAGAGAAGAATTAATAGAAATAATTCTTGA
>AQRL01000034.1 GCA_000402515.1 Nanoarchaeota archaeon SCGC AAA011-G17
AGTCTTTTGATTGATCATCTGTAGGGTCACTAAGGAAAGGTTTTTCACAAAGTAGAGATAACACTACAATTTAAAAAGCCTATTCGGAGATACTGGTTAATTAGTTAACTATTTATACAACTATGCTGTGAAATGATTAATGAAGCACACAGTTAATATCACTCTCATCATAATTTTATTATTTTTCCTGGCGCAGATTACAGGTTTATTTATCATCTCTAACTATGTTTCAGTTCAGCAGGTTGAAAAGCAGATCACAGTTATAGAGGATGGAAAGGAAATAAACAAGACAATTACTGTTCAGGAAAAATCCTGGTCAAATCTTCCTTATGATATTGAACGCCCGGAATTAGAAACTAAAATATCTTACATACAGATCTTCATAAGCATCTTGATTGCAACTGCCCTTGCTTTATTGATAATAAAATTTCAGGTAGTAAAACTCTGGAAATTCTGGTTCTTTTTAAGTGTTCTTCTTGCACTGACAATCGCCTTCAAGCCATTTATGCCGCAGCTGATAGCATTCTCGCTTGCATTAATACTTGCATTTATCAAAGTAATTAAAAAAAATGTCATACTCCATAATTTTACAGAACTATTTATTTACGGGGGATTGGCAGCCATCTTTGTTCCAATTCTTAATACCATGGCAATTTTTATCTTGTTAATAATTATTTCAGTTTATGATATGATAGCAGTCTGGAAAACAAAGCATATGATTAAGCTGGCTAAATTCCAGACAAAAGAGAATATGTTTGCAGGGTTATCAATACCCTATGGAAAAAATAAGAGAGCAATACTTGGTGGGGGAGACATGGGATTTCCATTATTATTTGCGGGAGTTTTATTCAAACAATTCTCCTGGTTATCTTTAATTGTAGTTATAACAACAACAATAGCATTGGCAATTTTATTGTACAAATCACAGAAGAATAAATTTTATCCGGCAATGCCTTTCCTAACACTTGGATGCTTGGCAGGTTATTTAATTATTAGCTTAGTGCACTTGCTATAGTTAACAGAACTAATGTTATGACTATAAGTGTATAGATTGTTTTTTCTAATTTCATACTAACCCCTATACTATAAATTTAGAAATGTTTAAAAAACATTGCTTTAGAAAAAGAGAAAAAATTAAAGTTTAAATTTCTCTAAATAGCTCCTTATATGGTCTATTTCTGTTCTCATTGCATAACCCTCTTGCTTTTTGCCATCGTGTATTTCTTTGATTAAATCTTCATAATTAGTTGCGACAAAAGCTTGAAGTCCTCTAACTCCTCTTTCGGAAACAGTTTTGTCTAATGCAAGAGGCGCAGATTTCTCTACAAGACCATCTAAGTATTTTATGCTTTCTCTCAAAACAACTTCTTCAGTCAGATCTCTATCTCTAAATCTCTCTAAAGTGCTTTGATAAGCATCTTTTACAAATTCAAGTAACCCATTTATTGCTTTTTGGCTAAATCCGCTTGGTGGCATTTTTCCCTCCTAATCTGTTCTGTTTAACTCTTGATATTTTCCACTATTTTTTGTACAGTATATGCTATCTCTTCTTATGCTATCTCTTCTTATATATTCGTCGAATTTATCTAATTCTGTAATATATTCGTGTTTATATTCGCGTGCAATGGTACTTAATTTATCTAAGTTTGAATATGCTAAATCTGCTATTGATGCAAGACCCATAACTCCAAATACAAATAATACAGGACCACTAGCTCTAACTACCAATCTCTTAATCATTGTTTTTGTTGTATTCATTTCATTTACCCCCTATTTCTTATCAGTAATAATATTTATATCTATTATAAAACTATTTAACACTATTTTTACTAAATAGAAATATTTATATACTAATTTTGCATTATAGTAAAATATGGATAAAAAAGACAAAAAGATACTGACAGAGTTAATATTGAATTCAAGAATACCTGTAAATCAGCTAGCAAAGAAAGTTGGAATTAGCCGGGAAGTAGCAGCATACAGATTAAATAACCTAATAAAAGAAAAAATAATTCTAAGCTTTAACACAATAACTAATACAGAAGCATTGGGCTTTTTGAGATTTGGTTGCTGTATCCAGCTGAAGAATATAACAGCACAAAAAGAAAAAGAATTCCTTGATTTTTTGATTAATCATGATTTTGTAACCTATCTTGGCTCGATAGTGGGAAAATGGAATTTTGGATTTGATTTACTGGCAAAAGACAGAGAGCATTTAGAGAAAATAATCAAAGAAATAACAGGTTATGCACCGGAGAGTATAGAATCCTTTATTGTAATAAACACAGGAGCAGAAGAGTTTTTCCCGACAAAGCTGATGGGGGTAAATAAGGAAATTACCTATAAAAAATTAGACAAAAATATAAATTTAGACAAAACAGATTTGGGAATTTTAAAATTGATGTCAGCTAATTCAAGAATAGAATATATAGAGCTATCAAAAAAATTAAATCTAACACCAAACGCAATAAAATACAGGATTAAAAATCTGGAGAATTCTGGAGTAATTCAGGGATATACAATTTCATTGGATATAAAGAAGCTTGGTTATGAATGGAGGAATATCAGAATAAAATTAATAGGAAATAAAACAAAGCTGTTAAAGAATTTTCTAAGGCAGTCTAAAAATGTAGTTTATTTTTATGAATATTTAGGAAATGAAAATTGGGACTTGGATGTAGGGGTTATTGTTCAGGACTCTTTGGAATTAAGGGACTTTATTTTGGAATTAAGGGAAAAATTCGGGGATATTATAAAAATTAATGATATCTACTCAATTATAGAGGAGTCAAAAGGAAATTATGCACCAGAAGGGGTTTTCAATTTAGAAATCTTTAAAAAGGTGTAATTTCAAAAAAAGTTTATGGCAGAAGATAAGTCAAAGAAAATACTAGAATTGCAGAAACAGCCTGAATTTATAAGAAATATTGGTGTTGTAGCTCATATTGATCATGGGAAATGCATCAGTAAGGATTCAAGAATCTACCAGGTAGATGGAACCTTAATAACAGCAGAGGATTTATTTAAAAAAGCAGAAAAACAGGGATTAAAGTTTGAAGAGACAGATGAGCATATAATTTATGACTTGACAAAACAGGATTTCTATACCTTCTCACTGAACAAAGAAACAGGAAAATTGGAAAAAAAGCAGATACAATTGGCTTGGAAATTAAAAGGTGGAACAGCAACAAAGATAACATTAAGGAACAGGTTTGAAATAACAACTACCCCAGAGCATAAATATATTGTTCTTGAAAATTATGATTTTAAGGATAAAGAGGCAAAAGACATAAAATTAGGGGACAGGATTGTCTGCTCAAGAAAATTATCAGTAAGTAATAATCTAAGTCTAAAGAAAGAAATTCTCGAAAGATTATCAAACAAAAATTTCTATATAAGATTAAACGAAACATTTGGAAAAAAACTAAAGGAAATTATTCTAAATCACGGGATAAAAACTATCAGAACACCATTAAAAATAAGCTCATTTTATTGCGGAGTAAAAAAAAATAGATATCAGATAGAAGATTTGCTTAATCTAGTTAAAATATTAAAATTAAATATAGAAAATGTTTATGATAATATTGAATCAATAGTATACAGGACAGGAAAATGGAGGGGAAAAAATTCAAATATAGTATCTCTTCCAAAAAACTTTGAAGATTTCTATTACTTAGCAGGCTTATTCACAGGAGACGGGCATAATAAGAAATTTATAGTAGGAAAAAAGGAATTGGGGCAGGAATTTATAAAAATCTGCAAAGAGCTGAATATTTCTTTGACATTCAGAAAATATGATAGGACTCCAGAAATAGTGACTAATATAACATTAGCGCAGGTATTAAACTCCCTATTTGATTACCCATTAAAGAAGAAATCCCATAATGTAAGAATCTCAGAATTCTTGTTCAAGTCAGATAATAAACACATAGCAAAATTCCTGAAAGGTTATTTTGATACAGATGGTTGTGTAGAAAAAGCAAGAAGAGCCATAACTTTAAGCTCAGCAAGCGCTAAAATGATAGATGACTTGCATTTATTATTATTAAGATTTGGCTGTGTATCAATAAAAGAAAAAGACAATACAATCACAATAAGCGGGCAGTCAGCGATTAATTTTGCAAAAGAGATTGGTTTTGGTGTTAAATACAAGGAAGAAAGGATGAAGATTTTGGTAGAAGGAATTAATTACAGCCATGTTACAGATACCGTTTCAGTAGGAGATCAGCTTATGAGTGTTGATAAGGTTGTAAACACAAAAATAAACAACAAAGAATTGGCATTTATAGAGGTAAAAAAGATAGAGCAGACCTATGAAGATACTGTTTATGATTTTACAATAAAAGACAACCATAATTTCATAGCAGAAGGGATTGTTATCCATAATACAACATTTTCAGATAATATAATTGCTGGCGCAGGTATGCTTTCAGAGGAATTAGCTGGAAAAGCATTAGTAATGGATTTCCACGAGGATGAACAGCAAAGGGGTATTACAATTGACTCAGCAAATGCCAACATGATTCATGATGTAGAGGGTCAGGATTTCTTAATTAATCTGATAGACACTCCAGGACACGTTGATTTTGGCGGGGATGTAACAAGAGCAATGAGAGTAGTAGATGGGGCAATTGTTTTGACAGACGCTGTTGAAGGAATAATGCCGCAGACAGAAACAGTCTTTAGGCAGGCATTAAGAGAAAGAGTTAAGCCTGTTCTATTCATAAATAAGGTTGACAGATTAATCAGGGAAGTTAAGCTTACTCCTGAAAAAATGCAGGAGAGATTTCTTACAATAATCAGCAACGTTAACAAATTAATTAGATCATTAGCGCCAGAGGAATTCAAGGAAAAATGGCAGGTAAATGTTCAGGACGGCTCAGTTGCATTCGGTTCAGCAATACACAAATGGGCATTATCAGTTCCATACATGAAAAAAAATAATATTTCCTTTAAAGATGTTATTGAGGCCTATGAATCAGGTGATTACAAAAGCTTGGAAAAAAAGGCTCCATTGCATAAAGTAGTTCTTAATATGGTTACTCATCATCATCCAAATCCTGTTCAGGCGCAAAAATACAGAATACCAAAAATCTGGCATGGAGACCTGGATTCAGAAGTTGGAAAAGCATTATTGAATTGTGACCCAAATGGCCCTCCAGCATTTATTGTTTATAAGATTGTAATGGACAAGCACGCAGGAGAGGTTGCAGCAGGAAGATTATTTTCAGGAACACTAAGAAAAGGACAGGAGATTTATATGATTGGAGCAAGAAGGGAGTTAAGGCTTCAGCAGATTAATCTTTACAGAGGAGCCCAGAGAATTCAGGTGGAGGAAGCAACCTGTGGAAATATAATTGGTTTAGTTGGTTTGAAAGATGCATTCGCAGGTGAAACAATCTCTGATAGAGAGATAGAGCCATTCGAGGCTATCAAGCATATATTTGAGCCGGTTGTTACAAAAGCTATCGAGGCAAAAAAACCGCAGGACCTGCCAAAGTTGATTGAAGTTCTTAAACAGGTAAAGAAAGAAGACCCAACAATAAAAATTGAAATTAATGAGCAGACAGGAGAGCATTTAATGCACGGAATGGGAGAGCTGCATTTGGAAGTAATTGAAAACAGAATCAGAACAGAAAAAGGAGTTGATATTCAGACCTCTGAACCCTTAGTTGTTTATAGAGAGACAGTAACAAAAATATCCCCGGAAGTAGAGGGTAAGAGCCCAAATAAGCATAACAAATTCTATTTCATAGTTGAGCCATTATCAAATGAAATATATCAGGCAATACGCTCAGGAGAAATCCCTGAAATGCGCTTCAAGAAAAAAGACCAGAAAGTATGGGACTCATTTATCAAGCTTGGTATGGATGCAAAAGAAGCAAGAAAAGTATATGATGCCTTTAATGGAAATTTATTAATTGATAATACAAGGGGTATAGTTCATATCGGTGAAGTTATTGATATGATAGCAGATGGCTTTGAGGATGTTATGACAGCAGGTCCATTAGCAAGAGAGCCTGGAAATAAAATCATGGTAAGAATAATGGATTGTAAACTGCACGAGGATGCAATCCACAGGGGTCCTGCACAGATACTTCCGGCAATAAGAGATTCAATAAGGGAAGCAATGATACAGGCAGGAGCAGTTATGTTCGAGCCGGTACAGACATTGCAGATTGAAGCGCCGATACATTATCTTGGAGAATTGACAAAATTAATCCAGCACAAGAGAGGACAGTTAATAGACACAGAGCAGACAGAGGACCATATTACTGTAAGAGCTAAGATGCCGGTAGCAGAGATGTTTGGTTTCACATCTGATTTGAGATCAGCAACAGAAGGTAAAGGCTCCCATTTCCTGGTTGATCAGGCATTTGAAAAATTACCAAGAGAACTGCAGGATAAAGTTGTAAGGCAGATCAGGGAAAGAAAAGGTCTGAAAATAGAAGAATAGTTATTTCCTATTACCTAAATATTTTTAAACTTCTTATTATAATTTTTATTTATGAGTGGAGCACCTGAAGGAAAGTCTGATTTGGTAAAGAAAAGAATATTGTCCCAGAATGAAATAGATTCAATATTAGCAGGAACATCAGTAGAAGAAGTAATAGAAAAAAGAAAAAAATCTCATTGGTGTCCTTCTCACAAAGATTATAATATCTTTAGGAAAAACGAGTGGCCATTTGACAATTATTCTTCACAATTAGAGAAATTAGAAGCCGTCTTAGGAGAAATTGTTTATTTCACAGGAGATTTAGTAAATTCAAACTATAAGAAAATTGTTGACATAATTGATATGAGAAAAACAAAAGGGATAAATCCTAAATTATTTGAGCCAAGAAATCCAGAACAAATATACCCGCATTCTATCCTTCTTGAAGACGGAACAGCAGAAAATCTAAGAAATATAGCAGTAATAATGCAATGGAACTTTGATATTTTAAAAGATACAACCATAGAAAATATGGACAAATTTGATTTCTATAAAGACCATCCAAAGATGATCTTTTTTAATCCAATCCAGACACAGTATTGGAGTCATTATTTCTGCCAAGATAATATTTGAAAAACAGGCGATGTAGAAAATCTTTTTAAATAAGGGTGACCCCAACCCTTATGGGGGGTTGAGGAGACCCCAAAATGTATGGAAAAAGAGAAGGAACACTACTAAAAAAACTTAACGCTTTCAAAAGACGCACTAATTTCCCCAAATGGTTGCACCATTTCGGACCAAAGAAATATATTTCTTGGGAAATATTTCAGTTATTAATCCTAAAAGAGAGATACCATCTTTCTTACAGAAGAACAATAGAAATGGCTGAATTATTTATGAAGAAAATACCGCACTTCACGACGCTGCAGAAGTTCGCAAAGAGAATCTCTGCAAGCTTATTGAACATGGTGTTATTTTTCTCAGCAAAGCTGAGAAAAGTGGAATTTGCATCTGTAGATGCTACTGGAATTTCAAGACAATATGCAAGTGAGCACTACAAAAGAAGGATTGACAGAACAAATCCCATAAAACAAGCACTCAAACTCAGTATCCTCAGCGATTGTAAAACAAATCAGGTGCTGAGCCTGAGAACAAGAGCAAGGGAAAAGAGCCATGACACAAAAGATGTCAGATACCTGATTAAGAAAGCAAAAGTAAAGCCAGAACTAATAACAATGGATAAAGGCTATGATTCTGAAGCAATACACGGGTTTTGCAGAGAACAAGGGATTTACAGCATTATCCCTGCAAGGAAGGGCTGCTTTCGTGGGAAATACAGAAAGCAGATGAAAGATTGTTTTGACCCGTGGATATACAATCATAGAAATAATGGAGAGTCTACATTCTCAGCAATAAAAATTAAATATGGTGATAGCGTGAGCTCCAAACTCTTTATCACGCAAAGAGTTCAAATTTATTGCAAGGCAATAAATCATAATCTTGATATGATTAAAATTTATTTATTCAAGACTTTTTCTACATCGCCTGAAAAACAGAAACCTTTATAAATTCAAAATTTCTCAATTTTTTATAACTATTCAATAATAAGGGGGAAATTCAGAATGGCTAAAGAAAAACCGCATTTAAACATTGTATTCATAGGTCACGTAGACCACGGAAAGTCCACTACAATTGGTAGACTATTGTATGACTCTGGTAATGTTTCAGAGCAGGAATTAAGAAAACTTAGAGAGACAGCAGAGGAATTAGGTAAAAAGGGATTTGAATTCGCATTTGTTATGGATCACTTAAAAGAGGAAAGAGAAAGGGGAGTTACTATTGATCTAGCTCATAAAAAGTTCGTAACAGATAAATTTGAAATCACAATCATAGATGCTCCTGGGCATAAAGATTTTATTAAAAATATGATTACAGGAACATCACAGGCAGACGCAGCTTTCTTAGTTATTGCAGCTCCGGAAGGACCAATGGAGCAGACAAAAGAGCACGTAATTTTGGCTAAGACACTGGGAATCAAGCAGCTTGCTATTATAGTTAACAAGATGGATGTAGCTAAATATGACCAGAAAAGATTTGATGAAGTAAAGAAAGAATTAGATCCAATATTAAAATCAGTTGGTTATAAGCCGGCAGAAATGGTATTTATAGCAGCATCTGCTTTCAAGGGAGATAATATTGTAAAGAAATCAGAAAACATGGCTTGGTACAATGGCCCGACAGTAAGAGAGCAGTTGGATAAATTTGTTGCTCCTGAAAAGCCGACAAATCTGCCATTAAGAGTAGCAATCCAGGATGTATACAACATAATTGGTATTGGTGTAGTTCCAGTTGGTAAAGTTGAAACAGGAATAATGAAAGTTGGAGACAAAGTAATTGCAATGCCTGGCAGGGAAGGCAAGGGTGTAGAAGGAGAAGTTAAAACAATCGAAATGCACCATGAGCAGTTGACTCAGGCAGAACCAGGTGACAATGTTGGATTCAATGTACGTGGTTTTGGAAAAAAAGATATTGCAAGAGGGGATGTTTTAGGTCACGTAAGCAATCCTCCAACAGTTGCAAAAGAATTTACAGCACAGATAGTAATATTTAATCATCCAAGTGTAATGACTGTAGGTTATACACCAGTATTCCACGTACATACAGCACAGGTGGCATGCAGAATCGAGGAAATTATAAAACAGATTGATCCTGCAACAGGTGCAACAATAAAAGAGCACCCGGACATGCTGAAGAATGGGGATGCAGCTATTATTAGGGTTATCCCGACAAAACCATTAGTAATTGAAAAGAAATCAGACATTCCGCACATGTCAACATTTGCAATCAGGGATGCTGGTAAAACAGTAGCAGCTGGTGCATGTATTGACTTGGTGAAGAAATAAATCTTTTTTCTTTTATTTTTTTTAACAATAACCTTTATAAAGCACTGATTTTCTTATTTCATTATGCAAAAAGCAAGGATAAATCTGGCATCAGCGAATATTGACCAATTGAATGAAATATGCAGTTCAATTACAGACATTGCTAAAAAAACAGGGGTATCTATTTCAGGTCCTATAACATTGCCGACAAAAAAATTAAAATTAACAACAAGAAAAACACCATGTGGGAATGGGAAAGCATCTTGGGATAGATACGAGATGAGAATTCACAAAAGACTGATTGATTTAGGTGTTGACGAGAGAGCACTAAGATTAGTAATGAGAGTTCCTATACCTGAAGAGGTTTCAATCGAGATCGAGGTCTTGGGTTAGGATTAAAAACATTTATAAGTTATTATTTCTGAAAATTTATCATGCCGCAATCGCATAACCTGGTATTGCACAGGCCTGGAAATTCCACAGGTTAGCCTGGCCCTCAAAGGCGTCCCGGTTCAAATCCGGGTTGCGGCGACTTATAATTTTAATTTCTATAAAGTAGTAACTATGGAAAGGTTTATAAAATTCGTTAATATTCTATTGAGCATGATATCAGATGAACCAATAAGATTAGTTAGGATAAGACCCCACCATGTGGGTTTTTTTTCGGAGTATTACATAAATGAAATATATCTTGATAGATATCTTGGAGAAGTTCATAAATATGGAAGAAAATTTGTTGCTGAAGTAAAAAAAAATCATTTGATGACATAATCTCTGATGAGCATTCATTGGGAATCCTTATAGTGCATGGACAAAACAGAGACAGTATTTGTGATTTGTGTAGGATAAGTAATTGTGATGACCGCAATCTTGCAGATAGTGATAATTTTAAGGGGAGGCATAGTTCTGGGGCGATTCTACAAACTACTGGATTAGAAATAGGTAAAGTTTATACTACGGATGAGTTTCTTGAAAAGGTTAGAAAGCTTTATCCACACAAAATACCAAAAAGATAACTATCTTCCAATACACAATCTTAATAAACATACATCCTCCTTATTTCTTTATAGATAATAAGAACTAATTTTAAAATTAGTTTTTGTAAATATTTTTTCTGTGCCCTATCTTTTCTATGTTTATGGTATTTGTTTTATTATCAACACTTATTATCAAGCGGTAGTCTCCAACCCTTAGTTTATATCCATCAATCTCTTCAAGATGCTCGAGAAAACGAAAGGGCTCTTCTTTACACATCTGGAGCTTATTCCAAATTCTTTCCTTTATACTCCTTTCAAGTTTATTCAGAAAATCAATGACTTTCTTATCGAATTTGAGTTCATACATTTGTTTATAAGCCAAGAATTTTCTTAGCTTCTTTTTCAGTATAGAATTCGCCTTTTTTAATTCTTTCTCTGGCTTCTTTTATTTCAAGGATGGTTTTTTGGCTGAGTTTTGGCTCTTTTTCGCACATTTTTGCAAGATAGATTAGTTTTCTTACTAATTCATCATAGCTTTCACTTTTGTATTGCTTAAAAGCATCTAGCTCTACTTTTGTTGTTTGGTTTAGTCTTATTGTTGTTTCCATATACAATTGTATACATATGTATACTTTATAAATGTTTTGGCCCTTTAATAGAAAGCTTTATATATAAATATAGGATAACATATTATCATAAAATGGAAAATTTAATAACGTTGGATATGGTAAATAAAAATGAGTCTAGCCTAGAGAGAATCTTCACAAGCCTGCAGTTGAATATACTAAAGAAGAGGTTGCAAAAAAAGGAATTAAATTCAAATGAAAGAACATACTATTACAAATACATAAAGCCAAAATTAAAAGCCATGTTTTCATTCTTCAATATATCTGAAATAAACATTATGGGAAGAGAATACATGATTGATGATAGAATAGCAAAAGCAGTAGAGATACTAAACAAAATAAAGAAAAAACACAAGAACAAGAAAATTATGATTTCCGGATCCTTTTTATTCAACAAAAATTATAATGATATAGATTTCTTTATATTCACAAAATATGATAAAGATGATTATAAGAAGGGAAAGATGCACGTTAATTTCCTTCCAGAGGATGCCATTGACTCATTATTCTTTTCTTCATTATCAGAGGTAAGCATAAGTAATTTTTACTATATTCATAAAAATGAGTTTAATGTTGAATTAAACAATGTTCTCCAAAATTACGAACTTTTAATTAATAGCATCCTAAACAAAGAAAACTACCAGAAAGAGTTAAGGGATTTTCTTCTTAACACGGAGTATATCTCTACAGGAGTCATTTTAAACACAAAACAGCTATACAGCCTAAGAAGGAAGATAAATAGAACAAGGATAATCTCCAATACACTTATTAATGCCCTTATACTTGGATATAATAAGAATAAATTAAACAGTCTAAAAAAGTATATAGCAGGTTATAGGGAGTTATTAAAACAGTACAAATCAAGCAATTTAAATGAATATATCCAAACCTATGAGAAGGTGATTGAAATTGTAGCATGAAGAAGCCAGAGAAATAATAAAGGAAATTCTTAATGATATAAAATTTGAAGGCCATTTCGATAAATGCTTTGATAATCTAAAAGAGAGCCAGCAGAAAGAGCTTGTTAAATGGGTAAAAGAATGCAAAGACCATAAAGTAAACCCAATACAATCAAAAAAAGAAAGGAATTTGATAGGTTTTGTTAAGAAATTCGGAAGCAATTTGAGAACAATACTGACAAAAGAGAAAGAGGGATATTTTCTTGTTTTATTTCTGGACAAGCATAAATATTATGAATTTGAGATGTTAAAAATGGGATTCTAAGAACTTTCGGCGTGTACCCAAATCGTAGGTGGGGTTGCAGCGTGTTATTTCTAAATAATAGGTTAATGACACAAAACATATAAATATTAAAAATGTATTAAACAGAATGCCAGAAAAATTTTATATTGATACTTCAATCTGGATGGATTTGTATGAAGATAGAAAAGGGCATAACAACGAACCCCTGGGGGATTTTGCTCTTAAATTACTCTCAATGATCAAAGCAAACAACCATAAACTCATAATTACAGATTTGCTTATTAGGGAATTGGAGATGAATTACTCCCTTCCGGAAATCAACGGGATGATGAAACCATTCGAAAATCTCATTGAAAAAATTATCTCAACCAAAAAACAGAGGGATGAAGCCAGGAAATTCGCTCTGGAAAGGAATCTTCCTCCAGGAGATGTTTTGCATGCAATTCTTGCAAGAGACAATAAATTAATTCTGATCACAAGAGATAAGCATTTTAATCAATTAAAAGATATATCACTCTATAAAAAGCCAGAAAACCTCATCTAAGATTCTTGTCTATTTCTTCAAAGGCCTTCATTCTTATTTTCTCATATTCCCTGTCACTTGTCTTTTTATTAGAAGCTCCCTTCAAATGGGCAATTTCCATCATAGCCTTTTTTAGCTTGATTTCTTCCAGTTTCTCTCTTAAAGCATCCCTGATAAACTCTGTCCTGTTTTGATAACCTTCTTTTTTTATGGTATTATCAATGTCCTCTAAAAATATATTATCCATCTTCAAGGTTATCATTTCAGTTGCCATATAGCTATAGTATATACAAAGGATATATAAACTTTTCTATTATAAAATAAATGTAACACAGATAGGTTGCGGCGTTTTACATTTAATCAAAAGCTCAACTATTTAAGTTTGTTAATATTCTTTAAAAAAATGGATTATGACATTATATTTGTGACTGGTGAAGTATTTTTTGACCACCCATTATGCGGGGTAGCAATACTTAAAAGAATTTTGGAAAAGAATGGCTACAAGGTTGGGATTATTGATATGCCCAGGAGGTCTGATGATGTTAAGAAGCTTGGCAAGCCAAAGCTTTTTTTTGGTGTCAGTTCTGGCTCCATAGATTCTATGGTAAGGAATTACACCCCCCTTAAGAAATTAAGGAAATCTGATAAAAACCTCAATTATAATGAATCTGTTCCTGATAGGGCTGTAACTGTTTATAGCAACTGGATAAAGTATAATTTTAAGGATTCTATTATTGTGATTGGCGGAACTGAAGCAACTCTGAGGAGATTTGTTCATTATGACTACTGGGATAATAAATTAAGAAAGCCTATACTCTTTGATTCAAGGGCAGATATTCTTGTTTATGGCAGTGCAGAAAAGCAGATTCTTGAGATTGCAGAAAGAATAAAGAACAAGAAAGATTTGAAAAATATTTTTGGAACCTGCATAATAAGCAAAGAATTATCCAAGGATTTTATAGAGCTTCCTTCTTATGATGATGTTGTTAATTCAAAGGAAAAGTTCTGTGATATGCAGAATTTATTTTCCAATGATAAGAATCTTGCCCAGAAAATTGACAATAGGTATGTTTTGCAGTACAAAAATCCGGTTTACACCTCAAAGGATTTGGATGATTATTATGAACTCCCATTTACAAGGGAAGTTCCAAAAGAGCTGAGGGGTTTTCAGTTCAGTGTTGTAACACACAGGGGATGTATTGGAGAATGCAATTTTTGTTCATTGAGTCTTACGCAGGGCAATAGGATTATTTCCCGTTCAGAAAAGTCTATTCTCAAGGAAATCAAAAACTTGACAAAGTTCAAATATTTTAAAGGAAACGTTGATGATCTTGGAGGTCCCTCTGCAAACATGTACGGTATGGATTGCACTAAATGCAGAACTAATTCTTGTATTAATTGTAATAATTTAGACAGGACCAACAAGCGCTTAATCAATTTATTAAGAAAAGCAAGGGAGATTAAAGGTATTAAGAAAATATGCATAAAGAGCGGAATAAGGTACGATCTTGCTTCACCAGAATATCTTATGGAAGTTGTACTTAATCATGTTTATGATAATTTAAAGATTGCTCCAGAGCATGTTAATAAGGATGTTTTGAGATTGATGAATAAGGATAAAGGCAATCTGAAAAAATTTATCAGTGATTTCAACAGCCTAAAATCTGGAAAAAAATTATCTTTTTATTTTATGACCGCTCATCCAGGATCTGGGGTTAAAGAAGCTGAAGAGCTCGCTGAAGCAATAAAGAATCTAAAAAATGCAGAAGCTGTCCAGGTTTTTACTCCAACACCAATGACAGTTTCAACCTGTATGTACTACACAGGGATGGACCCAAAAACAAAAAAGAAAGTAAAAATTCCATATACTTATCTTGAAAAAAAAGTGCAGAAGCGTTTTGTTCTTAAGAATATCAATGGAAAATAATATTTTTATTAGATAGTGTTGCTTTTACTAACAAAATGTTTATTAATCCTAAAAATTCTTTTAAGTGAATGATTCAGAATAAAGTAATAAAAGTTCTTAGGGAAAAAGAGTGGTTATTGGCATCAGAGCTCTCAGAGATGTCAGAATTAAAGATTTACAAGATCCAGTCAGCGCTTAAAAAAATGCTTAAAACAGGATTAATAGAGAGAAAACCTGTAAAACATAATAACAAAAGGGCATTTATATACAATCTAGTAAACAAAGAAACCTTTAATCAAATTCTTAATAAGATAGAAGTCCAGGCTGTAAGCGACATAACCTCAAAACAGTTAAAGAGATTGTCAACAAATGGTATTGTTAAAATAAAAAATTAAGCAATCTTCTCGTCAATGCTCTTCTTTGCCTTTTTGTCCATTAGCTCTTTAGCCTTTTTAGCCTCTTTCTCCAAATCAACACCAAGGCCGCTTAAAGCCTTGATATGCGCCTGCATCAATTGCTCTAACACTTGTATGATTTTTATGAATTCTTCTCTTTCTTTTGCTAAAGTTGTCAATGCTCCTTTATGGAACCCGATTTGTTCTTCATTTGCCATTTGTATTCCTCCTTCTAAAAATCTTCCCCTATCATTACTTCTCTTATATCTACTTTTATAATGGCTTTCATTAAGTTTTTAAATCCAGCATCTGACGGTAAGGCACAGAAATAAGAAGCTAGCGGAAAGGAATTAATTTTATCGATAATATCAACTATTTCTTGAGTTGGTTCTTTGTTTTCCGTTCCAGTATATCTATTACTATTTTGTATCCCGTTTATATCTTCTATACTTCTGTAAACCCCAAAAGCAATATAACCTAATCTAGATGCTAAGATTTCATTTCCGGAATCGTAATTTTCTTCGGCCAATTCAAGATAGGAATCCGCAATTATCTTTACAATTTCTGTTTTTTCCATTTATATTCCTCCTTTTAATTATCCATAAATTTCTTGTATCGTTTCTTCCAAATAATTTCCTTGAATTTTTTGATTCATTTCTTGAGTTTTTTCCATTAGTTGTCCCATAGCTCCAAAAATTCCACCTAAAGCTTGTCCCATTTCGCCATCTGCCGTTAAAGCACTTTGTGCCTGTTGATAAAAGCTTCTTATAGCTTCCATTCCTCCTTGTGCAAATGACCTATATTCATCAGGTGTTGGAAACATCTTTTTTATGACAGAATTTCTTGTTTCTTTCTGTGTAGCTTTATCTATTCCATCTTTTTCTGCAACTTTTGCTAATCTTCTAACAATTCTGTCATTTGTCCCTACAAATTTAAACAAGCCCTCATAAGCTTTTTCGTAATTAGCCACAACACCTTCACCTATTTCTTCATCTTCTCTCATATCTGCGAAGTGAGGTCTTAGTATTGCTTTTAATTGTTTAACTGATATATATTGTTTTTTTGCTTGTTCGTACATTGTTTTTCTTAATTGTTCAGGACTATCAAATTGAGCTTGAATTTGAGGCAAAACTTTTTTTCTATATTCTTGTTTCATTACAAACGAAGGATACCTTGTGCTTCAGCACTAGGTAAAACCAAACCTCCAAAATTGTTTTCTTCTCCAAATGAATAAAGAGAGTGCGCAGCGGAGCCGGCGCACTCACCAAAGACTGTGCTAGTGTGAGCTCTGCTAAAAAATGCGCAGGAGCTTGTAAAATGGAAATTAACAGATTTAGACACGGAGTTGGACAGAATGCCTTCCACTTTGTTTGGAAGCCAAAATACTGCTGGGATCCATTTAAATTCAGCAAAGTAAAGATTTCTTGTGAAGAAATCCTTAGAGAAGTTGCTGTCAGACATGGATTTGAAATTTATGAAATCAACATCCAACCAGACCATATCCATCTGTTTGTTGAAGTCCCCTATACTATGAGTGTTGCCAAGGCGCTTCAGCTTTTCAAGGGATATTCTGCTTACAGACTTTTTAGAACCTACCCTTGGCTTAGAAGATATTTCAGAAAAGGGCATTTCTGGAGTCCAGGAAAGTTCTTTAGGAGCGTCGGCAATGTTACTAGTGAAACTATTCAGCATTACATTGCTTCTTCCCAAGGTTCTTGGTCTTTTTGATATTTTTTTATTTTAGATACCTCGTCCTTTAGGACGAGGAGTATTCATTTCAGTAATTTCTTTCTCATCAATATCTCCAAAAGCAGATGCCATTGAACTAATTATAGAATCCGCCATTGTTTCTACTAATTCAGTAACCCTTGATTTATATTCTGGATATTCAGAAATACACCTAACTAATTCATTTGCTCTTTGATCAATCAGAGCTTCTCTTACTTGTGTTTCTAATCCAATCATTTTATTTCCCAATCAACATAAACATTATAAGAATTTAACCTTTTTTATTATTTATAAAACTTTCCATTAACAACCACTAATAAGTAACATCTTTTTCAATATATAATTAATCCCAACTATCTTTATAAATCTTCACTTTATGTTTCTATTATGGAAATCCAGGATAAGCAAAAGAAGGTAATCTTCCTTGACAGAGATGGAACAATAATAAAAGATGGTTCAGCCTTCTGGGAAGAGCCGCACTTTGTTGACCATGCAAAAGAAGGGATAGGAATGTTATACACCCTTGGTTATGAGATAGTAATTGTTACAAATCAGTGTCACATTGCAAAAGGTCATTCAACCTTTGAGCACTTTAATTCTGTAAACAAATGGATTACAGACTCTTTATTGCCCCATGGAATTAATTTTTTGGCATTCTATGTCTGCCCTCATCATCCAGAAGGGAATATCCCTGAACTGACAAAAGTTTGTGACTGCAGAAAACCCCTCCCCGGTATGTTACTTCAGGCTGCCAAAGAGCATAATATAGACCTTAAAGAGAGCATAATGATTGGAGATTCATATAGTGATGTTATAGCAGGATTAAGAGCAGGTTGCACTTCTGTTTTATTGACAGATAAATTTGGACAGGAGCCAAAATGGCATAAAGATGCAGAATTCTGGACAGCACCAGACCTTAAAGCAGCTGCACTAATAGCTGGTCTACCAAACAGAGAAAATATTGATAAAAACTAATTTCTAAAGTTCTAAAGAAGCAACTAATAAATCTTCAAAAATATACATTGGTTTTACATTATACTGCTTATCTTCCCCGCCCATCCCTGTTTTTACAAGGATTGTATTTATCCCTGCATTTTCCCCGAATTTTATATCTGTTGTCTTGTCACCAATAACATAAGAAGTTCCCCTGTCAATATTATATTTACCTATTAATTGTTCTAAAAATTCTGTTCTTGGTTTCCTGCAGCCGCAATCATCATCTGGTTTATGTGGGCAGTAAAATACACTTGTTATCTCAATCCCTTCTTTTCCAAGTCTATTTAACATATCTTCATTTAATTTTTTGAAATCTTCTTTAGAATATAATCCAATACCAATCCCAGACTGGTTTGTATAAATAAACAAAGAAAAATTTTTTTGTAATAAATTCCTCAAGGCATGAAACGTCCCATCAATAAACCTGAAGCTCTCTATTTTACGTACGCCCTCATTACTATCACTCATTGTTCCATCCCTATCCAGTATTATAGCACTATTTGACATAACATAGCCTTCCTGACTTATATACCCCTCCTCAGTAAATTATAAAAGCCTTCCGATTATCATAATTCTATGAAAAAATTAATATTGCTGGCTATTTTACTGTTAATAATTCCAATTAGCCTGGCTAAGACAGAAAAGATAACAATGTATCCAGGTATGAGCAAGGTGATTGAAAATTCTAACATAACATTAATCAGTTTGGATGAAAAAAATAACAAGGCAGTTGTTTGCATAAACAATGAGAAGAAAATACTAACAGAAGACTCTGATAAGACAGTAGGAAAATTAATAATAAATGCAAAAAATATTAAGTTGGATTATGTGGAATTTGAATTAAAGTCAGACTGTAAAGATTGTGTCTGTGGACCAGAATGCTCTAATGCTCTATGCTTTCCAGAAGTTAAACAGGAAATAAAAGAAGAAAACAAGACCGAAATAGCAAATCCAGCCTCTGTTTATTGTGAAAGCCATAATGGAAAATCAGAAATCAGAACAGTTGAAGACGGCTCTCAGCTAGGCTATTGCATCTTCCAAAATAAAAAAGAGTGTGAGGAATGGGCTTTTTACAGGGGAGAGTGCAAGCAGGAGATAGAAGCGCCAAAACAAGAATCATTCTTTGGAAAAATTATCTCTTTTTTTAAATCCTTATTCTGAACAGTAAAACTTATAAATTCAGATTTTCTCTCTTTTTCCTAAGGTAGGTAATCAGCCCAACTTCGGGGGTTATAATGATTCGTCATAGAAATCTCTGAGGAAAGTCTGCCCACCATAAAAGACCACTTACAGAGATCCAGTAATGGATGGCAACATCACAGAAACGGCACGGTCTTTTGAATGCAATGATGTTCCTCGGATTAAATGCCGAGAATGTCTGAGAATGGCATTGTGAAGTTTCCAGCAATGGAAATAAGCTAACCAACTGAGTTTGTCAAAAGGATACGTTGAAACGGATAGACCTGGTCGGTGCAAGTTCACAAGAACGCTTAGTAGAATGTTGGGATGGTCTGTTCCTTTAAGGGAAGGCCAACAGAAGGCAGCTTATTGGTTGCCTACCGATTTTAATTTAAAGGAGTAAAAATGACAGAAAAAGAACTAACACAAGGACAAACAGAAGTTCTATTAGCGATACATAGAGATTATCAAACTTTTGAAGAACAGAGAAGAAGAACAGAAGGAAGGATAGAAGAAAATAAAAAAGCAGAAAAGAAGTTAAAAAATCAGGGGGTCTTTGAATATCAAAACCCAAGTGATGATCCATTAGGATTTTATTAAAAATGACAGGACACACATCAGATACAGCAGAAGGAAAATTAGAAAGAATTGCTGATTCATATAGATTATCTCAGGAAAGAACTGTAGCAATAACTGATGATAATTATAGAAGAATTGGTCAAGATTATCTTGAAGAAACCGATTAAAAAATGACAAAATACAATAAAAAAGGTCAACTAAATTATTTATTAATAATAGCAGCAATAGTGATAATAGTATTGATAATCTGGTTAATAAAAGGAATATGAAAGAAAAAACATTTAAAATAATAGAAACAGCATTAGTAACAATTCTTTTTATATTTGGTCTTTTCTTAGTCTACCAGATACTAAAAAAAATATTTGGTGGCTCATGGGAAATCGAAAGTATTATAATTTCTTTATTAATATTTAACATAGGATTAACCTTTACAATAGCTTTTACATTGGGTATTAGCCTAGCAAAACTCAAATCAGATCATAATCATCTTGAAAATCAATTTAAAAGTTTAGTATCAGATTTTAAAAATCATTCCAAAAGATAAAAATGGCAGACAACAGAATTCAGATGCCCAGCAGCATGGGCGGATTAGTAAGGTATTTTGACGACTATAAATCCAAGATAGAGATAAAAGCATCTTTATTTATTATTTTTGTTTGTATAGTAATCTTTATCTACTTGTATATTTACTTCTTTTAAAATGATACCAGGAATAAACCCAAAGCAGATGAAAGAGATGATGAAAAAAATGGGTATTAAGCAGGAAGAGATCCATGCAGAAGAAGTAATTATAAAATGCCCTGACAAAAATTTGGTAATTCTAAATCCTCAGATAATAAAGATGAACATGATGGGTCAGGATTCTCTGCAGATAACAGGGGAGATTCAGGAAGTTCCAACAAAGCACTTTACAGATGAGGATGTCAAGACCGTGATGGAAGAGGCAGACTGCTCAAAAAAGGCAGCAATAGAAGCATTAGAAGAAACCCATGGTGACCTAGCAGAGGCAATTCTTAAATTAAAGAGATAATCATTTTAAAGTAGTTACAAAAACAAAAGATTTATAAAGTAATAATTCTAGATTAAATAGAAGGAGTTAAAATGTATAATTGGAAGAATGAAATTAAGTCTGAACACGGCACAGCTGTGGATTTGGAACATTGTGTCGCTGTATATGATAAAGACAATTATTGTAGAGGTTTTATTACTGGAAGTGATTATGGTCAAATGATACTAAATCAAAAAAGAGATGAAGCTCTTGGAATTGTTTGTGGAGCTGGATATGTCCGATTATATAAACCTAAAAAAGATCCATTGCTTAAATTTACTCCCTCAGTTGGCACTATTGTTGATACAAGAGTGGAACCAGCAGTTAAGGTTAGTCATAAGGATGTTATAAAATATTTAATAGACAATGTCCCGCAGATAAGAGAGCCCATATATTATATTGATAATATACAGAAATTACGGGATAGAACACCATTACCTCAGGGTAGTGTTGATGAGATTGTAGTCGCTTTGGATTCTGGTTTTCCGAACCCTAACTAAAACTCTTTTCAAGTCAAAGCTTTCTTTTTCTAATTAGCCACAACTCAAATTGAAAATTTTATTATTAATTAAAGAGATAGTTATTTCTAATAAGTAGTAACATATAGAAAGGTTTATAAACCTTTAATTTACTTGCATTGATATGGAAAGAAAAATATTACAGCCAGAGCAAATAATTGTTCCTGGAGAGTATGAATTAGGAAATGAATCAATCTTAAAAATATATTTTAGGGTTTTTGATAGAGAACATGATAAAGATTTGCCTCCCGTTATTGTTACTCATAAAAGTAAAATTAATCCATCATATTTGAGTGATAGTTACTCTGATAAACAAAAAGCAGACGAATTTTATCAAATGTTGATGGATTCAGAAGCGCAATATTTATTATTAGACGGAAACCATAAATCTGTTGCGGCAACACTATGTCACATTCCAATACATTCATTAAATTTGGAAAGAAGAACAGATATTGCAAAAGTAAGAAAAATGGTTAAACATGAAGAATTATTTGATTTTCCTCATAAACAAGATTCTTTAATAGAAATAGCAAATAGTTTCATACAATATATCTATAGAAACAAAGAAATTATTATGACTGTGAGGCAAAGAGTTGATAAATTAACTTCTAATGGTGATTTACCACAATATATGAAAGAAAGATATCACAAAGGCAAATAATTTTTCTTATTGATTCTATGAATGAGTAATATCTCTAGTATCTCCGAAAACAAATGAGTTCTAAATAGTGGTGTCAAAGGGTATTTAAAGTAGTATATCCATTGGATATACATGAAGAAAATAAAAAATAGACTAATTTTAGAGAATGTTAAGATGTATTTTGAGAAGAAAATAACTAGATTTGGCAATAGTGCAAAAATTGATTGTCCAAAAAAGTTTATCGGAAAGAAGGCAATTATAGTGATAGAAATTGGTAAATCGTGAGCAATTTGTTTTTAGTTGTGGCATTCTTCGCCACTTTATCGATGGAAGTCTTGGTTTAAATAGAGATAAATTTATTTCGGGATTTGAATTAAGTGAGCCGCTGCTTGATGCTGCTGCATACAATACATATATCGAGACTGTTAGCAACAAGACTGATACTCTTTATTTAAGAATTAAACAGAGTTTAACAGAGATGACCAAATATTCGTATCTTGACTACGTTGCTAGACTATCAAGAAAGTTTGACTGGCAAAATAAAGAATTTGTTTTAGCCTTCGATTACACCGACGAGGATTTTTATGGTGAAGTTCAAGGTTTAGATATTTATGGATGGACAGGCAAAGATGGAATTACAGGAAAGTTTAAGTTTCTTACTTGTAGCATCATTTCCGACGAAATTCCACNGAAAATACCTTTAATTTCCATCCCAGTGCAACTTGGTCATAACATGAGTTATGCTGTAACTCATTGTCTTGGTTTGATAAAACCTTACATTGGAAAAATAATTTTATCTTTATTTGATAGATGGTTTTATTCAAAAGAATTGATGTATGACTTGAAGGAATTAAAAATTCCTTACCTTATCTTTGTTCCCAAAGATAATTTTATCAAAACAGAGTTAAATGGAATGAAAGATGAAGAAAAAAAGATTGTTGAGCATGAATATAAACTTAATCGAGATAAAAGTAATTATAAATTTGAATCTCGATTAGCATTTCTAAAACAAATCTTTGATGGCAAATTAGAAAAAAATCTGGATTGGGTTTTTGCAACTAATGTTGATGATATAGAAATTGATAATATAATAGGAACTTACAAAAAAAGATGGAGAATAGAAACTTCTTTCAGAGTTCAGGATGAAGCAAGAATAAAATGCAAATCAAAAGATATGAAGATTAGATATTTTTTATTTTTGTTTGAGCAACTATTGCAAACCCAATGGATTTGCTTTTACAAAGACGAAATAAATTTTAAGCAATTCCTTATTGAAATTCAAAAAGTCTGTAAGACTTTAGTAGAAAATCCAAAGAGGTCCTACAGTAAAAAACTGAAAACGTAAGTTTAGTAAGTCTTTTGATTGATCATCTGTAGGGTCACTAAGGAAAGGTTTTTCACAAAGTAGAGATAACACTACAATTTAAAAAGCCTATTCGGAGATACTGTTGAAAGTAGTTAAATTTATAAATAGCTTTTTTTCTTAAACCTATATGAAAGGCATCATTATTAATTTCAGAGGAAGCTATAAAACAAAGCATTTTTCACATATGATTATCCAGATTGAAAACTTCAGCAAGGATCAGGCTAAAAAATTAGTTGGAAAAACTGTAGTCTGGAAAAGCCCTGCTGGCAAGGAAATCAAAGGGACAGTAAGCAATGCTCACGGCAGAAATGGAGCAATTAGGGCTATTTTTGAAAAGGGGTTACCCGGGCAGTCATTGGGAGAAAAGGTAGAGATAAAGGATTAAAATGGCAATTCTCAGAAAATCTAAATGTTATAGAAGACTAAAAAGGGCCTATACAAGAAAGAGCAAGTACAAGAAAAAGGGCTTTATCAAGGTTATACCTCCTATCAAAATTATAAGATGGGATATGGGTAATCCTGCCGGCAAGTTCACTCACAGGGTTGACTTGGTCAGCAAGGATGATGCCCAAATAAGACAAAATTCCATAGAGAGCGGAAGATTAGCAGGAAACAGAAGATTAGAGGGAAAATTAACAAAGCCTTTTTATTTCTTAAAATTAAGGGTTTATCCCCACCAGATTCTAAGAGAGAATAAGATGCTGACCGGGGCTGGAGCAGATAGAATGCAGACTGGAATGAGCCATGCTTTTGGAAGACCAACAGGCATTGCTGCCCAAATGAGAAAGGGACAGGTATTATTTACTGTTTTTGTAAATAAAGAGGGAATTCCTATTGCTAAAGAGGCATTAGAGGTTATGAGACCAAGACTTTCCGGTCATTGGAAAATAGAGATTGGCGAGAATAAATAATTAAATAAAATTAAGATTATAAATAACTATTTTTGGGTCTTCTTCCTGATAATTTCTTACAAATTTTAAAATTGCATTGGTTACTTTGTTTATGTCTTTCTTGGAATGCATGATTTTATAGTTAAGCTCTACAGAACTATAACCTGCAACTACTTCTTGAACTACTTCACTTTCATTAAATAGCATTATTATGGGAATAAGATGGGATGCTAAGTAAGGGCTTCCTGCTATTTCCCTTATATCTTTGTTTAAAATATTTAATATCATTTCTATATGCCTTTTTGAATCAATAACAAAGGCGTTTTTTGTTGAGTCATAAATTAATTTTAGAATTCCCTGTTTGTCTATATATTTTTATTTTATTTTTTTTGTTAACTTATTATAATAATTTATCATTAACTTTTTTAAGATTTAAGATTATATTAAATTTTCTATAGCGCCCAGTTATAATCCCTTAATAATTTCTTTTCAGCGTAGAAAGTTTTTTTGTGTTTGTGGATATATACAGATCCCCATAATAATACCTCTTCTTCTCCCTTCTCTGGCTTTCTTAGCTTATCTTTTGTTTCTAAATCTTCATCCCTGATTAAAGTTTTGCTTATTATTTTTTTGTAGAGATTCACTCCATCTTGTGTAGGAATAGCAAAGGGATTCATTTTTATTGCGGTTGGTATCTTAATCCCCCTCATATGCTTGTAGAAATCTATTAATCTCCAGAATGCTGCTATTTCATGAGCACACCAGAAATCTCTGTCTGAAGGATCTGGGTCATCTGGCAGATTATATTTAAAAGAGTATTGTTTTAATTCACAACAGTGACCTTTTGTTTTTAGCTTGCTGATTATCTCAAATTCATTTTCATTATCTAAAACAGGAACGTAAATGTAGCTATATTTGTATCTTGGAATGTTTTGCCTTCTGCTACTAATTTTTATTGTTGCAACTGTCCCTTCTTCTGCCACTTTTAACGCATCATCATATGGCTTCACCTCTATCAAACAAAGGCCTTCCAGTTGGTGTGGATAGGTGTGATATGAATGGTGGAATATTCTTGCAGCTTCTAGACATTCTGTCAGTTGAACAATATTGTCAGGCATGAATGAATATCCCGGATGGGCTTTATTATTAACTGCATTAAACTCCTTTTCTCTTAGCTCTACAGGTATTGGTATTGACCCATCCTCGTTTCTATAACTTATTTCTCCATCCCTGTCTTTTAGAAAAATTTCTACAGGACTTGCATGTTTTAGAAATTTAACAGAGTTTTCGAACTGTGCTGGGATTAGTTTTGTTTCTATTATCAAACCCTGATTCGGCTCTAGATTATCTAAATGTTTTATTAAATCAGAGTCTGCACTGACCAATTCTAATTTCTTTATCTCTGCCTTTGTCGGCTCCTGGAAAAATTGTTTTTTTGGTGTTCTTGCCATGAATATATAAGGAAAGAAAGATTTTTATGGTTATTGATGATAGGATTATTAATGAAAGGTGGAAAGAAGATAAGAGCTGGACCTGGTGGCGTAAGAGACTATTCTACTCGAGTACATAGTGATACGAAATATAACAGAAAAGCAAATGAGGAAGAGACCGAAAAGGAGATTGAATTGAGTGAAGGTGAGCTTGAGAAGTCTATAAGAGATGATTATAAATTATCTTAGAAATCGTATTTTCCTCTTTCTTTTTTGATACAGAACAAAAAAGTTTATATAAAGTTGTTGTTTTTATAAGCTAAAGAGGTGAATAATGGCAAATATTGCATGGTTAAATGAGTTAAATAAAGATGATATTCCTTTAGTCGGCGGGAAGGGTGCAAATCTTGGAGAGATGTATAATTTTAAGCTGCCTGTTCCTCCTGCATTTATTGTAACTTCTGAGGCTTTTAAGAAATTTTTAGAAGCTACTGGAATTAAAAATCAGATTTTTGGAATGTTGAATAACTTGGATGTTGACAACACAAAAATGCTGGAATTAACAAGCGAGAAGATAAAAGAGATAATTCTTCATGCAAGCATTTCTGAAAATATGAAGGCTGATATTATTGAGGCTTATGACAACCTGAATGTTGATGAAGAAGTACTAAAAGATACTAATAATGATGTTTTGAAATTAGTAAAAACAGGAAGAGATATGCCTTTTGTTGCTGTAAGAAGCTCTGCAACGGCTGAAGACTTGCCAAGTATTGACCAGAATTCTCATGTTCTTATGAAAATAGACAGTAAACCAGTATATGATACAATTTCAAATATTTATGATAAAATAGGAGATGGCACTAATAATTTAATTGAAGTGGCATCTATGCAGGATAATGAAGTTAAATGGGTTATAGCTGAGCAAATATACAGACATTCTGCTAAAGAGAGCAAATTATATAAAATTAATACAGAGACAGGTAGGAGTATAGGAATAAGCAAGAATCACTCCTTAATTGTCCTTAACCCCCATACATTAAAACCAATAGTAACTTCTGTTGATAATCTAAAGGGAGATGAAATGGTTCCTGTAACCAGAAATGTCCCTCTTATTAATTCAGGAATTAATGAAATTGATGTCTCTGATTATGTAAATGGAAAGGATGTTCATATTGAAGAGAATAAAGTGTATATAAAAAATAATTCTTCAAACTGGAAAATCCAAAATCCCTTACCATTAAAACTAAAATTAGATGATGAATTTGCTTATTTCTTAGGAATTTACTGTGCTGAGGGCAATACTTATAAAAATAATAATATTGGAATAACAAACACAAATAATAACATTCTAGAGAATGTAAAGGGGTTTTTAAAGAAATTAAATCTTTATGATAAACAGAAATTAAATAAAGGCACTATAAGAGTTCATTGCAAATCATTAGTTAGGTTTTTGCATAATACAACTGGGATTCCACTTGATAGCAAAGGTAAGGGAAGATCCTGTAAGATAAAAAAAGTTCCTGATTTTATATTTGGATGTAACAAAGAAATAATCGGAAGTTTCTTGGGAGGGTGTTTTGATGGTGATGGATATATAAATTCTGAAACTATTGAATACTGTTCAATTTCTGAGAAATTAATTGGTGGTATTATAAAGTTACTTGAGATGCTAGATATTGATTTTTATATAAGAAAGAAAAATAATGCTTTTACAATAATAATCCCTGGTTCTGAAGCTGCTATGTTTAAGAAAGTGATAACTATAAAGACCAAGATAGAGAAAATTGATAGATTAATTAACCTGTATAACAGCAAGAAAAATCATCCTAAATTTCTGAATAGTGTGTTTATTTCTAATGAATTATCAAAAATTATCAAAGAAAAATATAATGACAAACTAGTTAAAAATAAGGTTGAAGCAGCTTTATGCCCTGATTGTGGAGAGAATATAGGAAAGACAAGTTATTATAAAAATAAATTAAGATATTATTGTAAATGTTGTGGAAAAACTTTTTATGATGTTGAAAAAAATATTTTAGAAAAAAACATTAATTATGATAATAATGGCAGATTTGTTAAGAGAGCTATACCTTGGAATAAGGGAATACTAAATGGTTCTTTTTCAAGAAGAAAATTTATTGAGATTATGGAAGAAAATGGATTGAATGAGTATGCAGAGTTGTTTAACAAAAGTGTTTTGTGGGACAAGATAAGCAGGATTGAAGAATATGATTATAATGGAGATGTTTATGACTTTACTGTTCCAAATATAGAGAACTTTGCTGCAGGTGTTGGTGGAATAATAACCCACAATACTGCTTCATTTGCGGGGCAACAGGAGAGTTATCTAAATATCAAGGGAGAAAAGCAACTATTAGAGTCTATAAAGAAATGCTGGGCTTCTCTTTATACTCCTAGAGCAATATTTTACAGGATTAAGAATAATTTTCCGCATGAAAAAGTTCTGATTGCAGTTGTTGTCCAGAAGATGGTTAATTCCAAGAAGGCGGGTGTAATATTCAGCGTCAATCCTGCTACTAATGAGAATGAGATTGTTATTGAGGCTGGCTTTGGTTTGGGAGAGGCTGTTGTTTCCGGCGCTATTAATCCTAATCTGTATATTCTAAATAAAGATACATTAGAGCTAAAGAAAAGGGAGATTAAGAAACAGACATGGATGTTTACAAGGGATAATCTTTCTGGGCAGACTGTAAAGAAAAATCTGAATGAGGAGTACTGGGATATACCGGTTTTAAACGAGCAGGAGATAAAAAAATTAGGGGAATTGACATTAAAGATTGAGAAGCATTATGGAAAGCCACAAGATATAGAATTTGCAATTGATAATAAGGTATATATTGTGCAGTCAAGGCCGATTACTACCCTAAATAAAATAATCAGCAAGGAAGAGGTAAGCGGTGAATTAATATTAGGGGGATTAGCAGCAAGCTCGGGTGTTGGCAAAGGGAGAGTGCAGAAGATTGAGGAAAAGAATATTTCTGATTTCAAAGAGGGGAATATATTAGTTACTAGTATGACTAATCCTAGCTTTGTTCCTATTATGAAAAAAGCAAAAGCAATTGTTACTGATGAAGGCGGAATTACGAGTCATGCCGCAATAGTAAGCAGAGAGATGGGAATTCCGTGCATTGTTGGGACTGAAAAGGCTACTAAAATTTTGAAAGATGGAGAAGAGATTACTGTTGATGCTACACACGGAAAAGTTTACAGGGGGATTGTTGGAAGCATCAAGGAAGAAAAGATAGAAATTGACCCTGAATTATTAAAAATGCATACAGACACAAGGATTTATATGAATTTAGGTGAACCGGATATGATAGAGAAATACAAGAAATTACCATTTGACGGCATTGGCCTGATGAGACTGGAATTTATGATTACTGAATCTATAAAAAAACATCCCAATGCATTAATTGAAGAAGGCAGAGGGAAAGAATATACAAACAAACTGGCTGAAGGGATTATGAAAGTTGCCAAGACAATTACTCCAAAACCAATTGTTGTTAGATTTTCAGATTTTAAGACGAATGAATATAAAGGATTAGAAGGAGGAGATAAGTTTGAACCAAAGGAGGATAATCCTTTAATTGGGTGGAGGGGGGTGTCAAGGTATATTAGTGATGAATTCCAAGAGGCTTTTAGGCTTGAATGCAGAGCAATAAAGAAGGTAAGAGAGCAGTGCAAAAACGTCTATGTTATGCTGCCCTTTGTTAGAAACACTTGGGAAGTAAAAAAGTGCTTAGACATTATGAAAGAGGAGGGATTAGAAAGGAAAGAGGGATTAGAAATTTGGATTATGGTTGAAGTTCCTTCTGCTGTTTTAATACTAGAGGAATTTTTGAAATTAGGAATAGATGGCGTTAGTATAGGAAGTAATGACCTTACATGCTTAATTTTAGGGGTTGATAGGGATTCTGAAAAGTTAAGCAGAATGGGTTACTTTGATGAGAATGACCCTGCTGTTTTAAAGGCAATAGGGAGAGTTATTGATGTCTGCAAGAGAGAAGGAGTCAGTGTTAGTTGCTGTGGTCAGGCTCCTTCACAATATCCTAAATTTGCTGAATTTTTGGTTAGAGAAGGAATAACCTCTGTTTCTGTTAACCCTGATGTTGTTGCTAAGACAAAAGCATTAATTGTTGATATTGAAAGAAGAATTTGATTACTTTAATGACCATATGATTGAATCGTATTTCCCTTTAGAATGCTCTTGAATTAATGATCTTTCTTTTAATTTATTTATTGAATATGATATTGCTTCCCTTGTTATGTTTAATTTTAAAGCAAGTTCATAAACTGTTTGTGGTTTTTCTTTTAGTATTTGTAATATACTGTAAAAAGTGATACCTCTACCCCTCGTTCTGAAACCGTTTTTTGAACAAAGCAATGAGTGTTCTAGCCTTATTTTTTTATCTGGGTGATTAAAGTTTATTTTATTTTGATATTCCTGTAATCCTTTTGAAAGAATTGAGAAATAATATCCTTGGAATAATCTATTATTTAATATAGTTTTTGTTCCTCTTATCTCTGTTATGTTATTATAAATTTCTGGGAATTTTACTTTTATTAGTTCTTTTATATCGCTTATCAAACTATAATTGAAAGATGTTAATTTTACCCTTGAAGAATCTACAGAGCCTTCATCATCAAAAAAAGCTTTTAAAAATTCTCCTGTAAAGTTTTCTGGAAGGTTGTATAATATCCTAGGAACTCTTGAATTATAGGTATCAAATTCTATTTTGTATAGGTGTTTTAGAATATAGGGATTACTTTAGGAAACTGCAGCATATCCATATTTAGATTTGTAGGGACATTACCAAAGAACTTAAGATCTTTTTTGAATTGTTCTCTTAATACTTTTGAGGTATTTCTGTAGTAGGGCAGTCCCCCTGTTCTAAAATTTGATCCATAACCATCTCCTATAATATGTGATACTATTCTTATAATTCTCTCATCTTCTTTCCATGGAAATTTTGTTTTTATTACTCTTCCATTTCCAGGACCCCTTATTGCTACTATATTTTTTTCTAATCCATCTTCATCGTTTAGTAATTGAGAAATTTTAATAAATTGGCTTAATGGAAGAAATCTTCTTGTTTTCTTGCCTTTCCAAAAAGATATCCCTTTTTTCCATTCATGTATATTAAATTTTTTAGTCTTGAAATATATTGCTAACTTGGAAGTACCATTTAATTTTCTTTTTGCTTTGTCTATTATTTCAATCCTGAATTCATCATTTAAATCAATATATATTTTATCTATCGGTAAATCTTGTATATGAATTATTCTTGGTTGCATCTTAATATAAAGACTTTGTTGGCTTATAAGTCCTGCGAGGGCATGTCAAGTGTGTCAAGTGAATACAATATATATTTTAGAGTATATAATTTATAAGATTGAAAAAGAGATTTAGAAAGAACCTTTATAACCTATTTTTAACGAATTATTTGGATTCTTTTTATTATATTCCTGAATAAATTTTTCTTCATCAAGATAGTATTTACCGCCAACATACTTGTTTTTGTATTGTTTAACAATTATATAAAACTCTTCTAATCTTTTGAAGAGCTCCTCTTTTCTTAAATCCTTCAGCTTTTCTGATTTTTTGTCTATAATATCAAAGAATTCCAATAAGGTTAATTTTTCTTTTAAAAGATGCAGTCTTCTTTGTATTGCTTCTGTTGCAATTTGTTCTAAATAAATTTGACCAATAAGATATAGAATTGAGCGTGCTTCATTTATGCTTTCCCAGCCTGATTTTTTAAGCAATTTTTGATATCTTTTCCAGAGTTTTTCAAGCTCTTGCTTTATTTTTTTAGGCTCCATTAAATAGGTATACTTCATTAACTCTATCATAATTTAGGGTATTATAGTATTAATTAACTAGTTTATGTTGTCACCTATAAGTAAATACAAACCGAAAGCTTTATAAATGTGTAAAATGGCTTATTCTATAGAAATTAAGAGGATAAAAATGGATACTATCGAATATGGAAAAAATATAAATGAGGTATTGAAAGAATGTTATTTTAGAGGGTTTTATGAAAATTTTTCACATCAATCAACACAAAGAGTACTTTCTGAAAGAGAGAAACATGCGTTAAGATCAAATGATCGTGATCAAAAAGCTTATGGAAATGATCTAGAAAGACAAGCAAAGGTCGAGGCTGCAAATAAAATTTTAGGAGAAAGAGGGGTTTTAACCTTTGAATAAGGGAGGAATAAAAAAATGACACTAGACGAACAAATTGAAAGAATGTATGGTTCCTATTTTGGATTAAAACAAGATAGAGAATTACTAAGAGTAAATCCAAGCACTGATAATTATGATTTCAGAAAACAAATACCTGATGCAAATGGGCAACCTATGCTGACTCAGCCTGCTGGTGTTGTAGATGCACAGCTTGAAGACTATGTAGGCAGAATGACTCAAGAGATGAATAATAAAGTTACACCTGAAATTTATGATGGTATAAGATCTGAATTTTATGAATCTTTAGATGAGGCAGGAAAGAGACAGACATATCTTGAAATTGCCAAGAGTGGTATTTTGCCAGCTAACCCAAGTGAGAAGCTAAAGACTATCCTTAAGATTTTAAATATGGCAGAGGGATTGAAGCATCTTTTAGCAAAGAAAGATTATGGACAGGCTATTGCATTAATGAACAGTATGATCCAAAGTGATTGGATGAAGAAAGAAAGTGCATTAGCATACCAGTATAATTTACTTGGTCAGGGAGACAATGTCAGGGCTCTTGGTGAGCATTTCAAACAGATACAATATAATATTGCTGCAAATGCGCTGGATAATGAAGTAAGAGCAGAGATTGACCAAGCTATTGCAGACAAAAATGCTTATGGTGTTGCTGGTGCTGAAATGTATAAAGTACATGATGCATACCAACAGCAAGCAACAAGGGAGTAATCTCCTTTTTTCTTTTTTTCTAAAATGACAAAACAACGAAAATTCGGGTTAGAGGAAAAAACTAAAAATGAAGGTAGATTTACAGAATTATTAGGAGAATATGTAAGAGTTTTTACCAAAAACAGTACAATCTGGGGAGTATTACACCGCACTGATTATGAAACAACAGTAATAAATCCTTTTTTGAATATTGTATCCCATCCAAATGAACCTAATAAAATCATATATGCAAAAGAGGAAGATAAACCAGCCATATTAGATACGAAAGAGATATCTGTTTCATATTTAGGCAAAGAAGCTTTTGGTAAATATTTAGAAAAAATAGTCATTGAACCACTTTTAAAATGACAGACAAAATAAAATGCAGATGCGGAAGTATGGAATTTGATTATTTAGGCAGGCAGTTTGCGGAAATCCCTACTTTTCTTGGGCAAGAAGTTCCTGTTTTAGATTTAGTTAATTGCACAAAATGTGGAAATACAAAGAATGTTGGTGAAGAATATATAGAAAGGGCAGGAATAAACGAGGTAGATGCATTTAAGGAATATCAAAGACTTAAAAAATAATAATTATTTAAAATGGCACTTAGAATATTTGAAACAAAGGATGCGAAGTATTATCTTGGTTTGGGTAATCATTTTAGTTCAAGCCTTAATATTTTTGAAGATGTAGATTTCTCTGATATAGACTTTATGGTTTTTGAAGGGATAGGTCACATAACACCCAATTTATATCAAAACTTTCCACAATATAGTGAATTATACAAAAAGATTACAAAAGATAATCCAGAAATAAACATTTATTGTGTTGATATAAAATCTAATTTTAATAATTTTGTTAATGTTATTGATCTTTTAATAAACGGTTCATTTCTTGGAATGGGTATAGCTTTTTTACCCAAAGCGAAGGATATGATAAAAAAGCAGTCTAGAAGATGTTTTTTAAAAAATTCTGGTTTGTTCTCATTGGGGGCAATCTTTTCTTCACCACTTTTTATGATGATTGATGGAATTAGTGGAAAATATAATATACCTCCTTTTAATACCCTTAATAACATTTTAACAAATACATTACCAATGCCTGTTTCTGGATTTAGAGATGCAATTGCAGCAAAAAAGATTTCAGAGTATTTAGTACCAAAACATAAGAAGTGGAATAAAGGGGTTCAAGCTGCTATATTGTACGGAGCAGCTCACTCAGGTATTGAAACAAAACTTAAAAATCCCGAGATAACTAATTTGACACTAAAAATGTATGATTATTTATTAAAATCAAAAGATTATAATTACATAGAATCTTTGGGGTTAAATAGAATCGAAGAATTAAAAAGAATAGATAATCTTCAGGAAGTGGTTAATGTTTATGGTTGTGGATTATTCTAATTTTTTAACAAGCAATTTCATTTCATTAACAAAGTTTTCTGCTTTTTTCTGCATTTCATCTATTTTTTTTCCTTCTATTGTTTTTATATTACCATGAGTTATGTTATGGACAAGAGTGTACATTTCTTTGAAATCCTCTATTAATCTTCTATTTATTTTTTTAGAGAATACCTTATTCAGCATGTCGTAAATATGCTCTGGACTTGGAGGTGTGTGGCCTGCCATCATTAAGGCTGCATGCGCTGAATCTACCATTGCCCAATATAAACCTTCTACTGCTCCTAAAATAGCATATTTTGAGCGGGTTAGATGCATTGGTGCTCTTTGAAGTGCAACATAGATTGCCTCGGGTGTTGGGCGTATTTTTCCCCTTCTTAATAAAACTTTTAATGGATTGAAGAATCCTCCATAATCAATCAATGGCTGGCCGTATCTCAAAACATTAATTGCAACTGGATCTCCCTCTTTCACCTGATTCCAGAAAGTTGAGAGAGTAACTGTATTGATATGAAGGTTTTTCTTGTAATTCTGCTTTGTAATTAATTTTGCCAGTTCTTCCCTATACCAGGCTATTAATTCCTCATCCCAGAGAACTGTGCAATCATCTACAATAACTATAACATCAATATCTGAGCCTTTTTTTGGAATATCCTTAGAAACAGAGCCGAATAATGCAATTGACTTTATTACTTCCCTGAACTGCTGATAGGCTTTTGTTGCAAAATCGTAAGCTATCTTATAATCTGTATCAAGCAACTGCTTTTTATCCATTATTCACCTCTTTTTTGATAATAATAATTTGTTATTTATTAAGTTAACGCTTTAATTATTTCTGGTTTCCAATACATCTCTTGTCCAATAAAAAAAGCGTGAGGGACCTTTCCCAAAAAATTAATTACATTAATTCTATCAGTGAAAATATTTTTATAGACTACCTTGAAACTAAAATACTGAAAATCAGTAAATTTTTTAGACTGGGGTTTTGCTGTTTTATGGCTTGGATCATATTTTTCCCAGAGTTCTCTAGTTTTTTCAACTGATAATGGCTCATTTGAAATAGGTAAACTACACCTTAATAACATGCCCAAATCTGTTATAATTTTTTTATTCATATTTATATCTCCCTCTTAATAATCTCCAATTTTAAATTAACGCTTTGTTAGATTAAACTATTTAATTTTTCTTCAAGCTCTTTTATTTTTTCATCTGAAAGCTTTTTATTTCCAGACTCCACCATTGCCCAAGCAAATCCCAAATCCCTTGTTAATCTATGAAATTCAACTGCCTGTTCATTTATCTCTCCATAGCCTTCTTTCAATGCCTGTTTTATTTCTTCATCATCAAAGAATCCCTGTCTATGCAACTTGATAAAATCATATTCAGGTGCGTGAGATCTAGCAAATTCAAAGTCAATTATTCCTGTTATTTTATATTCATCTCCAGTCTTTTCAACAAAAATATGCCCAGTCATAAAATCTGCATGAACCAGTGTTGCTTTTCCATCATAATCTATTTTTCCTAAGTTCCTTATGTAATAACTTATTATTTTCTCCATGAACTCTTTGGATATGTGCGGATAAGAAAGTAATCTAGCACAGTCATCAAAAATATCTATTAAATATTGTCTTAGATATGGGTCGTGTTCTGGTTTTTCTCCCATTTTTCTAAAGTTGAATGCTTCATCTGATTTTATCTTACCCTCTGATTCAATTTTTCCAAACTCTTCAAATTTTATACTATGAATTTTTGATAATAATTTTCCAATTTCTTTTGTTACCTGGATTTTCTCCTGTTTTGCTAGACTATCCCAGATTGTATCCAACCTTATTCCTTTGAGTTTTTCTAAAACCATATATTCATCATCAAAAGCATATATTTTGGGAGCGGGAATATTATTTTCTCTTAGCAGTTCTATTATAAATTTCTCTTTTCCTAATCCAACATCCTTTTTTTTATTATTTGAAAATCTGATTATGACTTCCTCTGGCTCTTTGTTTATTTTAACAAGATACATATAATGAGAATACCCGTCTGTTATTCTTTTTATTTCTAAAATCTGTGCATTAAATTCTCTTTCAATTATCTCTTTTATTTTATCTTCCATTTTATATCATCCCTGTAAGTTCTTTTAATGACTGGATATTTGTATATCCATCAATGGGTTTTTTATTTCTAGAAACATAAACTCCCTCTGAAGAAAGACCATATTTACTTTGTACATCTCTTGCTATAACAACATCTTCTTCTCTATCCCCTACAAACAACACTTTATTGATTGATTTGGGGTCTAAGTCAGCTATTAATTCCAGTGCCCCATCTCTTTTTGAAGGGGCCTTAACATCGATTACTTTTATGTGCTCAAAATAAGGCCTTAATCCAAAATGGTCTATTTTTTGGTCAGTATATTCCCTATTTGATCTTGATAGTAAGGCTAATCTTGTGTTTCTTTGTTTTAGACCCTCTAAGGTTTCGTATACTTCTGAGAATATATTAACTTCTCCTGCTTTTAGTGATTCTTCCCATGGTTTCCTCTTATCAAATTCCCTATCAAATTGCTCACTTGAAAAGCCATACTTTCTGGCTAGGTCATACCAATTTCCCGAAACTTCTTCAGGAGTTATTTGCCTTCCAAGTCTGGCGAAAGCCCCTACAACATCGCTAGTTAGTTTTGGGTTAGAATCGATTAGAGTATTATCTAAATCAAATACTACAAGGTCCGTTTTGTTATAATTTGCCATTTTACCTCTTATAAGTAAGTAATCTATTATTATTTAAATATATGACACCCCCATTGGGGTGGTAAATAGATATATTTTTATAGTATTAAGCATTACCTAATTTATGGAAAAGGTTGATTTTGGAGAACTGGGCTTAACAAAAAACGAGGGCAAGATTTATGAACAGCTTGTCAGACTTGGAAAGCTTGGTTCTGGAGACCTGAGCAGAGAGAGCGGGGTTTCTTATAGTAAGATATATACTGTTCTTAATTCTCTTATCAATAAGGGTTTGGTTAATGTTATACCTGAAAAGAGCAAGAAATTTGTTCCAACAAATCCAGAATCTTTAATGAAATTAATTGAAAAAAAACAAGCAAGACTTGAGGATATTAAAAAGAAGGTTAAAGAAATGAAGCAGTTTTATGATGTTAAAGAAAAGAATCCTATTTTAATGGGTATTGGAAGAAATGGGTTTTATAAAATTATAAAGCAGATGAAAGATACAAAAAGTTATGATTATTCTATTAAATGGACGTCAGAAGCAAAACCAGAATGGATTAGAATTGCCAAAGATTTAATAAAAAAAGGAAAGGACCTGAAGACATTAACAAGGTATGATGAAGAGACAAAGAAAGATGTTGATAAGTGGCTAAAAATAAAAAAGGAAATAAAAAAATTTGATAATGAGGGAGTTGCTATGTCTATACAAGATGATGATGAAATCCTGATTTCCCTAATTAAATCCAATATAACTTTATTAATCAGAGATAAGCCATTTGTTAAAATAATGAAAAAGATGTTTCTAGAGACTTATAAGAATGCAGAGAAGATAAATTGAGATAGTTGTATTTATAAAGCTACTAAAAAGTAGCAAATTATGGATTATATAATTAGATTTATGAACTGGGGGAATAAGAATGAAAAAGGTATACCTCGTGATGCAGAAGATGTTATGAGATATTTCAATTACGCCCTAGATAAAGGAGGGTATCCTTATGTTCCCAGGAAGACTAGAATAACAGAAGAAGAAATTATAAAACTATGGTTGGCTGGTAAGGACACAAACATTTCTATTGTTGCTGAATTTGATGGGGAAATTGTAGGTTCAGGAACTGCTTTATTTGACCCTAAGAGTAATATATATTCATTAGAATCTGAAAGATCCCTTGGAGAATATGCAATAACAGTTAACCCCACCTCTCAGAACAGAGGTATAGGCACTGAAATTACAAAAAGAATAATAGAAGAATGTAGAAGCAGAGGTTTGGAATTTATTTCTCACACGTCTATTGATAATAACCAAGCAATAAGAATGATGGAAAAATTAGGTTTTAAACCTAAAAAAATAATAGAATATTATGAAAGATATGCTAATGCAGGATTAAATCCTAAGGTATTTTTATATAAACTTCCTTAATTATTTAATAAACCTAACTTTAATTTTTTTATCAATGTCAATTATTGCTGCTTTCCCTTCTGCAGCAGAACCTGTGGCAAGTATTGATGTTTTTCCTAATTTTTTAATTCCCTGATATTCATGCATATGGCCACAAATAACTAGTTTTGGCTTGTATTTTTTTATTACCTGATTATAAGGCTCCCAGCCAACATTTTTCCCGTACATCGGACTTTTTTTGAATTTAACTTTATCAAATATTTTGTATGGTGTATAATGGATGAGAAAAATAAAATCTTTTGGCTTTTCTTTTAAAAATAATTGTTTTAATTCTTCTTCACTCTTTTTGTATCTTTTAAGCCTTTTTTTCTGTTTTTTCTTATCTTTGTCAATCGGGTTTTTTATGAAGTCCGTAACATCAAGATATCCACCATGACCAATAATCTCTGTTCCATTAATCTTTCCCTTTTTTCTCTCAATAAGAATCAAATTTTTTAATTTCTTAATTTCATTATTATAATAACCAGGATTTAGTGATTTTGGCTCACTGCTTTCCATTGTTTTATAAAAATCAGAATTACCCCAGATGATGTAAACTTTTTTCCCAAGAGAATTAAGCTTTTTTAGAACTTTTAGACCTGAATCAAAACTTTCTTTTTCAATTTCCTTTGCCTTTTTTAATCCTATAATTTCCCACCATCTTTTAGCTGTCCAATGCTTGAAAATTATTTCTCTTATCTTGTCTATATTTGCAAAATCTCCTGTAGAGAGTATAATATCACAATCTTTTGCTATTTTTTCAAATTTCTTAGGAAACTTTCCGTGGAAATCTCCAATTGCCAAAATCTTCATATCAAGAAAAATAAATTTAACTTATTATAAATCTTTTTATTCCATCGGTGTCCCTGAGAACCTGTCTGTCTGTTTCTTTGCACTTCCACCAAGTTCAGGAGGCAGCTGCCCAAATCCTGGAGGACCGTACAAGTCAAAGTATTTCTGAGGCATTATTTCCCCAAATCCTCCTGTATAACCCCCTTCCCTGTCCCAGACATCTTTCCAGTAGGGCTTTGCATCTTCTGTATACAAGGATTTATTGAAATATTCCAATGTATATGGATAGGGTGATTCTTTGAATGCTGCTACAAATGCTCCGGCTTCAACTATACTTTTTCCCTTGAATTTCCCCTCTTTCTCAAGGATTTCAAGCATCTCCTTCATAGGAACGTTTCCTAATCCAGGAGGCAAATGAGAATCATCAAAACCAAAATTATCTGTAAGATGAACATGCTTTACAAGGTTTGCAATATCTTTTGTTTCTTTAAGAATATCTTCCTCTGAATAGCCGTATTTTCTTAACTGGTTAATATGACCAACATCCCATGTTGCTCCGATAAGTTTTTCTGCTATTTTTCTTGCTTTTTCTTCTGATAATCCTTTTTGTTTTTTTAATTTCTCTACAAATTCATCCTGTGCTTTTTCTATTGTTTTCCTTAACTCTTTTGCTCTAGAGGCCTGCATGCCTGGATAGACATTTTCAACTGCTAATATCGGGGCTTTTTCCCCGTATTTTTCATAGCCATATAATGCAGATTCTGACAATGTTTCTGCTGATTTTTGCTCAGAGAATTCTTCAACAGGAAGCCATGTTTTTGGTGCCGGCATCTGTGATGTTAACTCTAAAATATCCCTACCTTGTTTATCCTGCAACCCTATTACTTCTTCATATCTTCTTCTCCATTCTTCTTTAAGAGATTCTGGCACTTCTTTGTAATCCTTAAATTCTTTTATTTTTTTATCTAATTCTTCAAAGGTTTTTTCTTTTTTGTATATTTCTCTTGCTTCTTGTTTTAGATTATTAATACGAGGTTCTATTTTTTCCATATAATCCTTATATTCTGTACTGTTTTTATCTGCAAATTTCAGAAATCTATTATTCATATTAAATGCCACTGAATTAACATTTTGGTTTATCTCTTTTTCAAAGTTTGCAACTTGATGCATTTGTTTTTCCACTTCTTCTTTTCTTTTTTCCTGTTCTTTTGTCAGGGACTTATGGGCTTCTCCGTATTTTAGTACTTTATATTCTTCTTCCTGAGAAGCATAACGGTCTTTTACTTCGTTTAATGACTTCTGCATCTGCATTATTTCCAAGCTCTGATGATCCCACTCTGTTCTATTAAGATTTTTCAATCTCCTCTCTGGTGTCCAAACTTCAGTTGTTCCATCCAGTCTTTTCATCTCTTCATATTTTACTCCCTGCAGTTGGCCTGTTTCCTGGTTAACAATAAGTATTTCAGACCTTTGATCCTGAAGCTTTGCTTTTTCTAATTCTTCATCTTCAAAATATTTTCCTCCTTCAGCAAGACCTGTTTTCTGATATTTTTGAGCTGGCAGTGTACCTCCATGCAGAACTATCGGGATATTTTCCTGGCCTCTGCCTTTTTTTATATCCTCTTCTGACCTTCCAAGAGTATTTACCTTGTCTATGAATCCCTTTATTTTCTCTATATTTTCCTTCTGCTGATCTGCTGACCAGACATTCTGTCCAGGAACAAAACCCGCTATGTCCAAATCCTGGATAGGTGCGTGAAAAGAGGCTTCTGCTCCTGTAAGCTTGTTTAATCTCCTTATTTCATCGAAATGTGTTTTAGGAACCTGGTCAAGGATGTTCTGAGATAAGGCTCCGACTTCTACCTGCTTTATACCCTCATTTAATCTGGAAGATGCTTCACCTAACTGATTAGGAGACTGAATAGAGGTAGGTGCACCTAATCTTGTCTTGAAATAATACTTGGAATCCATTGATGAGGTGTATTCATCATTAAAGGTTGTCATTTGTAATCCTCATGAATCTTTTTCTTTTTATTAGTTGATATATTAAATGTTTCTTTTTCTTCAAGATGTGATACTCCTGTTGTGTATTTTGGTGCTTTGTCCTCCATCTCTGTTGTGTACTTTACCATCTGATCTTCTGACATGGTTCCTTTCAGCTTTGATGCAACATTCTGCTTTGCTTCTGAGCTTATTGTTGATTCTAAATGGTTGACTTCATAAGACTCTGTCATCCTTGCTTTTATAGGATTCCTTTCCTGGTTTGAATGATAAGATTCTGAGCTTCCTTTTTTATAAATATTATTTTTTTCTAAATCTTCTGGTGTTCTTTGTGGGATTATCTGCCTTGGAGCTGCTGATATCCTTTCTTTGTATTCCGGCTCTGCTTCAAGCGCTTCCTGCCTTAGCGACTGCATTACTTCTCTTCTTGGGATGGGGATATTTGTTAATCTTTCTTCCAGATTCTTTTCCTCTTTTTTTTCTAAGTAATTAATTAACTGCTGGATTTGTGATTTTAACTTCTTGTCTTTTATTTTTTCTAATAATTTTTTTAAATAGGATAATTTATCTTTTTCTTTTTCCAATTCCTTGAGAATCTTCCTGATATTCATAGAAATGGAATGATTTTAAAATATTTAAAGGTATTCTGAAAATATACTGGCACAATAAAAAGAAATAATTCATTGATATGTGCACATATAATACAAATCTTGACTAAATTTTAGGTTTATTCTGCTAATCTTTCTGATAGGGAATATTTACATACTGACTTCTATTTTTTGCTTTGTATGTTTTTTTAATTCTTCTATAGTAAGCATGTCATATATTTCTATTAATTTTTTTATTTTTGGATTTTCTGTGTTTAATTTGAATAACTTAGCCTTTCCTATATCCCTTGTGTGGACTATTATTGCATTCTTGATTAAATTGCCCCATATTCTATATAGTGTTGCTCTCCCAATTCCTGCATTTTCTGCCATATCAGTGATTGAGAAATCTAATTCTCCCATTGTAAATAAGTAGTCCATGACTCTTATAGTTGGAGAGTCTCCCATAAATTCTATAAATAATGATTTTTCCATGTTATTTATTATAAATAGCTGTTATTTAAATCTTTCTATTTTGAGACAATATTGTATCATATTAGTAAGGAAATTTAATATAGTATTGAAACTTATATTTTAATATGGATGATTTTGAGATTAAAAAACAGATTATCAAAAAATTAGTTTAGTGGAGAAAATGGGGCGGTTCACATACCGAGAATATTCTTAAGGGACTGCCTTCACATTTAAGGGGAGAGAAAATTACTAAAAATGTTTTAAAAGAATTAGAAAAAAACCAATGGATAATTCCAGCAAAGAAAACAGGAGAAATTCATTATTCTCTTAATCCAAGAAAAGCAGATGAAATATTGCAGTTTTATGAGAAATACTGCAAGAGAGAGTTCTGAGAGAGAAAATTCCTATAAATAAAATATTACTCTTTAGATTTAATTTTTCTGTAATGCAATACAAACCAAATCCCACCCACCAAGGTTATCAAAGAAAGAAAAATAAACATAGGCTCTCTAATTGACTGAATTCCATTTCCAATGTAAGCTAGACTTAAACTTCCGCTTAAATGCCCAATAATCATAAGAGGCAAGAAGACCTTTGGACTCATAGAAGAAAATCCTGCTAAATAAGATAATTCATCATCAGGAAATAACGGTAAGAAATATGCCAAGAATAATAACCATCTCCCTTTATCAAAGTAGTAATCATATTTTTGTATAGTTTCTTGTTTTACGACATGCTGGATAATTTTTCTCCCAAATTTTCTACCTAAATAAAATGCTATTGCTGTCCCAATTATTCTCCCTATATAATTATAGATAAATCCTCCCCACAATCCAAAGATAAATCCTCCTGCAATTGAAACAGTATAATGACTAATTGGAGTTATAACAACCTGTAAGATTTGAAGAAGAATGAACGCAATCGGAGCAAAAACACCCCATGAATTAACAAAGTTTCTTATTGATTCCTGACTTGAGAAGAATGCAGAAGGGAATATGTATCCTAAAATAATTAAGATTATTGGAATAAAAGTTAGAATATACCATATAAGTTTAGTTTTTTTCACTTTATATCAATAAAGATTTAGATTTATTAAGTTTTCTTCTACTCAGCGAAGCTTTCTGAAAGGGAAGATTCCACTAGATTTATATATAACAGAAAATTATTAAAGATATGAAGTCTAAAATAAAATTATTAAATAGAACCGAACAACAAATAAATTTAGTTTTTGAATTAGATAAAAATATTATAAAAAATATTGAAAAAACTTTTAAAAAATTAAAATCTGATTTTAAATTATCTAAATACAAGAAGAAATATGGAGAAAAAATATTAAACAATTTTTGGGAGTTACAAAAAAAGAATGAATCCTTTAATTTTTCTCTTGTTGTTAAGAAAGATATTGTCAGATTAAAAATTAAAAGTAATTTAGATTTCATAAACAGATTTTTAAAAACTTTAGAGAAGTATACGGAGCCTTCAGAATTATCACCTAAGATTAAGGCAAAATTTGAGAGAAGAAAATTTAAATTTCTCTGAGGTAATTTCGTTATAATTTTAATATTTAATCTGAATGGACAAGAGACAGGTTTTATAGAAGCTTACTTATCTTCGACAAACATTTTGCAGGATTTTTCTTTATATCATGTTCCCAAAATCTTAAAACTTTCCAGCCCTCTTCTTTAAGCTGTTTATTGTATCTTTTATCTCTTTTTATGTTTCTCTCAATTTTCTTTTGCCAGTATTTTTTTGGCGGAATTTTACCTAAATTTTTCCAGTTATAGCCATGCCAAAAATCACCATCAATAAATATGGCTATCCTCTTCTTAGATGAAGCAAAATCAGGATTTCCTAATATTTTAGGATGTTTTCTAAACCCTTTAATTTTGTTTTTAGAAAGCAATTTTTTGAAATTTATCTCTAAAGAAGTATTTACTGATTTGATGCAAGACATAATTTTGCTTCTTTGCTCTTTTGTGATTCTGTCTGACATATTACACCTCTATCTTTTTCCTGCATCCCTTTTAGGTCCTGCATTATTTTTTTGGCTATAGCTTCGGCTAGCTTTACAGGAACAGCATTACCAATCATTTTGTATCCGTCTGCAACATTGCCATAATAGAAAACGAAATTATCAGGAAATGTTTGTATCCTTGCACATTCTCTTACAGATAATCTCCTGTATAAATGCTCTTTTCCTTTTATGAATTCCCGTTTATTCTTCCCAATTAACTTCATTTTTGGGGCTTGTGGATGTATTGGGGCGTGCCTTCCTCCTGCCTGAATTGTAAAAGATTGCTCATCCCAGCCTCTTACCCTATTTCTTGACATATAGATTGTTGAAAATCCGCCGTTCATATATTCATGGTTTGGAATTTCTAATTTTCCATTTGTTTTATTTTTTTCACTTGCCGGCCTTGGCTCCAGTAAATCTCCAATAGCTTCCTTTAAAGTTACCCATTTTCCATACCCTCTTGGGAATTCAAATTTCTTTCCTAGCTTTTTGTGATAGCCAACAACAATAACCCTCATTCTCTCTTGTGGCACGCCATAATACCGGGCATCCATAAGCATAAATGAAACAACATAACCAATATTCCAAAATTTCTTTATTAGTTTCATGAATTCTGGCTTATGCTGCGGTGAAAGTATGCCGGGAACATTTTCAGCTAAGAAGAATAATGGCTGTTTTTTTTCTATTAATTCAACATAATTCCAAAAAAGCTTGCCTCTCGGGTCATTAATCCCTTTCATAGCTCCGGCTAAACTCCAGCTTTGGCATGGCGGACCACCAACAAAGCCAACAACATTTGGGATTTCTTCCGGCTTAACATCTACAATTGACCTTTTATCTATTTTTATTCTGTGGTTTTTCTCAAAAGTTTCCCAGCATCCCCCCCAATTATCATTAGCGTATGCTAATTCAAAGCCAGCATTAGAAAAGCCTAAGTCTAATCCTCCAGCTCCAGAAAAGAATGATGCGATTTTCATTATACCACCAAAGTTATTAGCTTTGCCTCCACTAATTTAGCAGGATTATTTGGGTCTTTGATTTTTACATCCTTAACAGAAATATCTTTATTTGATTCTATCTCTTTTATGTCATCTTTCGGGTAAGAGAGGTATTTCTCTTTTCTTAATATTGCAAAAAGATTGAATTTGTTATCTTTGAGCTTGCATAAATCCTTAAAAATATTAATTGGGTTTTCTATGCTCCACATGCCCCTAATCCTTAACTCAGTTATTCCCAGGGGGTCAACTCTCTTAACTTTTCCCAATTCAACAGTTTCTCCCTTCTCTAATCCCAAAGAATCAAGAACAGAATCAACTTCTTTTTTTATAGGCGCATGAACTTCTTCATAAACTTTATGCTCTGCTGCGTAACAAGTGCCATGGACAAAGAAAAGATAATTTACAATCCCCCCCTTTGCATTTCCTATGACATAAAACAATTCTTTTTCTTTCCAATTTCCTCCATCGCATTTTTTGCAATCTGCGGTAATTCTAATATCATCAGCAAGAAGCTTATTTTTTGGCGGAGAGCTATTTAATGCTAAGGCACTTTTTAAGCTTTCAATTTTTTTAATTTCGAAGGCATCGCTATTTTTTATAATAATATCCGGCGGATGGTTTTGGTTTCCAAGCCAAGAAAAAACTTTTGCATATTCCTCTTCCTTTTTATTTTGTGGCAGCTTAAATGATGAAGCTATTGCGTCTTTTATATAAAACTCCAATTGCTCTCCAACTGCATTTATCCTATTTAAGTATGTAGAAGCATAGCTTTTCAAATTATTATTTCTATATGAAGCGATGTTTAATATTGCCCGTAAAATATTATTTGCCATAATCCCCCCTTATTTATATAATTTGGTAATTATTAAAGTTTATTAATTTTCTGTTACTCTGCGAACATTCCGTGCTGCTTTTTGAAGATTCTGAAGACAACATAGGCAAGTTTTGATGCTTGTTTTTTTGCCTCTTCTATTGTCTCCCTTACTACAAAGGGCTCTGCTTTCTTAGCTGTTTTTTTTGGAACTAATTCCTTGAAGGCTGAATATAAAGAAGAAAAGGGATTTGGCGATTCTGGTATGGCCTGTTTACTTACTGTTTTTTTTAATTCTTTTATCTGGTCCTGAATTTTTTTTCTCATGGCAGGATCTTTTGTTTCATTTATTATTGATTCAAGAAAAGTCATTTTTTTGAATGGGTCTCCTTCATCTGGCTCTTCTTTTGTGTATTTATCAATCTCATCCTGCAGTTCTTTTAAGGTTTCATCACTTACCCCTTCAACTATATCTTTTACTAATTCAAGACCTTCATAAACTTCCTGATGTTCAACCTCGTTTGCCTGCTCTTCTGTCAATGCAAAAGCCCTGAATACCATATCAACTCTTCCACCCTGTGCATATTTATTCCCCTCTCGTGTCTGGCCAACCAAATGGGGGAAGGTCCTGAAGTCAAACTCTACTTCAATACAGGCGTATATTTTTTTGTCCAGTTTTACATCCTTGAATTTTTCTTCATCAGGCTTCTGCTCTTTCTTTGCAAAGAGATTTGTGCTGATCTGGAGATTATTAAAGATTGAAACAATATCAGGAGAATTAAATTCAAATGTTTTTAATTTCTGTGAGGCTATGATATAGGGCTTTGCCCAAAGAGCATATAATTTCAGAGAGCTTATCTGTGATTTTAGATAGAGTTTTTCTATTTTATATCTTCTTGTCAATTCTATTTCAGACATTTTTTCCCATTTCAGATATTCCTGAATTCTCGGGCCTAATATTCTTTTTACTCTTTCATTTAAATCCATTTTTTCAATATCTTTTTCTGAATCTATTGAAAGGAATGCATCCCTCAAGGTAACAAAACTTAACTGCTGAGCCATTGAGTGTATTGCTCCTCTGCCTCTTTGCATATCTACTCTGTCAAGCCAGATCTGCTTTAAGCCAAGGCGTGCATCTTTTCTCACCTGCACATCTTTTGAATGCATATTCCTGTAGAATTCCAATCTTATTTCAAATTCTTTTAAATCATAAAGAATGTTCATAACAGAGCGGACAACTGTATTGATCATTCCAATAAGCTTTATTGCCCTGTCCTGCATTATTGAGGCTTTTGTACCATATTCGCTAAAAAAACTAGAGCCAACACTTGCCTCAAAATCCTCTGCTGTTTTTGAGACCTGAAAGCCTAAACCTCCTGGCTTGTCTCTCATAAAATCCAGAATCCAGAAATAAACAGGCTCAATCCCCTCTCCAAAAGAGTCATATGCAAGAATTATTTCTTTGCCGCCGACCTCTTTACCCGAAGGGCTTATGGGGACTTGCACCTTTTTATATAATTTATCTGCATCTTCTTTGCTTAATCCCTTTCTTTCTGCTAATGATTTTACTGCTTTTTCAACAATAGATGACATGATTAACCTCTTTTAACAAAAAATATATAAGGAAAGAAGTTATTAAACATTTCGGTAAAATGGGGTTTTTCAGCTGGTTATTCAGGAGAAAGAAAAAAGAGGAAGAGTCTGATTATGAAGAAGCAGAAATACCTCAACAGGAAATTAATCCTAAATTAGATTATGGTGGGGGATATATGCAACCGCAGCCAATGGCTCAGAATTATGATGACAATAAGGAGTTCAGGATTCTTAATGATAAACTGGATATTATTAACAGCAAATTAGAAGTGATTAGCCAGAGACTGGCTAGCTTGGAGCAAAAAAGACCAAGAGAAGAAGTTATACAGAGATGGTAAACTGGAAGATTTTTTTGATTGCTTTAGTTGTTTTGGTTCTGGACAGGATAACAAAATTAATATTTATTGATGATTCTGTCAAAAACTACGGGGCTGCTTTCAGCCTGTTTCAGGGCTTTAATATATTTTTTATTATTGTTGCAGCTTTTGTTGTCGGCCTGATAATTTACTATAATAATGTTAAGAGTTTTAATTTAGCACTTGGAATGGGATTTGTTTTGGGAGGGGCTTTGGGAAACATGATTGACAGAATTTTTTATCATGGTGTTATTGATTTCATAAGAATATGGATATTCCCTGTGTTTAACCTTGCTGATGTTTTTAATCTGGTTGGGGGGCTGATTCTAATCTGTTATCTATGGAAGTAGGCTCTCTTTTAATATCTTTTGGATCAACTTTAATCTTCACTAGCATATAATTAGGACAGTATTTATTATTCTCATCAACAATACAATCCTTACACTTGCTAATGTATAAATGCCCCTTACAAACAATTACTTCTTCCATACTAGCTAATAATTGATTCAATTTGCTTCTCACTTATTTTTGATTTATATTGATATAATCTATGTATAAATCTTTTGGTTTAAAATCAGTTATTTTTATATAGCTATTTATCAGGTTATTTTTATGGAAGTACTTAACAGAAAGGAAATTAAAAGGATTGAAGAGGTTATTAGAGAGCAGTTTGGTGTTGATTTTGAGTTTAAAGATATTGTCCTAAAAAACAAGGAAGACAAGCTCTTTTTATTAAGCAATGATTTCAAAAATGTCAGTGTGGAGAAGATAAGGGTTAATTCTTTGGGGTTATTTTTTGGCAGGATACAAGATGGGATGGTTAGATTAAGCATTGAGGGAAGCCAATTGGTTAAGGGAGATAAAAATGTTATTGAAATTAAGGATGAAGAGGTTAAGAAATGGCTAATGGGAGAAGAATTGAAAACTGAGCAAGATTTAAAAGGTTTTGTGATTATTAAAAATAAAGAGGATTATTTAGGCTGCGGAGGGGTGAAAGAGGGAAGGATATTAAACTATGTTGCCAAGGATAGAAGGATAAAATGAGTGTTGAATTATTAGATTTAACTAGCTTAAAAGAAAAAAGTAGAAATCGCTTTGAAATATTGAAAACAAATTTTGAAAAGAAAACAAATGGGGAGAAAGTCATCTGTGATACTAACATTTTTTTACCCCCTCTTTTTTATTTTGAAGATGACCTCGACGGCTTGTTTGAAATTTTTTCTGACTCGAGTATAGATAAATATTTTTTTAGTGAAGTTTTTGAAGAAGTAAAATGTATTCAGAATTATAGATTAAAATTTGATTCCTATTTGGCTAATAAACCTAACATATTAATTCCCAAGGAGGTTTTAGAAGAGATAACTTACATAAAAAATAGGTGCAATAGGAATAAAAGAAAAAATAAAAATAAAATTTATCTTAGAACAATGGCTGAATCAGATAATACAATTGTTTCTGAACTTGAAAAGATTATTGATATTATTAGTAGTAAGGGGAGAGTAATTTCTAATAATAACAAACAGGTAAAGGATATATTAAACAGTGGGCTAAAGGGAACCAAGTATAAAATAATTTCAGAAACAGATAAATCAGTGGTTGCGTATTTACATTCGGGATTTTGTGTCTTTTCTAATGACAAACATATACGTGATTTAGCAAAAATACTATATGAGAAAGGAATGGTTACATTAGCCCGTTCAAGAATAGGGTTTATTGATTTCCATCAAGAGAAGGTTTTATATTCTTAGTGCATATATCTGTTAGTGGGCATGAATTGCACAATGGCTTAGTTCTGCAGTTTTCCTTTCCTAGTTTTACAAATAATGCATGATATTCATTGAATAATTTATGGTCTTTTTTCAGTGATTTGTGAAATAGTTTTTGAAACTCTTCGTAGCTTTTCTGCTTAAATCCAAATCTTTTCATAATTCTCTTTGTATATGCATCTATTACAAATACCGGCTGTTCATAGGCATATAGTAAAATTGAATCTGCTGTTTCAGGACCAATACCCCAAACATTAAGGAGATTTTCCCTTGTTAGTTCTTTTCCTGAATCTAGGAATTCAACCACCGCCTTTATTTTTTTTGCTTTCTGATTATAATAGCCAGAGGACCTTATTAGCTCTGCCAGGTGCTTTTCAGGTATTTTTTTGAGCTCTATCGGGCTTATTAACCATACTAAGTTCAGTGTTTTTATTGTTTTTTCAACATTTGACCAGGAGGTATTTTGTGTCAGAATTGTCCCAAGGATTATTTCAAATTTCTTATTAGATGTTATAGTTGGCCACCAATTTTGCTCTCTAAACTTTTCAAATAACAATTTATATATTTTTTCTATCTTGTTCATTATAAGAAAGTTTTATTAAGGATTTATAATTATTATGTATATGAAAAAAGAGTTAGAATATATATATGATGCACAAAAAGAGATTTCTTTGTTAAAATATACTGATGCTTTATTGGGATGGGACCAGAGAGTCTGCATGCCGAATGATGGAGGGATTAGCAGGGCTGAGCAGAATGCTTTGATCTCTAAGGAGATTCATAAAAGAAATATTTCTGATAAGTTATTTAGTGAGACAAGAAGGCTAATGAAGACAAATTTAATTGGCAAAGAGAAGGTTGTTGTTAACAGATTGTATAAGGATCTGGTTATTTCCAGAAAATTACCCTTGGATTTTGTGGAGGAATTGTCAAGAACGACCAGCCTAGCCCACAATGTCTGGAGAGAAGCAAGGGAAAAAAATAATTTCAATTTATTCAAGCCGTATCTGAAAAAAATTGTTGAGCTGAAGAGAAAAGAAGCCAACTATTTATACCTTGGCGGGCATAGCTATAATGGCTTGTTTAATAATTATGAAGAAGGCATGACTGTAGAAAAAATAAGGCCTTTATTTGATAAACTGAAATATGAGCTAATTAAATTATTAAAGGAAATTAAAGGTAGCAGGGATTATGATAAAAAGTTTGAATTTTTTAATGAATTTCCAAGAGAGGGAGAGAGAAGAATGGCTGAAGAGCTAAGAAAGAGTTTGGGATTGAAAGAAAATAACAGCAGGATGGATTTATCTGCTCATCCTTTTACTACTTCTATCGGCATTAATGATACAAGAATTACCTACAGGTTTAAGGGGAATCCTATGGGCTCTTTCCTGAGTACTGCTCATGAGACAGGGCATGCTTTTTATGAGTTGAATTTTCCTAAAAAATATAAATATACAGCTGTTTATGATGGGGCATCTTTAGGATTGCATGAGTCACAATCCAGATTCTGGGAAAATATGATTTGCAGAAGCAATCCTTTCTGGGAGTATTTTTATCCAAAGTATAAACAGGAGTTTAAACAACTAAAAAATGTCAGCAAGGTTAAACACAGGGAATATCCATATTCTTATGAAATCAATAACACCATGATAAAAAATTCTGTCAATCATGTTTCCCAAAGCCCCTCC